>CAYYRT010000128.1:0-8780 GCA_964474055.1 uncultured Acidimicrobiaceae bacterium | reverse complement strand
GACTGGATATTCTCGATTGCCTGGACGAGAATCATGTACGAACCCGGTTCATCAAACGTGACGCGTGTCGTGGCCCGGTTGTCGTATCGGCGGTCCGCCTCCATCTCTACCTGACTAAAGGTGGCGTTCCCTGGCCCTTGGTACTTGGACCAACCCACCCACCAACGAGCCGGTCGCCCATCCGGTGCATCAACATGCACGCTAAGTGTGAGTGGCGCCCCGACCGCGACCCGCACCGGTTCGGAAGTGATGCCATTGCGACCTCGACCCGCCGGCCCGTCGGGTTGCACGAATCGCAAGACAGGAGCGATCGAACCTTGTGTCTGCCCGGGATCGTAGTCGTACCAGTCTTCGAGATCCTCCTCTTCGATCCGGCTGTAGTCGGTAATGCCGGTCTCCTCACGGAGCAAGTCGAACCCCGCAGCTCGTGACGGCGAATCCGGCTCGTCGAGAAGATAGGCGGCCGATGTCAAGTGTCCGGGCACGGAGAAGGACTCGTCGCGCCATCGGAGGGTCCAGACCACGCGTTGATCACCGAAATCGGCAGGCACTTGAATGCTGAAGACACAATAGTGTCGCCTCGCGCCGGTGACCGGCACCGGTAGGAAATGCGTCGGCTGGAGTCCATTGTGCTGACTGGGCTCGATGAAGTTGTCCGGGCCGATGGGAAGGTCCAGCGCCTCCTCGGTGTTCGCGCTCCAGTATCCGAAGCACAGTCGGTACTGCCCGTCCGGCTCCCGATACCAGCCCTCGAACGCCGGAATGACCGGCTGCCCGCGGGGCCGAAGCGCCCCCGCTGGGGAAAAATCGTACCTCTCCGCGGGATTCTGACCCTCGGCACCTGCGGAGCCGAGAGTCAGCATCGCCGCCAGCATGACCATCGCCTTCGGCCAAAGGCTCTTCGTGTACATCTCCGATCTACTCCGATCTACTCCGGATGGGGCTCTGCTAATGTCATGGCTGCTGCTGTGCCGCCGCCATTCGGGCCAGCGCACGCTGCCGCTCGGCGACGAGTCTCTCGAACACGGCCTCGTCATCGAACCACGTAATGCCCATGTGGAAATGGCCCATCTCGTCCGCACTCCGTCGCCCGAAGAAGACCCACTGATCAGGATCAGGGTTGTTCGGGTTGTTCACGGTGTTGTCGTACTGGGCCGTGACGATGAGCACGGTTCCCTTGGGAAGCAGCGGTGCAACGTGGTCCGCATACTCATGCGCAGTGTGCCACCGGTGGTCCCAGTTGATGCGATTGAGGACCTCTCTTCGACCATCGGGATAGATCGCCTCCATGGTCTGGTACCTCCCCCGCATGTGCATGTGGCCGCGGATGCTGTTCAGCCGGGCTGGCCTGTCGAGCACATGCACGCCGATCTGTGTCGCGACGCCGTGGGGTGGCAAAGCCAGATCCGTAAGACGCGTCTCGACATGGCACTGTGGGCTGTCGAGCGGAACACCGGCCGGTTGCGACCAGCAGGGGGTACCCTGCCGGAGGACCGTACGGTTGGCCTGCGGATCGGTCAGGAACGAAGTGAACTGCGCTTCGAACTCAGGCTCGACACCCGGAGGGTAGAACCAGACGCCGACCTCGACGTGGGCATCCTTCACCTCTCTGCCGATCGGGAAGTAGTGCATCGCCCAGTCGATCCTCTGTCCAGGAACAACTCGGCGCCCTGAGTCGGACGGATAGATGTCGTAGTCCTTCCCGGCAGCGGAGCCGACAAGAACGCTGTTCGCGTGGTGGAAGACATACCTGCTGTCCTCGTCACCGGGTCGGATCTCGGCGGCGCGCGCCCACCGCGGCTCCGTCAGACCTTCGATGCGGGAAACCGGCTCGAACCACTGATCGAGACCTTCAGCCGGAACCGTGTAAGGGGGCGAGATGACCACCAGGTCCGGCGGCCGTCCGAACTCCGCCTCCAGTTTCCATCCCGGCTTGTCATCCCAAGCAACCGGCGGAGGCACGTCGTCACGATCTCCCATCGGGGCGCCGTTATCCACCCATTGGACGATCGTCTGAATCTCCTCATCGGCCAGCGAGATGTCGTTCTTGAACTCCTGGATGCCGATGTTCGGATCGATGTGCCACGGCGGCATCTGCCGGGCCTCGACCTTGGCCTTGATACGCGCAGCGTACCGCCGGGTCTGCTCGTACGTCAGCAGCGCCATGGGTCCCATTCCACCTTCTCGGTGGCACGACTGGCAGTTCTGCTGGAGGATGGGCGCAACATCTCGCGCGAATGTCACCTCCTGCGCCGATCCCTCGTACGCCTGAGAACCGAGGAACACGCCCGCGACGGCAACCAACCACCCCAACCGAGGAACGGTCCGATTCATTGCTACCTCCGAATGTTTGGGCGCACGCGATCGCCCTCCTGCGCGTATCTCAATGGCATATCATATAACCCCGGGTCCGTGACGCGCAACGGATACCCTGGCAGCAACCTCGCCTATCGCCGTCCTCCGCGAGGGCCGCCGGTGGATCGCGCCGGAACCCATCCCCGACGAGGATTTCGAGCAGATGCTTTTGGAGCGGGAGCGTGTGCTCGCCGAGCAGGCCCAGCGAAGGCAGCCGATAGCCAGTCGGTGATTTTCTGGGAGCTACGCGAGGGACCGGCGTAGCTGCGCCGGTCCCTCAGGTGTTTCTAGCGCGGCAATACGAACCTCATCAGCTTCATTCCCGCGTTCTCCCCCGCGTAGACGACACCGTTCGTGTCGACGGTCACGCTCTCTGCCACCCTCACCGATTCTCTGTCCCAGTTTTCGGCTGCGATGAAGGCGGTGAGCCTTCCGTCGGTCGCCCTTCCAACGCGGATCCCGGCGCCGTTGTCCGCAACGTAGAGCATGTCGTCCGAGGTGATATAAAAGCCGCTCGGGGTGCCGAATTGCGTCCAGGCATCGACGAAGTTCCCGTCCTGGTCGAAGATCTGCACGCGGTCGTTCTCACGGTCGGCTACGAACAGCCTCCCTCGAGAGTCGAAGGCGAGCCCATGGGCGCCGTTCAACTCGCCGGGCGCGGAGCCCTTGCGTCCCCACTCTTTGATGAAGGTGCCATCGGGGGCGTACTTCACGATCCGCATGTTCGTTTCCATGCGGCTATGCCCATCAGCCACGAAGATGTCCCCATTCGGCGCGATAGCGACGTCAGACGGCCGGTTGAGTGTGTACGGCCCCTCGCCGGCAACGCCCGGCTGGCCGAGCGTGAGCAAGACCTCCCCCTCAGGGCTGAACTTGACGACGACGTGGCCCTTGCCCTCCCCTCCGCGCCCGTCGGTCACCCAGACGTTGCCGTCGTGGTCGACCGCCAGGCCGTGCGGGAAGACGAACATACCGCCGCCGAAGCTCCGGACCAGCCGTCCTGAGGGGTCGAACTTCAGCACCGGCGGGAGGTCCGACTCGGCGCATCCCGGCCCGTTGAAGTCGCCGCAACGCTCCAGCACCCAGAGGCTTCTGCCGTCTATGTCCATCTTCACGCCGCTCGGAGCCCCCCAACTCCTCCCCGCGGGCATGTGCCCCCAGTCGGAGGACGAGGTACCCTCGTAGGAGTAAGCGGCTACGTGGACCTGCGCGTGTACCTCATGGGTCGAGAGCCAGGCGCACGCAAAGAGAGCGATAGCTCGTGCGATGCTCAGGAAGTGAGTCCTGTACTCGTCAACTCGCATTGTGTCGATCCCCGTACTGAGATGGTCGCGTGGGGGAGCAGGTGACCTCCAAGGAATCATACGGACACCGTGCGACACGCGCCACGAGGCATGGACGTGCGACGCCGGGTAAAACGTCTTGGAAGCGCATGTTGAAGTCGTCGTCCCTCGCGGCGCCAAACCCGGTTTCCTGCCTAATCAGGCCGCCATGCGGTTAAGTGCCAATCGGGTCAGGGCGCCCGAACCAACGGATGCTGAACTCCGAAGCCGTCTTTACTCAACTGTCCGGGCACACACGGCGACGGAGGCGACACCTTCACCCGTTCCATCGGGCGGGCCGAGCGGGGACCTTACCTCATTCTCGCACCGTCACGCGGACATAGCCGTTCGTCCAGCAACACTGGGACGGGAAGCTGCTATTCAGTACCTGCACGAGCAGCACGTACTCCCCGGGCGCCGGGAAGGACGCTGTTGTCGTGGCAACCTTCGTCTCGACTGTGTCTCCCCCGCTGAGGCGCATGGTTTCATCAGAGAACGTCACATCCCCGGGAGGCCCCTGGTACTTGTACCAGAAAACGTTGAATGTCTTTGGGTCGCCCTCGTACTCCGCGATGGAGGGCTGAGTCACCGCAATGCGGAGCGGCAGAGGAGTCCCGACCCTCGCAGTGACCGGTCCGGCCTCGGCTGCACCGGCCCGGCCCACATGCTCGGAACCAGCGGGCTCGAGAAACTTGACCCACGGTGCGATGGAGCCACCCTCCCCCCCCGCACCTCGATCCGCGGAATACCACGTGTTGTCCAGCTTGTAGCTGGGAGACCCCGTATGGCCCGGCACGGAGTACTCGAAGCCGTCGTGCTTCAGCGTCCAACGAACTGGCTCGCTGCCTGTCGGCACTCGAGTGGAGAATACGCAATAATGGCGGTGCCACCCGGGCGGAACTTCGAGAAAGAAGGTCGGCTGGATCCCATCGAAGCGGGCGGGCTCGACAAAGTTCTCCGGCCCTAAGGGGATGTCTCTCCGCTCCTCGAGGTTCAGACTGATGTAACCAAAGCAGAGGTCCGCCCTGCCATCGCCATGGTCGATCCATCCGTCGAAAACCGGGATCACTGGCATCCCGGCGGCACGGAAGTTCCGGACGCTCCCCAGCGGACCGAACTCGAAGGCCGGATCAGCATCGAAGGCCGACGTGGGCTCCTGAGCCCCGACGGATCCAGTGGTCGTGAGGCCCCCAGCCAGCAGCAATCCCGGCAGGATCAGGCTCTGATATCGCAGTCCCATCGTGTTCTCCCTCTGTCGACTCTCCCGACCACGCTCTGACCCATTCCGAATAGGACTGGATTCGGACAGGCCACCCCGGGGGGCCAACCGGGGCGGCACCGTACGTCAGTCACTTGCTTGTCAGTTCGAAGTTCCGCGGTCCGCGACGGGTTTGGCCCGGCCCTCGGCCCGGATCTGCTCCCGTTCCGCGAGCAGCTCCTCGAACTCCTCGTCGGACAGGTAGGTCACGCCGAGCCGCACATGCCCCATCTCGTCCACAGACCGGTCACCTCGAGTAACCCATTGGTTGGGGTCCGGATTGTGCGGGTTGTCCACCGTGTTATCCCAGACGGAGGTCACGATCAGCGTGGTTCCCTTGGGCAGCAGCGGCATCGAGTCATCGTCGTAAAGGAATGCCGTGGCCCACGCGTGATCCCAGTTGAGCTTATTGATCAGCTCCCAGCGACCATCTGGATAGACCGCCTCGACGATCTGACTCTTGCCGCGCAAGTGCAAGTGCCCACGGAGGCTGTGAACCCGAATATTCCGATCAAGCACTGTTACCCCCCGCAGCATGGAGAGGCTATTCGGGGGAATCACGAGGTCGGGCTGCGATCCACGCAGCTGAGGTTCCTCAGGGCGCCTACCTTGTAGACGAATCTCCGAGGCACCGGTCATCGTACCCATCGATGAGTCCAGGTGCACCTCGCCCGCCGTCACGAACCTAGGCTGCTCATCCTCCGGGTAAAACCACAGCCCGATTTCGAGGAAGGCCTCGACGGCCTCACCTTGCGGGAAGTAGTGCAGCGGCCAGGTGATCTTGGAGCCCGGCACGATCAACCTCCCGGTGTTTTCGGGAAATATGAATCCGTCGGTGCCCGCAGCCGACTGCACGAGTTGGCCGGCGCCCTCCATGTCATCCTCAAAGACCTGCTCCGTAGGAAGCGTGAGATTGGGGTTGGCGTGATGATAGACGTATCGCGTCTCTGGGCTTCCCGGCCTGACCTCCACGGCTCTGATCCAGCGCGGCCCGTCGAGCCCCTCCACGACGCTCTCCAGCCTCGGCCACTGATCCAGTCCCTCGGCAGGCACCTGGTAAACGGGCGACGCTAGCACCAGATCCGGCGGCCGCCCAAACGACTCGGAGAATGCCCAGCTGTCGGACCAGCCCGGCCATTCGATCGGAGGTGGCAGCTCCGCCAAGTCACCCAGCGGCGCCCCCGCATCGGCCCAGCGGACGATCGTTCGGATGTCGTCACTCGACAGTGCTCGGCTGTTCTTGAAGTCCTGAATCCCGACCGTCACGTCCAGGGGCCACGGCGGCATGATCCGGCCGGACACGCGGTCCGCGATGCGGGACGCCCAGGGCCGCACCTCCTCATAGGTCAGCAGCGACATGGGCGCCACGTTGCCAGGGCGGTGGCACGTCTGGCAGTTCGCTTGGAGTATTGGAGCGACGTCCTTCGCGAACGTGACCCCACCGGTGTCATTCGTCTGCCCGAGGCCCTGGCCGGGCAGAACCAGTATCCACGCAACTGCCAGCGCCGCGGCGGCGAGCTGAGTGACGCATGGGGGGGCCGACCTGATCCACATGGGCCTCTCCTGGGTTTGGGTTGTCTACCGCTTGAGGGTTGTGCTCACATCAACAATAGTCAAGGCGGTGGCCCTGTCTTTCGGACTCGCTCATCTCGTACAGATAGCCACCCGCCGCCCTCTTGCCGATGCTGAGCACCCGGGGCGGCCCTACACGTCCACCAGTACCCGCTCGTAGGCCTCGTCGAGATCCAGCGACTCGCCCGGAATGTGCATGAAGTACCAGTCGATCTCCCCGGTCTCCACGTCCAGCGCGAGCGTCGAGTTCGCGAACGAGCGTCGAGTCGGCAGTCGTCAGGCCCTTGCTGACGGCCATCCACGGCCTTGGACTGGGCCGTTCCGAAGTAGACCAGACCGAGATCCGGATCCCAGCTCCCCGAGAGCCAGACGTCCACGCCCGCCCGCAGCTTAGCCGTCTCTTTACGACCTTCGGTCGCTTTCGACTCCCTCGGCTTGGAAGACATCAAACACACCTCTCTCTCTGGACCCCATCGGCATCGCCAATCCACTGTCCAGAGAAATCGGGGGCGCTAAACCCGAGATGATGCTGTTTCCAGCGACGATCGGGCCCGACGTGTTGTTGAATCCCTCACACCAGTCCCTCACCTGGGTCTCCCAACGCGTCTTCCCGGTCCGAGCGTCCAGGGCCACGAGCGCCGCGTCCCGGGTCGCCACGATGACGAGAGATGGCCAGGCTACTGCGGAGGCTCCGCGAATCCGAGCCGCCACCCATGTCCCTCCGGGAACTCCCGGCGGTACTCCCACAGGAGGGTGCCCTCCGCCGCGTCCAACGCCTGAATGACGTTCCCGTGGTTCGGGAGGTAGAGGACCCCGTCCCGGACCAACGGCGTCGACTGGACTCACGCCGTCCTCCATGCCCCCAGACCCAGGCGAGCTGGAGCTGGTGGGCGTTCGACACGTCGATCTGGGAGGGGTCGCGGCCCACGGCGGCTGCTCGGGAGCCGAACGGTATTCGCCCATACTCCAGCGCCGGCGGCCGGGGCGAGTCGATCGAACGACTCCGCCCCGGCCCCGGCCGATCCGGATTCCTGCGATGTCGGCTCAGAGGCCGACCACACCGGGCTCAGAAATCGATGTTCGGGTTTCCGAGCTTCTCCTGATCCGGCAGCGGATAGCACGTATGCGGCCCGTACGAGGCGCCACGCTGGTTCACGCCGGTCTCGAAGTCGTCGGTCGTGACCCCCGGAATGTCGAGCCGCAGCATGTCACCGACCTTCGTGCCCTGGAGGAAGAGCTCACGCCGACGCTCCTCCCAGACCGCCGCTTCCTGCTCGTCCGTGGTCATCCCTGCCCAGGTCGCCGCCGGGATCGTCGGAAGCGGCCACGCCGTCTCGTCGATCTCGGACGCGAGACCGGACGGATCCGTCCTCAGGTTGTTGATGATCGTCAGCGCCTGCGAGGGATCTGCCTCCGCAATCATGAGCTGCGCTTCGCGCCAGGTTGCGAACGGGATGTCCGTGCCGAGGTCTGTGTACTTGAGCTGCCCCCACATGTCCGAGACTCCGTCGAACCCGACGCCCAGCCCGTAATGCTCCAGCGGCACTCTCGGATCGGGGACGCCGTCCACCATGAGGTTCGTAAAGCTCGGGTGGACAGTCGAGCCGCTGTTGCCACGGCTCTGGGTGACGTACTGGTAAGGGCGGTTGTAGAGGCGGCCGATCGAGGAGTCGAAAAAGCCGTACCGCACGTAGCCCGCGTCGACCTGGCCGGCATTGTCCAGGACGTCCTGCATGTTGCCGAGGTTCAGGTGCGCGCGCGCGCGCCCCACGTACGCCATGTTGCGGATGTCGTCGGCCGCGGCGCCCGCCGTGTTCGCGTGGTCGATCGCGGACGTGAAGCTCGCGACCGCCCGGTTCATCGCGTCCGCTCGCGTCGCGAGCGGCCCGCCGTCGAACGCCAGCTCGCACATCAGCTCGCCGAGCATCTGATAGGCATAGCCCGTGTACGCGTTGGCCGTGGCGAGGAGGAGCTCCCGGTTGGGAACCGAGGCCGCTTCGAAGCCCTCGATCAGGCTGATCGCGTTCTCGCCCTGACCCCTCGCGATCTGCAGCGGGAGGTAGAGCTGCGGGAAGGTGTTCGTCTCGCACGTATTCTGATCGAAGATCTCGACCTCACGCGACCGTAACTGCGTGAGCCGGCCACGGCTGAAGTTGTCGGCCTGGTACAGGTCGTTCCCCCAGAGCCCGCCGGCCCAGACGTAGCGGCCGAGCGCGCAGTAGAAGTCTCCCTGCACGCCCCTCACGAGGGCCTCAGCGAGGCGGGGGTCGTCC
>CAYYRT010000127.1:0-37797 GCA_964474055.1 uncultured Acidimicrobiaceae bacterium | reverse complement strand
GGTCGAGGTGGCCAGGATGACTGCCGGTGGCGCCGACAAACGGCGAAGAGCCGCCAGGACGCCCTGGTTCAGGGCCAATTCGAGAGATCCGAAACCGCCCGGCAACAGGAGCACCGCCGGAACCTCTTCCAACTCGTCGATCGCGATGTCGGCGTGAAAGGACATCGGCGGATCGTGACCCGGGACCGGACCCCGTTCCCGGCCCGCCCACACCACGTCGAGACCCAAGCGCTCGTGAAGGATCTCGAGTGGTTCCACAACCTCCCGGGTCGCCACTCCGGCCGGTAGCAAGACAACCATGTACACGATGTCGCCAGGCTACAAGGTCCAATAAGAACAGCCGGCCCCCATGGGCCGGCTGTTTACTTGAACCGTCGCGGGACGGACTAGGAGGCGAACAGGTACTCGTCGAGGGCGGGGTCAGGACCGAAGCACGGCGGCTCCTGGTCAACGAACGTATCCGCACACTCAGCGAGCTCACCCAGGGTCAGGATCTGGTAGCTGGCCGCAGCTGGTTCGCCTGCGTCGACGAACTCATAAGGCCCACCCTGCCCGTCGTAGTCGATGTCCGTGCCGGCACGGACCAGTTCGACACACTCGGCGAACGAGGTGCACTTTTCACCACCACGAGTCACATCGTTGATCTGGGCCGCGATAGCAATCGGGTCGAGGCTTCCGGCGGTTTCAGCCGCCAGAGCGACGATGGTGACCGCGTCGTAGGTCTCGGGACCGTATGCGAACACACCACCCAGACCACCATCGATCATGGTGTCGAGGCGGTCGGTGAAGTCCGAGATCGACGAGAGGTCGACCGAAGGCTGCGTACCCCGCATGCCATCAAGCACCGAGGTATCAGCCATCTGGCTATGCAGACCGGTGATGTTGCCGTCAACACCCCATACGGCCTTGCCCGATGCCGGACCGATGCCGCGAGCGTGCATCGTGTCCAGGATCAACGTGCCTTCCTCGAAGGAGATCACAAGGATCGCTTCGGGATCCGACTCAGCCAACTGGTCGACTTCGGCGTCGAAGGTGGTTACACCTTCTGGCGGGTAAGCGATGAAGTCGGTGATCTCTCCACCGGCTGCCTCATATGCCGCCCGGAATGCGTTGGCGAGACCCTCACCGTAGGGCTCCTGCCGGTAAATCACACCGGTGGACAGGCTGCCTTCGAGAATGAGGTCGGCCAAGACCTGACCCTGCAACAAGTCCGACGGAGCGGTCCGGAAATACAGACCGTTGTCGTCGTATGTCGTGAAGTCAGGCGAGGTGTTCGCAGGCGAGAACATGATCACGCCTGCCCCGGTGATCTTGTCGATCACGGTCTTGGTCACTGAGGACGACGCCGCACCAATGATGGCGTGGACGCCGGCCGCAAGGTGGCCGTCGACTGTCGGGTTGGCAATATCGGCCGAGGTGTCACCGGAGTCGCCCGGCAACCAGACCACATCCGCACCAAGCACGCCACCGGCGGCATTGATGTCGTCAACTGCCAGCAGGGCGCCGGCAATCTCCGGTGGGCCCAAGAACGCCAACGAGCCGGTTTCTGGCAGCAGACCGCCGAACGTCAGCGATTCCGCTGGCGCGGCGCTGGTCGTCGGGGCTGCCGCTGTCGTCGTTGTGACGGCGGCAGCGGTGGTTGTTGTTGCACCAGTGCCTCCGCACGCGGCGAGAACCAGCCCGAGCAGTGCGATGAGGAGAACCCCCCGCACATGCCTCGTTTGTCTCATAACTTTCTTCCTTCCATTTTCGGGTAGCCCCTTACGGGCGTTGGAGCAGGATAGCCGTGGGTAAGTGGCCCGGGCGAGGTCTGGGTGGCGGTTTGATTACCGTCTGCCCTTATGACGTTGGAGATTTCAGCCAGGGACGCCTATGCAGCCTCGGCCGAAGGGAAGGTCATCGAGATCATCCCGGAGGGCGTCGTTTTGGATCGGACCGTCTTCTACGCCCGGGGCGGAGGCCAACCCGGCGACACCGGTTTGATCAAAACCGATGGTGGCGAGGTGGCTGTCACTGACACCTACCGAGCGGGCGGAAAGGTCATCCATGTCGTGGACACTCCTGGTCTGCTCGAACCCGGCATGGCGGTGGAAGGCGTTATCGATTGGGATCGCCGTTATCGGACGATGCGCACGCACACGGCTCTGCATGCCCTGTCCGGAGTGGTGTGGCGGGACTTTGGCGCCAAGGTCACCGGCGGCAATATGGAGCCCGGGATGGCCAGGATGGACTTCGAACTCGAATCGATGTCGGTCGAGTTCGGCCGCGAGGTCGAGCGGATCCTCAACGAAGAACTGGTCCGTGGTTATCCGGCCGAGGTTCTGTTCCTCGCCCGCGAGGTGGCACTGGCCGATCCCGACCTGATCAGGACCAAGGTGAACCTCATTCCCGACTATGTGAACGAGATCCGGGTCATCGACATTGTCGGTCTGGACCGGCAGGCTGACGGTGGCACCCATGTCCGCTCGACACTGGAAGTGGGGGAGGTCAGAGTGGTCAAAACCGAATCGAAGGGCAAGGCCAACAAACGAATGCGAATTGAACTTTCTTGAGTCGTAAGACGAAAGACGTGAGACGTGAGTCAGAATCACTCATGGGTCTCGGTTCGGTACTCACGCCTCGCGCCTCACGCCTCACGTCGTGATTGACTTTGTTCTCGGCATATATCTGGCCGGGTTGGCGGTGCGGGGATGGATGCGCGGTCTTATCCGAGAATTGCTGGACCTGGTGGGCCTCGTTGTGGGAGCGACGTTTGCCTTCCGTCTCTCGGCGCCGATCGGGGACTTCCTGACCGATCGATTCGGAGTCACCTCCGAGTGGTCTCGAATCGGTGCAGGGGTGGTTCTGTTTACCGCGGTGGGTGTGGGCCTAGCGGTTGCAGCCCGGGCGCTCAGCAGAATCATGGACTTGCCGGGCCTCAACCTGGCCAACCGCATTGGCGGGAGTGTTGTAGCCGCAGCCTGGGGAGCATTGTTGTTGGCGGTGATCCTGACCATCCTCCGGGTGTTCCCAATCGGAGGCCTGTCCGACGACATCGAGGAGTCGCGGGTCGCGTCGGCGCTGGCCGGACCTGACTCGGTGCCGGTCCGCATCCTGACGGCGGTGGGGGGTGAGAGGGTTGCGTCGGCCGTGGTTCTCCTCGAGAACCTGGCGGGGGGTAAGAGGGTGGTGGTGGAAGGAGACGAACGGGTCGAACTGGAACCAGTTCCCCTAGAAGGCCTGCGACCGGCTCCCGCTTCGGCCGAGGAGTTGTACACCATGCTCAATCGCGAGCGTTTGGCTGCGCGGGTCGATCTTCTTGCCTGGTCAGGCGAGTTGGCTGAAGTCGCCTCCGCCCACGCTACCGAGTTGTACCGGGACGGCTATCTGGCCCACGCTTCCCCGTTGACCGGCATCGTCAACGATCGCGTGAGGGTGGTCGGAATCAATCTGGCCTTCGTAGGAGAGTCGATTGGCCTTGCCTCCACGACCAGGGCAGTGCACGCCGCCTTGATCGAATCGCCCTCCAACCGCGCCACGTTGTTGGCCGGGTCGTACGATCGGGTTGGGCTAGGAGTGGTGGCCGGGCCCTATGGTCTGCTGGTAGTGGCAGTCCTGGGCGGCTGATACCCATTCTTGCGTAGAAACCCGCCCGAAAATGACGTTGGATCTACGCAAGAAGGTGTTTAAGCCACCCTGGTCCCCCGGGCGGCGGTCAAGAGGTCGGCGGTTGCATCCTGGAGAGCAGCCGCTACCCGATCGGTGTCGGGTATCGCATCGAAGTCGGCGTGGATGCCCCACTGCAGTCTCCCGTCGAAGGAGAAGATGGCCAGACCCAGGCCGTGTTGTGACCAGAGAGGAACAATCGGATAGTTCGCCAGCATCCGTGACTCCAGTAGAAACATTGGGAATTGTGGGCCGGGCACATTCGTGACCGTGAGATTGAACGGCCGGAGGATGGGCCCCACCACCCGGTTGGCGAGTGACATCAAAGTGAGCGGGGTTCCTCGCGACAGCTCGACCAGGGTGGCAGCCCCCAGGGCCTGATTGGTCGACTTGAGTCTGGCGGTCTCGGTTTTGATCTGGGTAAGGCGGGCAACCGGATCTGGTTCACCAAGCGGCAGGGTCACCAGCCACATCGCCACCTGGTTGCCGAGAGCGCCCCGTTGATCGGCCGATCTGGTCGAGACCGGATTCATCACCCGGAACTCGATATCGGAGACCTCGAAGCCGCGGTCCTCCAGCAGGAACTGCCGAATGGCACCCGCCACGATGGCAAGGACCACATCGTTGACCGAACCCCCCAGGGCGTTCTTTATCTCCTTGACGTCTGCCAGCGGGATTTCGGTCCAGTCGAAGCGGCGGTTGGGTCCCAGGTCCGGGTTGAGAGGGGTACGCGAAGCGGTGCTCAGCCAGCCAGACCGCAGCGATGCCAGGGCCGCCTGAGCCCGTCCTCCCATGGTGAGGGCCATCTCCCGCCCCCTGGATCGCAACGTCGGGATGTGGGTCAACGTATCGAGGGTCCGGCGGGCAGCCCGAGCGGCCTCAGCGATGACAAGCTGGCTGTTGTTGGGAGCCGGACGCGGGGTCCACTCTGGAGCGTTCTCTTCCTCAGCCGTGGGAACAACGTTGAGAAGGATGGTGGTCAAATCCACCCCGGAGACTCCATCGATCATGCAGTGGTGGATCTTGGCGATGATTGCAAACCGATCACTGTCCAGACCCTCGACCACCCACAGCTCCCATAGAGGTTTGGCCCGATCCAACTGCTGGCTGACAATCCTTCCTGCCAGTCGCTTGAGTTGATCGTCGGTGCCCGGCCGCGGGAGGCTGGTGTGGCGGACGTGAAAGTCGAAGTTGAAGTGATCGTCATCGACCCAGACCGGGCGGTTGATACCGGGTACAAACGCCAGTCGCTGCCGATACCGGGGTATGTACTGAAGCTTTCCGAGAATGTGCCCGCGGACGCGCTCGATGTCGATTCCTCCCTCGGCCTGTCGGAGCGGCTCCGCCTGGAAAATGGCAACCCCCGCGACGTGCATGTGGGTCGTCGGTGTCTCCAGTGCCAGGAAGGAAGAGTCCAGATAGGAAAGCGGCTCGAAGTAGGGGACAGACATCTGCGACACCAGGTTATATCGCCGCCGCCATTCCCGAAAAGGGCACCATGACCGCGCCGTCAGGAATCGGGAGAATCGTCTGCGAACTCCATTGTCGCCAGATGCCAGGGCACCGATGTCACGGCCACCCCGGGCTCAAAAATGAGTGTGGCTTTGATGGCAAAAGCCGTTTGATTGTGGAGGATCTGGCTCCAGAATCCCGGCACCACGAACTCAGGTATCACCACATGGATAAGGGCGCCTTCGGGGGCATCACGGCGCAGGCGGCGAACGTAACGGAGAAGCGGCCGGGTGATGCCGCGGTACGGACTCTCCAGGATCGTCAGCGGGCCGAGGTCGGGATCCCAGCTCAGGAGCATCCGGTCACGCTGTTCCTCGTCCGTGTTGAGATGGGCCGCAACCGTCACCTCGGGGCCGAGCATCTTCACGTATGCGAGGGCCCGCCGCACCGGGATCGTCATGTCCGCCGCCAGAACCACCACCTCCTGGTTGGTGATGTGGTCGGGGTCGGCGATTTCGTCCCGACGACGCACACGGGGACGGTGATAGGTGAGATCCGTGACAACCACCCTCGGGACAAACAGCAAGAGCAGCTTCACAACCAGACCGTGAGGATGGGTCACCAGCGAACCCAACCTTCGTCTCCGCACGAGTTCGGGGATGATCACGGTTATGAACGATTCCGGGTTGGCATCGACCTGCTCTTCGATGTAGTCGCGCAAGGTGCGGAACGGTCGGCCCTGGTCGCTCTCGAGCAAATGGAGAGGATGGCTGGGGTAGAGCCGGTCCCAGGTATCGAGGAGATCTTCGTCGCGTCGCTCCCGTACGTGGACCACCGTGATCTCCTGGGGTTGGATCATTTCGGCGTACTCAATCGCCCGCTGGGTAGCCCGCCCGGTGTGGCTGGCGAGGACGATGGCCCGGTTCGAGGTGGGTGCCACCGGCTCGGAGGCCAGCCTGAGCCGATCGGCGACCCCGAGATAGTGCCGCCGGATGGTGAGCATGCCGGTGGCCAGCAGGGCGATGGCGATGATCACGATCCATGCCCCATGCACGAACTTCACACTGGCTATGACGATCAGCACCACGCCGGTCACCAAGGCACCGATGCCCTGGATGATTGCGCCCCGAACCCAGCCGGTACCTCTTATGCGAAACCAGCGGCGCACCATCCCGCTCTGGCTGAGGGTGAAGCTGAGGAACACCCCTACGACGTAAAGTTGGATTAGCCGGGACAGCTGGGCATCGAAAACCCAGATCAAGAGACTGGCCACGGTGGCCAGCACGAGGACCCCGTTGGAGAACACAAGGCGGTCGCCGAGGTTGCGGAGTTGGCGCGGCATCAACTTGTGCCTGGCCAGAATGGCGGAGAGGCGGGGAAAGTCCTGGTACGCAGTGTTGGCGGCGAGCAGCAGGATGCCCGCTGTAAAGACCTGGAGGATCCAGAACCCGATTCCCCCGTTGAAGGCAGCACGCCCTATCTGGGAGATCACCGTTCCATAGGTGTCAACGGTCTCTTCGGAGATGCGGACGTCGAACAGTCTCGCCAGGGTTGAGATCCCGAGAAACATCGTGATCGAGATCGCCCCCATGATTCCCAAGGTGGCGGCGGCGTTCTTGGCCTTGGGAGGCCGGAAGGCTTGGACCCCGTCGGCCACCGCTTCCACACCGGTGAGGGCGGTCGATCCCGATGCAAAGGCCCGCAGGATCAGGAGGGCGCTGACAGTCGTGACCGGCTCAAGCTCGATCCCGGCGGAGACGGCCTTCGGACATTCCCCGCTAAAACACTCGACAAACCCGAAGACCAGCATGGTGAAAACGGTGGTCACGAAGGCGTAGGTGGGGATGGCGAAGAGAGTCGAGGACTCCTTGGCTCCCCGCAGGTTGACCACGGTGACGAGGACCACGAACCCGACCGCAACCGGTACCCGGTTGGGCAGCAGCTCCGGGAAAGCCGACGTGATGGCGGCCACGCCAGCCGTGACGGATACCGCCACCGTCAGGGTGTAGTCAGTGAGGAGGGCGGCAGCCGCCACCACCCCGGCGGGCAACCCGAGGTTCTCGTTGGCCACTATGAAGGCTCCGCCCCCCTGGGGATAGGCGCGGATGGTCTGGCGATAACTGATGACGACCACCGCCAATAACAAGGCGATCGAGATTGAGATGGGAGTCAGGAAGATCGAGGCCCCTGCACCGGCCAGTGCGAGCACGAGCATTGCTTCCTCGGTCGCGTAAGCAACCGAAGAGAGAGGGTCGGATGCAAAGACCGGAAGGGCCAAAGTCTTCGGAAGCAGTTGATGCTCCGCCTGGTCTGAAGCCAGTGGCCTACCGATCAGCCGACGCTTGAAGTCCGCCCAACGAACCAAACTCCTCACGCCGACACGAAGGCGCGGTGGGGCACACTATCCGCTCACGGGGGTAGCAGGAAATCACCCAACGTTGATTCGAGGGTGCGCCCGGAGGGATTCGAACCCCCGACGCCCGCCTTAGGACGGCGGCGCTCTATCCCCTGAGCTACGGGCGCAGATCCCCCCTATTGAACCATCATCGAGCCGGCTAACGCTTGCGGTTGACCTCGTCGCGCCACCTCAACCAGTCGGCACCGTCACTTACCCGCCACTCGGGGCCGTTGAAACCGAGCGTGAATTGGGTGAATCCCATGTCGACATAGGCCATCACGTTGTCGTTCAGGAACCGACCCAGGTCGTCGGGCTGGATGCCGAGACCCCACTCGATCGTCTTCGGGTCCCTGCCCTCCCGGTCGCACCACTGGAGCAGGGTGGCCACCGAAGGCTCAAGCTCAGACGGATGGTTGGGGAACCGAGCGTGCCAGCCGTCGGCATAGCGTGCCACCAGACGAAGGGTTATCTGCGGGCCGGTGCCGCCTATGAGAATCGGGGGACGACGCATCGGGGGAGGCTTGAGCCTGTCCCAGCGAGCGATGATGCGTGGCAACGCCTTGCCCAGGTCGCGCAGCCTCGACCCGGTGGTGCCGAACTCGTAGCCGTATTCGTCGTAATCGTGCCGAAACCAGCCGGAACCGATGCCGAACACCAAGCGGCCACCCGAGATGTGGTCCACAGTCCGGGCCATGTCGGCCAGGAGGTCGGGATTGCGGTAGGAGTTGCACGTGACCAATGCCCCGATCTCGATCCGGCTGGTCTGTTCCGCCCACGCCGCCAGCATGCTCCAACACTCGAAGTGGTGTCCGTCACGGCCGCCGTAAAGGGGATAGAAGTGGTCCCAGGTGTAGAGGAGGTCGTAACCGAGGTCCTCTGACTCCGACACCGCCCGGCGCAGGCTCGGGTAGTCGCCATGCTGGGGGTGGAGTTGAGCAGCAATTCTTATCGGCCGCACCATCGCCACGACTTCAGGCGGTCCAGCCGAATACTGCGGCCCCGCCCTCGACGTAGGCGAACCAGAACAACGCGGCCCCCACCGCCACCAGCGGTATCAACTGGGGGCGGGAGCGCCAGAGCCTGACGATCCACCAGAGGCCACCCAGCCAAACCGCCCACAGGACGACCAGGGCGAACCCGGGTACCACCAGCCCGGAGGTGAGGTAGAAGAAGCCCACGACGAGATAAAGAGCCATTCCGACGACTCCGAGACCACGGGCGACCGCTGGCGACATAGATGTGTCCCTTTCGACGATGGGCAGACGCCGGGCCGAGTGTACGAGCCACGTAGACTCCGTCCATGACCCCCGAAGAAGAACGTATCGCCCTCTTCCTCGACTACGAGAACCTGGCGATCGGTGCCCGCGAGGCCCTCGGTGGCATGCGGTTCGACCTCAAGCCGATTGCCGACGCCCTGGCCGAGCGGGGTCGAGTGGTGGCGCGGAAGGCTTATGCCGACTGGTCCATGTTTGACGACGACCGGCGGATGCTGACCCGCCAGCATGTCGAACTGATCGAGATTCCCCAGCGCCTGGGGGCATCCCGCAAGAACGCGGCCGATATCAAACTGGCAGTCGACGCCATCGAGCTGGCGCTCGAGCGTGATTACATCACGACCTTCGTCATCGGGACCGGTGATTCCGACTTCACCCCCCTGGTCCACAAACTCCGCGAGCTCAACAAGAAAGTGATCGGGGTGGGAGTGCGGGCGTCGACGTCGGCCTTGTTGCCCCCCGCCTGCGACGAGTTCCTCTTCTACGAGAACCTCGAACTGGTGGAGGCCCCCGCAACCACCACCAAACCGACTGCCACCCCGCCCGAACTGGAAACCGTCGCGGAGGCCGCCGAGGAACCATCCGAGGACCTCGACACATTGATCACCCGAACGCTGGGAGGAATCCAGCGGACCAGCGGAGAAGCGGTATTGGCCTCGTCGTTGAAGCGAGCCCTGCTGCGCAAAGACTCGACGTTCTCCGAGGCCGACTACGGGTTCCGGGCTTTTGGCGAGTTGCTTCGCCACCTCGGCGACCGGGGTGTGGTGGAACTGGCAGAAGGCCCGGCCAAGGGTGACCCGGTGGTCCAGTTCCCCGAATCCGGTGGGGGAGAGCAAGAGGCTTTCGAACTCGTCCTCAGCGTCGTGAAGGATCTGCAAAAGAAGAACGGCAGCCCGCTGCTGTCGGGTTTGAAGAACCAGGTTCGCAAACGCAACCCGGACTTCTCTGAGAAGAAGTACGGCTACGGCGGGTTTCTCCAGTTTCTCAAGGCCGCTGCCACCAAGGGTTTGCTCACGCTCGAATGGGACGACGCGGTCGACGACTACCGGGTAACTGCCGTCACTTCCTGATCGCCTCTCTGGGGGTGGTTCGGAGTGCCCACCACCCGAAAATGGTGACCATTGCCAGGAGGCATCCCGCTACGAAGTAGGTATCACCGAGTCCCGCGACTTGGGCTGAGGGTGCCGCCGAGGTCGCTCCACCCTCAGGCAGAACCCCACCTGCGTATGACCGCACCCGGGAGGCGAACAGCGTCCCCAGGGCGGCGGCCCCGGTAATCGAACCGAGCAGTCGCGTGAGGTTGAGCAAGCCGCTTCCCATGCCGAGAAACTGCGGCGGAACCGAGCTCATGATCGCCACATTGTTAGGCGATTGGAAAGCCCCCATGCCGATTCCAATGGGAATGGCGAGGCTCAGATAGGCAGGGATGGTGAGAGTCTCCGACAGACCGGTGAGACGAAAGTAAGCCACAGTCAATACGACCAAACCCACCAGGGAGATGCCGCGTACGCCGAAACGGTCGGAGAGGCTGCCGGCGATAGGGGCGACGATGCCGAGGATGAAAGGGCTCACCGCCATGACCAGGCCCATCTGTCGGGTAGGAAGGCCAAGGACCCCTTCCAGGTAGAACGGCATCAAAAGGAAGAACGAGCTCACCGTTACGAACGTCACAAAACCGGTGAGGACGCTGATGGACAGTCTGGGATTGGAGAACAGAGAGAGTTCGATCATCGGATGGGGATGGCTTCTCTCCACCCGGACAAAACTGATCGCACCGAACACGGACCCCAGCAGGAGGGCGACAACGAGAGGATCGTCGAACCCTCGCTCCTGAGCCATCGTCAGGCCAAGGGCGAAGCCCAGCAACGACCCTCCGAGCACCACGGCTCCCTTCAGATCAAATCGCTGCCCGGGATGGGGAGGGGTTGGCGGCACATGACGCCAGGCGAAGAGGGTGCCGACGATTCCCACAGGAAGGTTGACGAGAAAGATCGAACGCCACGAGAACGACGACAGCAGGGTTCCGCCCACCACCGGGCCCGTCACAATTCCGATCGATACAGCCGTGCCGATCCAGCCGAGGGCACGGCCCCTCTCCCTGGCAGGAAACGCCTCAGTCAGAATGGCTGCTCCGAGCGACAGGATCATCGTTGCACCCAACGCCTGTATTACCCGGAAGGCAATCAACCACTCCACTCCTGGAGCCAGTCCGCACAGGACCGAGGCAAGCGTGAAGGCAGCCATGCCCACCACGTAGATGGTCTTCTTTCCCACCACATCACCGAGTCGCCCGACTCCGAGACTGAGGGAAGCCAGGGTCAATAGATACCCGAGAGCCACCCACTGAACAACGGCAAACGACGAATCGAACTCCTCCACCAGAGTGGGGAGGGCGACATTGACGATGCTCCCATCGATGGTGGCGAGGAGCACGCCAGCTGCGACCGTGGCAAAGACCCACCACTTCCGCGGGAAGTCTTCGGTGGGGGATGACCCTTCCGGTTCCACCCGGCGTCAGGCCGAACGGGCGGTGATCTGACCCAGAAGCCGAGCGGCGGTCGCGGCGACCTCGGCGACCGCGTTCTCGAATGCCTCCTGGTTGCGTTTGCTTGGCTGTCGGTAGCCCGAGATCTTGCGAACGAACTGGAGGGCGGCGGCCTCGATTTCAGGCGAAGTCGCTACCTCGCTGCCCTCGCGGAGTTGCTTGATTGACCTGCACATCCCGCCAGCCTATGACCTCATTGGAGTTGTTTCGTATCGCCTGGCGATGGGGACGAGGCTCAACCCGAGGAGTACCAGCAAAGCGACATTGATGATCAGGACAGCCTGAACGCCGAATCGGACTGCCAGGGTGGGCACCAGGAGCAAGGGCACCAGGCGCATCGTGTCGGCCAGGGTCTGACTGGCAGCCTGGACACGGCCGGTCAGGTGGTGGGGCGTCCGGGTTTGAAGGATTGTTCGGTAAACGGGGACCATCACCCCGATGACCCCGCCCCAGACCAGGGCTCCGGCCACAACAACCGCCATCCGGTTGGTCCCGACGTAGAGGAGGCCACCGGCGCCGTTGAGGGCGACAACGGTGGCCAGGCCGCGGGTGCCACGCCAGAAGGCAGGCAACCGTGGCACCAGCATGGTTCCGGCCACCAGACCCACTCCGAATAAGGAGTTGACCCACCCGAGCGCCTCTGGACCCGTCCTCAGAACCTCGCGGTAGAAAAGAGGCTCCAGAGCGCTGAAAGCGCCAAAAGCCAACCAGACGCTTGAACCTGCGAGCAGCACAAACCGCAGATCTGCTCGAGCGAGGATGTAGCGGGCGCCCGCACTCATCTCCTCGCGAAGTGAAGTGGTGCGCTCGGATCGGGGGCGTGGCTGTAGCCGGATGCCGGCCACCAGCAGGGCACCGACAAGCGACGTGGCGGCATCGAGGACGAAGATGGCATCGAGGGAGAGATAACGCACTGCCAATGCCCCCGCAGCCGGTCCGACAATGAACGCCGCCCAACCGGCCCCCTCCAGCCAGCTGTTGATCTTCGTTAATTCGTCCACATCGTCGGTCAGATAAGGAGCCAGCGAAGCTACCGCCGTGTAGACAGGGGCGCCCAACAGGCCCACCAGAAACACCAGAAGCGTCAACTGAGCGAGGTCACCTGCCAGGGTCACGGCCAGAGCCGCCGGAACAAAAGCGATCTCGAACGCGACCAGCACACGGCGGGGGCCGAAGCGATCGACGAGATAACCCGACCACAGTGACCCCACCAGCGACGCCACACCCAGGGCGCCCATCACCGCCGCCAGTTGGGCCGGGGTGGCCTGGAACTCGAATGTCGCCTTGCCCCAGATGCCGACGAAGAAGGCCGCCTCTCCACCGACACGCGAGATGAAACGCGCTGCGGTGGCGCGGCCCAAGGGAGAAAGGAAGCTCACGTCGTGAAAGCTAACGACGGGCAGTTACCCTCGCCGGGCTTTGGTAACCCTCAAAGGCTTCCTGGGTCGATGGCGCCGTCTTCCGGCGGTAGAGGTACTCACCGAACGCGAAACCACCGGTTTGCTGGCGGTTGCTGCGGTGGTGGGACTCGGTATTGGAGTGGGCGCGGCTGCTCTGGTTCTGGTCATCGAGCGAATCGAAGAGACATTCATCGCGTTGGAGCGATGGGCAGGCGCCACCCGCTGGTGGGTGTTCGTGGCGGTCCCCCTCGGTTTCTGGCTTGCCTGGCTGGTTGCCCAACGGTTGGCGCCGGAGGTGGAAGGTGATGGGGTCCCTGATGTCATCGCCGGCCTCACGCTGCAGGGTGGCCGTATTCGCGGGAGGGTGATACCGACCAAGATGCTCGCAACCGCTCTGACGCTTGGCGGGGGCGGGTCGGGTGGACGAGAAGGCCCCATCGTGCAGATCGGAGCCGCTATCGGTTCGGTGGTCTCACGGTTCTTCCGAATGGGTGAGGATCAGGTCCGAAGCATGGTGGCGGCTGGAGCCGGAGCCGGCATCGGCGCCAGCTTCAACGCTCCCATCGCCGGCATGTTGTTCGCACTCGAGGTCATTCTCGGGAGTTTCGCGGTCCGTCACGTCTCGGCGATCGTCATTGCTTCGGTGGTTGCTGCCATCACCACCCGCAGCCTGGTTGGCGAGGAGTTGACCTTGAGCGCCACCTCCCACAGGATCGATGACGTCCGCTTGCTCATCCTTTACGTCGGCCTGGCGTTGGTCGCGGCTCTGGCGGGCATCGCCTTTCTCAAACTGATCGACGTGGTCGACAGGTCGGTCCGAAAGCGGTCGCCGGGGTGGCGCCGCCCTGTGGTCTTCGGACTGGTGGTGGCGGCCGTCGGTTTTCTAGTTCCCGACGTGCTCGGCACCGGCCAGGGGTTCTTGCAGCGGCTGCTCTTTGAGTCCGAGGTGGCCGAGCAGGCGACCGGGGCCGTGACCAGGTTCGATCTGGCCGCCTGGTGGGCTCTGGCCCTTCTGGCTGTAGCAAAACTCCTCGCAACCACCTTTACGACGACGTCGGGAGGGGCGGGCGGATCGTTCTTCCCCAGTCTCTTCATCGGCGGAGTTCTTGGAGCAGCGGCGGGCAGGCTTCTCGAGCCGTTTTGGACCTTCGGGACCCTCGAACCTGGCGCCCTGGCGGTGGTGGGGATGGCCACGATGGTGGCGGCGGTCGCCCGCGCTCCGCTGACAGCGATGATTCTTGTGTTCGAGATCACGGGAGGCCGGGATTACGGGTTGATCCTCCCACTCATGTTGGGAACCACCCTGGCGACTTTCGTGGCCGACCGTCTCCATCCCAGCAGCATCTATGTGTCCGCCCTTCAGCGAAGGGGCATTGTCGTTGCCCCCCACGGTGATGTCGATCTGCTCGACACGGTCTTGGTGGGGGAGGTGATGCACAAACCACACGTTGTCGCCCGATCCGACCAAATGGTCGGCGCAGTCCATGCCGAAATGAACCGTTACCGGTACAACGGTGTGGTGGTTGTTGACGGACCCGACCTGGTGGGCATTCTCACGATGAGCGACATCGTTCGGGCTGGTGCTGACGCCGACAACATGCGCGTGGCCCGGGTTATGACGCCTCGACCCGTGACCGTCACTCCTTCGACCAGGGTGTCGAGGGCATTGGAAAGAATGGCAGGTCTGGCAGTCGGCCGGTTGCCGGTGGTAGCCGACGACGGCAGCGGCCAATTTCTTGGACTGTTCCGCCGGGAGGAGGCGGTCCGCGCATATCACAAGGCCCTGGCTGGTCGGACCGATCGGGAACTCGTGCGGCGCCGCCTTGACCAGCGCACCGACCCGGGGGCCGGTTATTACGACTTCCGGGTCCCGGCCGGTTCGATCGCAGATGGAAAGCTGGTCCGGGAGATCTCCTGGCCCGACGGATCCACCCTCGTTTCAGTTCGCAGGAGGCTCGAGGTCCTGGTTCCAACCGGTGCGACCGGGCTGATGGCGGACGACGTTGTCACTGCCTTCGGTACCCCCTCCTCACGAAGCGAGATGGTCAATCGCCTCAACGCCGGGGTAGAGGAGCCGACTGCCGAGATATTCCTCCCCGACCCCGACGAGACCCTGCCGTAGTATCCCCTCCATGACACCAGGCCAGGCCCTAATTATCGTTGCTGTGGTCATCCTCGTGCTGGCCATAGTGCTCAATCGACGCCGCGAGGCATTGCGCGCCGAATTGGGAATCGAGCCGCCCGAGAAAAAACGGCGGACGTCAAAGGTGGCACCTCAAGCCTCCCTCGAGATCGAGCACGCCCGACCTGAAGTGACCGATTTCCAGGTTGATGGGACTGTTGCCAGCGTGCGTTTCAACGTTCCCTACCCACCGGAAGGTGATGAGGTTCTCGCCGACCTTCTTTTGGGCGAGGCCATCGAGGTCGTACGCGAGCGACGTCACCACCTTCCGTTGGGAAACCTGACAGAAGTGGTTGCTCTAGGTGGCCGGGGTTCGGTGGTCGAGGTGGGCAGAACCCGGCTCGACACTCCCGGACAGCTGCCACCGAAGGTGAACCCGATGGGGATCCTCAACCTCTCGGTTTTGGGTCGTGACCCCCTTGCGCAGTCGTTCTCCGAGGACAACATCGACGCCGAGGTGATGCCTGGCACGCTGGCCCACGACCGCAGAGACGAACTGGGCCCGTTGACCCAGGAGCTGCGACTCCCCAAGGCAATCGACACGGGCCTCAGAGCCCAGGGGATAGACCCGGCATTGGCCTCGGCAGGAGAACTGGTGGTCGGGGTCCTGAAGTTGTTCGGGTATCAGGTCAGCGCGGCGGGCCTTTCGGGGTGGTTCGCCAACAAAGGAGGCGACCGGACCTATATCGTGGAGGAACGTTACAAACCGGGCGATCATCCCGAATTGGACGAGACCTCCATCCGCCGCTTTATGGTGGAGTTCGGTACCAGCGGGGCCAATCGAGGATTGCTGGTATCCGAGAAGTACGGGCCTTTTGAGATCCACGCGCTGGAGCGACGCGAACCCCGGGTGCGGTTCATCACCCGGGAACGGATCCAGAAATTGATCGACTCGTTGGCAATCTCCTGATCTGAGGCCTTGAGGTGTGGATATCAGGCCCGGCTAGGCTGTGCGGGTAAGGAGGCCTCAACTATATGTTTTCACCAAAAGGTCCCGAATGGATCATCATCCTCGTGGTGGTGCTGCTGATTTTCGGCGCCCGCAAACTTCCTGAATTGGCCCGTTCGCTCGGAGCCTCCGCCAAGGAGTTCCGTAAGGGAATCCAGGAAGGCTCTCAGGAAGCCGACGCCACCAACGAAGGCATGCCCGTCGAGAAAGACTCCTGATCGCTGGAGGCGGTAAGGACGCTGCCTAGGCCAGAGCGCGCTCGTATTCCTCGAAGTCCCGGACCTGGTCGATCTGTTCCGATGCGATGACTTCGGTGACCACTCCTTCCGGGTCGAGGACGTAGGTCGAACGCATCGCAATTCCAAGGGTGGGATTGAAACATCCGTATGCCTGGGCAGTCGCCCCGTGCGGCCAATGATCGGAGAGGATCGGAAACGTGAATCCCTGGTCTTTGGCCCAACGACGGTTGGAGGCGACGCTGTCGCAAGTGATCACCGCCACCTTCACCCCCCTTGCCTCCAGCGATGAAAAGTTGTCACGAATCGTGCACAACTCTGCCTGGCAGGTGCGGGTGAAGGCCCAGGGTATAAAGACCACCATGGCTTTGGATCCAGCCAGATCGGCCAGGGTCTTCGACTCCCAATTCTGATCCCGGAGTTCGAAGTCCGGTGCCCGAGTTCCTACCACAGCTGTCATCACCTGCTCCTTCCGGTCCCTCACATCTCACCCGTCATGTCCTCAAGCAACACCCGCGCTGCCCATCCGACCGGATCGTCCAGTTCAGCCGCCAGGGGTACCCGCTCTGGCCCAATCCAGATGCCGTCGATCGCCTCCTTGCCGTAACGCTTCTCGACCTCCTGGCAAAAGTGGACTCCCTTGCGGGTCAGTTCGGCGTTCGCCAGGGGTATTCCCAACGGAGGTCCTTCGCCTGGGCCGGGGGACCGAAGCTGGTCGAGCGAGGGAAGCATCTGGCCAAAAGTCCTGGCGACCAGGACCCGGCTGTAACCGGTGGTGATGGCGAGGAACCCTTCCAAGGACCGTCGGTGTGGCATGGCATTGTCCCCTCCCATCAACTGTTCCAGGGCGGCCGGGTCTCCGGCAGCCAGCACCTCGGGATCCGAGTTCAGCAACTCCATGATCTTGTCTGGATCGGGCACCAGATGGGCCGCATAACCTCCCAGCAGTCTCGACAGATGTTCGACCAGCCAGGGAACCCCGAAGAGGCCGCGATGGACGATCTCAGACGCCACCGCCCACAACCGGACCTCCCGGGGGTCGACAGCGGTTGACTGCTGAACCCGCTCGATGCCAGGCCCGAGCAACACGAGCGAGCCGGGTCGCTCAATGGGCAGGCCCGCCTCGAAAGCGCCGGCATAGGACGAAGCAATGGTTCCGACCACAGTTCCCACCTGCATCCCGGCAAGAGCAGCGCCCATGCCCGGGACCGGCACGGCCGCGGAGTCTGCGATCGCTTCGGCGAGATAGCCAAAGCTCTCCAGCACCCTGTCAACCCATTGCCGGGAGTCGAGTACTACCACGTCGGGTGGGGGGGCCAGGGGGAACGGCACTTCGGGCTCCAGTCGAGCCTGGGAGAAGTGGCTCAACTCGACTATCTGGTCGGCAGACCAGGGGTCGACAGCTTCTCGATCGCCGACAAGGTGGCGGGCCACCTCTCCGGCGAGCTTCCAATTGACAGGTCCCGGCTGGTTGAACAACTCGAACAACCTGGAGAAGAGATCGTCGTTAGCCATGGAAGAGGTGAGGGGTGAGGCGTGAGGCGTGACGAGGCAGGGACATACACTGCCATGTTATGAAGGGCGACAACGTAGCGACGCGGGTGGCTGTGAGGTCCCTTTCGATCGACCCGGCGGCGTTGTTGGCGGAGGTGAGCCGGCCCACGGCCGGGGCGGTGGTGCTGTTTCTGGGAACCGCCCGTGACCACTCTCCGGGCAAAACTGGCATAACCCATCTGGAATACGAGGCGTACCCGGAGATGGTCGAAGCGAAGCTGACCGAGGTGGTAAACGATGCCGTGACTCGATGGGACTTGCAGGCAGTTGTGGTGGAACACCGGGTGGGCATGGTGGCCGTCGGCGATCCGTCGGTGGCGGTCGCTGTGGCGGCGGGTCACCGCGACGAGGCTTTTGCCGCCGGGCGTTTCCTGATTGACGAACTCAAATCCAGGGTGCCGATCTGGAAGAAGGAACACTGGGCAGGTGGGGCGGAATGGGTAAAAGGTGCGTGATTTTCTTGGTGGTGTTTCCGGCGTCCTGAGGGTGCCCCGTTCTATTGTCCACAAATTCGGTGAGGAGGATTGACCTGTGACAGCAGTAGTTGAACGCCCATCTGCGCCGCCGGCCAGGACCGGGCATGGCACTGTGGCTGCCAAAGTCAGGGATTGGGCGCAGCAACGGCCCAACGGCGTGGCAATGCGCGAGAAGGATCTCGGCATTTGGCAGGAAATCACCTGGACCGAGCTATGGGAACAGGTACTCGATGCCGCCTACGGATTATTGGCCCTCGGGATCGCACCAGGTGACAGGGTTTCGATCCAATCCGAGGACCGGCCCGAATGGATAATCCTCGACCTGGCAACGGTGGCGGTGCGGGGGGTCACCGTAGGTCTCTATCCGACCAATCCAGCCTCCGAGGTCCAGTACCTCCTGACCGACTCAGGATCCAGAGTCCACCTCGCCGAGGATCAAGAACAGGCAGACAAGGTGATGGAAGTGATCGATCACCTTCCCCACCTCGAAAAGATCATCCACGCCGAGCCCCGGGGGTTTCGCAACTGGCGCAACGATTCCCGGTTCATCCTCTGGGACGACTTCCTGGCCCTGGGTCGCACACGGCGCCAGCAAGATCCCGGGGCGGTGGAGCGGGTCATGTCGGAGTCCACCCCTGAGGACGTAATGACGCTGGTCTATACCTCGGGAACGACCGGGCCCCCCAAGGGGGCGATGCTCACCAACGCCAACTTCAGCTACTGCGCCGAGCAGGTGATCGAGGTCAAGGATCGGTTGCCGGGTAATCGCAAGCCGGATCCGGAGGACCAGATCCTCACCTACCTGCCGTTGTGTCATGTGGCGGAGCGGATCTTCTCCACCTGGACGATGGCCCAGTGCGGAACCGTCCTCAACTTTGCCGAGTCGATCGAAACGGTCCAGCAGAACTTGCGGGAGATTCAACCGACGCTGTTCTTTGCGGTTCCCCGCATCTGGGAGAAGATGCATGCCGGTGTGCTGATCAAGGGCAAAGACGCCACCGGATTCAAGCGGCTCTGGTTCGGGCTGGGTCTGGGCATGGCCAAGCGCATCGGCCGGATGAAAGTGGCCAATGGCGGCCAGCACACCTTCGCCTCCAGACTGTTGTACGCCTTTGGGTATCCGCTGGTGTTCCGGGCGCTCCAGGAGAGGGTGGGTCTGCGCAGGTGCCGCTGGGCAGGTTCGGGTGCGGCTCCGATAGCGCCGGAGGTGCTCGAGTTCTTCATTGGACTGGGCGTGCCTGTGTATGAGTTGTACGGAATGACCGAGAACGCCGCGGTCGCCACATACAACCCTGTCGGACGGATGAAACTGGGAACGGTTGGGGTGCCCTATCCCGACATCGGGTTTCGCATCGATCCGGTGACGGGCGAGATTCAGACCAAGCACCCGGGGGTGTTCAAGGGTTACTGGAATCAGCCGGAGAAGACCGCCGACACTTTCACGGCCGATGGGTGGCTACGGACCGGTGACGTCGGGATCTGGGTAGACGGCACTCACGTGAAGATCGTCGACCGGATTAGAGACATCATCATCACTTCGGGTGGGAAGAACATCTCTCCCTCCGAGATCGAGAACCGACTCAAGACCTCACCATTTGTCAAAGAGGCGATGGTTATCGGCGATCGTCGCAACTATCTCACGGCGCTCATCGGTATCGAACTCGACACGGTGGGGGACTGGGCCCAGCGCCGCGCGATTCCCTACACGACCTACCGCGACCTCTCGGAGAAACCCGAGGTTATCGAGTTGATCCAGAAGGTCGTTGACGAGACCAACGAGCAATTTGCTCGCGTGGAGACGATTCGTCGGTTCAAGCTGATCCCCAAAGAACTGGATCACGAGGACGGCGAGCTCACCGCCACCCAGAAGCTGAAGCGAAACGCGATGGAGTCGATGTTCTCGGACCTGATCGAAGAGCTGTACAGGTCCCGGGCATGAATCCAGCCGAGGTGGTGGCGCAAGTCACGCCCCTCACCTCAACTGAGGTATTCCTCAACGCCCTCATCAACGGGGTTGCCCTTGGTGCTGTCTATGCCTTGCTGGCTCTGGGTTTCGTGATCATTTTCAAGGCAACTCAGGTGGTCAACTTCGCCCACGGTTCTCTGGCCGCAGTCGGCGCATTCCTGGTCGCTTCGTTCGCCACCGTTCTCAACGTCCCGGGTCGTTTCATGCCTGCTGCGCCCCTCTGGCTTCGCTGGAGCTTGTCGGCGTTGTGTGCATTGGTGGCGGCGGCGATATTCGGATTGGTCGTGGAGAGAATCTTCATAAGGCCCATGGTCGGAGAGCCGCTCTTTTCGGTTGCGATCATCACGATCGGAGCTGACATTGTCATCCGCACCATCAACGACGACTTCATCGGCCAGGGGGCGAGGTCGCTCGGCGATCCCTTTGGGATAAACGTCGTCCAGGTCGGAAATCTCCGCATCAACCAGAGCCAGCTGGCGACTGTCGGGGTGGCCATTGTCTGTTTTCTCCTGGTTGCGTGGTTCTTCCGGAGCAGGATGGGGGTGGCTATGCGGGCCACCGCCTTCGATCAGGAAGCCGCGCAGGCACAGGGGATCAACGTTGGACGGATATTTGCGATCGCCTGGGCCATCGGAGCGGTCCTGGCGGCGGTGGCAGGGGTTTTCTCCTCGCTCGCACCCCGTGCCAACGGGGTCTCCAATTCGACTGCGTTCGTGGTGTTCAGGGCATTTCCCGCAGTCATCATCGGCGGTCTCGACTCGGTTCTGGGGGCCGTCGTCGGTGGCTTTCTGGTCGGCATCGCCGAGGCTGTCATTGGCACCTATTCGGCACCCTATGCCAATGTGCTCGGGGTCGGGTTTGGTTCGGTGGTGCCTTATCTGCTGATGCTGATCTTCCTCCTGTTCCGGCCGTACGGGCTTTTCGGCACCCAGGAGATCAGAAGAGTATGAGCAGGAGCCGTGAGACGAGAGGCGTGAGACGTGAGTTCGGAATCGTTGGCTCACGCCTCACGCCTCACGCCTCACGCCTCAGACCGGAGGTCGAGCGACCATGAGAGGCCGCCCGCTTCTCTTCACCACCTACGAGGCGGATGCCGCCATCCTGCCCACCACCACCAAGAAGGTGATGATGGGGCTGCTGTTGGCTCTTGCCTTTACGTTGCCGCTCCAGTTGGTTCCGGGGCTGCGATGGTTGGGGGACAACGCCTACCTGGTGATCCTGGGCCAGGCATTGATCTTCGCGGTGGGGGCCCTGGGTTTGAACATTCTTACCGGCCTGGCCGGGCAAGTGTCTTTGGGTCATGCCTTCTTCATGGGTGTTGGTGGATACACCGCCGTTGTCCTGGGCGGGGAGCAAACAGCCTCGTTGGTTGGCTACGGCCTGCCGATGTGGATCTGGCTTCCGGCGGCCGGGGTGGTGGCAGCCCTGGTGGGAATCCTCATTGCCCCCACGGCGGTGCGGGTGCGGGGGTTGTACCTGGCATTTGTGACCATTGGCCTGGTCTTCGTCGGTGACCACGTCTTTCGGAATGTGAGGAACGTGTCCGGGGGTCCCTCCATCGGGCGGGAATGGCCGCCATTGGAGCTGAAGGTCTGGAAGGAAGAACAACCGATCATCAGCTTTGAGACCGATGGTGCATGGTTCGGGATCGAGTTGTCCAGCCAGGCGAAGAAGTATCTGTTCCTTCTGTTGATAGTGGTGGTTTTTGCACTGGCCCATAAGAACATCGCCCGCAGCCGGCTCGGCCGGGCATTTGCGGCCGTCCGCGACCGCGATATCGCAGCCGAGGTGATGGGCGTCAACGAAGTCCGGTACAAGGCCCTGGCCTTCGCCCTGTCGTCGTTCTTCGCCGGGGTGGCGGGCGCCCTATTGGCCTCCTTTTTCGGCAGCCGGATCCCCGAGGCCTGGGACCTGTTGTTGTCGGTCCAGTTCATCGCCATCATCCTCATTGGCGGCGCCGGGACAACCGCTGGGGCGTTGATGGGGTCTTTCTTCGTCGTCATCGTGCCGAGGCTGGTCGAGAACCTCACCCGCTGGTTGAGCGAGCTAACCGATGGCCTGGGGCCGGTGGCCGCGGTGGCCAACTTTCTCATCTCCACAGGACCCAACGACTTCGGTCTGGTGGGAACCAGCGCGATAGGACCGGGATTATCCGTGTTCCAGCTCAATCTGGTTCTGTATGGTCTGCTGATTGTCATCTTCCTGATCTTCGAGCCGTTGGGGCTTTTCGGCATCTGGCTGCGAATCAGGAACTACTGGAAGGGTTGGCCTTTCACGTACTGAGTTCTTGGCACTCGGTGTCAAGACCTGTAAAGGAAAACAAACAGAGGAGGAACGATGAGAGAGAGACGAAGATCACTGGCCCTGGCAGCAGTGCTGGCGCTGGTGGTCGTGGCATGTGGAGGTGGTGGGGCAACAACTACCACTGCCGCCCCTGCCACCACGACCACAGCCGCTCCCGGCACTACCGCAACGACCGCCGCCCCGATCGCCTTCGACATCGGAGTGACTGAGGACACGATCACCGTCGGCCTTCTGGCCGACATGACCGGTATCTTCTCGCCGCTGGTGCAGGACATCGTGGCGGCCCAAGAGGTCTACTGGGATCTGGTCAACGAGGCTGGTGGAATCGGTGGCAAGACCGTCGTAGTCCGGGTGGAGGACACCAACTACAACGTCGATCAGCATCGGACGAAGTACGAGGCAGTACGCGATCATGTAGCCATCATCAGCCAGTCGACCGGTTCGCCGCATACGGCGGGAGTCATCGAACTGATGTTGGAAGACGACATCGTCGCCATCCCGCTGTCGTGGTATTCCGGCTGGAACGACCCCGCCTTCGACCAGAGCGCGGCTCTCGAGCTAGGAACCAACTACTGCTTCGAGGGCATGAACGTGGTTGAGTTCATGACCGGCCTGTTCGAGGAACAAAACGGCCGCCTGCCCACCTGGGCAGTCATCAGCTTCCCCGGTGAATACGGCCAGGACGGTGCCTTTGGGGCCAAACACGCCATCAGCGAACTTGGACTCGAACTCGTATATGACGGTGAAGGCCAGGTGACTCCTGACGGTACTGATGTTGATACGACAGTGATCACCGAGATCGTGGCCAATGCACCCGACATCGTCTTTGCCACCGTCAACCCGACCAACATGGGTCAGATCATGGGTGGGGCCTTCCAGTCCGGGTTCGCAGGCCTATGGACCGGTTCAGTGCCGAGTTACGACTTCCGTATGCTGGATAGCGCGGTGGCGCCGCTCATCGACGCCGCCTTCTTCCAGTCTGGATACAACGTTGCCTGGGGCACCGATGTCCCCGGAATGGCTGACCTGGTGGACGCCATGCTGGCCGCCCGTCCCGACCTGCGTCCTTCGGATGCGTTCGTGATCGGCTGGCTCGAGGCGAAGATGACCGAGGAGATCCTGCGGGTCGCCGCCGAGAACCTCGACATGACCCGGGCTGGCATCAAAGCGGCAGCATTGTCGATCGAAGGGTTCGAGTTCGGTGGAATGCTTCCAAACCAGAGCTATTCGCCTTCGGACGATCCCAACACTTTCTCGACCAGAGCTAGTGCCATATTCGATCCCGATCTTGCGGCGTACACCGCTGCCGGCGGTAACGCCCAGACCATCGGGACCGCGCCCAATGGAGGGACGACCGGTTCGGCCCTGCTCCAGGACTTCTTCGTCGGAAGTGTCGCCGAGGCGTACAACTTCGAGGGACGGTGCTTCGGAGCCTGAGATACAACGGAGGGCGGCCCATCCAGGGCCGCCCTCCCCTTTTGATCAGACATAGAGAAATGCTGCAGATCTCCAACCTCGAGGTGGTCTACAACGATGTCGTGCTGGTTCTGCGCGGCATCTCCCTCGAGGTTCCCACCGGCAAGATCGTGGCCCTTCTGGGTGCCAACGGCGCCGGTAAGACCACCACCATGCGGGCCGCCACGGGTTTGCTCGATGTCCATGAAGGTGACATCACCAAGGGACAGGTGGTGTTCGACGGCGTCGAAATCACCCATAAAGATCCGTCCTACATCGTGCGGAATGGGATCAGCCAGGTGATGGAAGGGCGCCGGATCTTCGCCGAGATGACTGTTGACGAGAACCTGCAAGCCGGTGCATTCACCAATTCCAACCGGGCCCGGGTCGGTGAAGCGCTCGATCGGGTGATGACGCTCTTTCCCCAAATAGCGCCCCGCCGGAAATCAATCGCCGGCTACCTCTCCGGAGGGGAGCAACAGATGCTCGCAATCGGTCGAGCCCTGATGCAGGAACCCAAACTGCTGATCCTCGATGAACCGTCGCTCGGACTTGCCCCCCGGCTTGTCCAGCAGATCCGCGACATCGTCGTGGAGATCAACAAACAGGGGACTTCGGTTCTGCTGATCGAGCAGAACGCCAACATGGCGCTGTCCATCGCCCACCACGGATACGTGATGGAGACCGGGAAGATGGTGATGGACGGATCGCCCCAGAAGCTCTTGAAGGATGAAGACGTCCAGGAGTTTTACCTGGGGCTGCACGGTGAAGGAGAACGCAAGTCCTTCCGCGATGTGAAGCACTACAAACGTCGGAAGAGATGGCTGTCATGAGCCGGCTGCTCGATTTCAATGACATCAAGCTTTCTTTTAAGGGGGTCAAAGCCATCGACGGCGTGTCTTTCCACGTCGATGAGCGAGAGCTGTTTGCAATCATCGGGCCCAACGGAGCAGGCAAGACGTCGATCTTCAACTGCCTCAACCAGGTCTATCACCCCCAGGAAGGCGAAATCCTCTGGAAGGGCAAGTCGCTTCTCGGCCTCAAGCCCAATCGGACGGCCGAACTCGGGATCGCAAGGACCTTCCAGAACATCGCCCTGTTCCCCCACATGACTGTCATCGAGAACATTCTCACCGGCCGCCATGTCCGCATGAAGCACGGGTGGCTGGCCGGCGCCATCTGGATAGGTCGGGCCAGGAAGGAAGAGATGGTCAACCGGCATCGGGTCGAGGACATCATCGACTTTCTCGAGATCGAACAGTGGCGCAAGTACCCGGTGGGGCTGTTGCCCTACGGAATCCAGAAGCGGGTGGAGTTGGGCCGGGCGTTGGCCATGGATCCCGAGCTGCTTCTGCTTGATGAGCCGGTGGCGGGCATGAACCTGGAGGAAACCGAGGACATGGCCCGATTCATCCTCGACATTCAGGACGAGTTGGGCATCGCCATCATCCTGGTCGAGCACGACATGGGCCTGGTGATGGACATCGCCGATCGGGTGATGGTGGTCGACTTCGGCAAGAAGATCGCCGAGGGTCGGCCTGCCGAGATACAACGTAATCCTGACGTCATCAAGGCCTATCTCGGCGAAGAGGTCGAAGCCTGACCTTCTTGCGTAGAAACGGCGTCGAAAACGACGCCGTTTCTACGCAAGAAGGGGTTTAGCGCCTTTCGCCGGTGGCTTTCCAGGCGGCCGGCATCCCCACACCGGCTGCCAGCGCTTTGAGAACGTCCCAGAAGACAAAGGGCACAACGCCTCCGGCCACTGCCGCCCCAAAGGTGAGGTCGGCGTTGAGCATGAGTCCGATAACCCCGAATCCGTAGATGATGAGGCTGCCGATGAGAAAGGCGGCGAAGCCGGTGAGGATCATGCGGTCGTGTTTGCGTTCGGCCATCTTGCCGACCACGAAGGCAGCCACCACGAATCCGACCAGATAACCCCCGGTCGCACCGGTAAGGATCTGGAAGCCCCAGCCCCTTTCGGCAAACACCGGCAAACCCAGCGATCCGGCCAGAAGGTAGATGGCCTGGCTAGCTGCGCCCGCGGTGCTGCCGAGGACACCGCCGGCCAACAGCACCGCCATTGTCTGCAGTGTGAATGGCACCTCGATAGGCGGTACCCGGAAACTGAATTGGGCCGATAGCGCGGTGAGCCCCGCAAACCCGACCACGGCGAGCGCGGTTGCGGTTCGGGAGCGGGGGAGGATGCGGGCAGCGAATACCGGGGCAGCGATCGTCAATGTCACTCCTGATAGCGAATGGCGGACACTCTATTGATTAATAACACGCGACCGCCGTTACGATCGCCGCCTAGTTGTCCGAAGTCACCCAACCACGCCGCTGGCCGATTGTTGCCGCTGTTGTTGCGGTAGCCCTGGCCATCTTGACCACCGGTGCCTGGGCGGTGGAACTGCCCTTCTATGCCTTTTCCAGCGGGCCGGTGGGCGACGCCATCGGGGCGATCGAGGTGGAGGGGACCGAGACATTTGCTCCCTCCGGGGAGTTGATGATGCTCACAGTGTCGGGTCAGTATGTGAATCTCTTCGAGGCGGTTGTCGCCGGCTTCGACCCCGACGTCGATCTGGTTCCTGAAGCAGCTGTTCGCCCCCCCGAGGAAAGTGATCAAGATTTCGTTCTGCGCAATCGGGCGTCGATGGATCTGTCGACCGAAACGGCTATCACCGTCGCCCTGCGGAGGCTCGGTTACGAGATAACTCCAACCTCTGATGGAGTCCGGGTGGTCGAGGTTGTCCCAGGAGCACCGGCCGCCTCCTTGATCGAGGTCGATGACGTAATCCTGGAGGTGGACGGCCAGGCCGTCACCCTCGTCGAGGAACTGGCTCCGCTGGTCACTGCCAACGCTGTCGGTGACGTGGTCGAGCTCAAGGTCATGCGCAACGGGGTGGAGGTCGTTCTGTCAGTGGAACTCGCTGCGAGGGAAAATGAGCCAGCCCGGCCGATGATCGGAATCACCGCCGAGAATCTGAACCCCCGGTTTGACTTTCCGTTCGCCATCAATATCGAGGCGGGCCAAATCGGCGGCCCATCGGCGGGGATGATGTACACCCTGGCTTTGATGGATCTGCTCTCACCGGACGACCTCACCGGTGGACGTGTGATAGCAGGCACAGGAACCATCGACATCGAAGGCAATGTGGGTCCGATCGGCGGTGTCCGTCAGAAGGTGGTTGGAGCTGAGGCGGCCGGAGCTGAGGTAATGCTGGTCCCGGCGTCCAACTATGACGAGGCGCTTACGGCCCGTCGTTACCGGATGGAACTAGTCCCCGTCGCAACCCTCGATGAGGTGTTGACGGCCCTCGCACAGTTTTAGGTGGGTATCTTGATCGGAGCATGGATCAGGAACTGACGCCCGGCGCGATTGCCGCCCGTCGCTTCCGGCAGACCTTCCGGGGTTTCGACTCCGACGAGGTGTCGGGGTTTTTGCAGAACCTGGCAACCCGGTTTGAGGAGCTGGTCGCTCAGCGTGACCGACTTGCCGCCCGTCTTGGCGAGTTCGCCGAGCGGGACATCGGTGCCGAGTTCGCCACTCTTGGACACGAAGTAGCCAACATCCTCGAGGCTGCTCGGGTGGCGGCCGAAGGGATGAGGGAACGGGCCGCCACCGATGCTGCTCGCTGGCGCACCGAGGCGCTGGCCGAGGTGGAGATGGAGGGCCGGGCGGCCCGGGCTGATGCCGAGCACCTACGCACCGATGCATGGACGATGTCTGAGGACCTTCTCAAGCAAGCCCAGGCGGAGGCGCGCCGGATCGTCGAGGCTGCCGAGCGCGATTCGCTGACCGTCCTTGGTGAGGCCGAACGCGAGGCCCACCGCCTGACCGCTGGTGCCCGGCGCGAGGCGGAGGATCTCATGCGCATCACCCGCATGGAAGCGGAGAAGCTCAACGCCGTTGCGAAGTCCGATCACGACGAGATCATCGAGCAGGCCCGGCGCCAGGCCGAATCAGCCCAGGAGCGGGCGAGGGCTCTCGAACAGCGCCGCCAGGAGCTGATAGGTGAGTTGGAGACGCTTCGCTCCACTCTGTCGAGGATGGAAGGTGAACTGGACGAACGACGCACACGCTTGGGGCTCAGTGCGACCGATGAGGCCATCGAGGACGAGCGGGCGTCGTTGAGGGTTGTGCGACCCCCTGATGCACCTGAGGGTGACTCCACTTGGGTGCCGGGCGAGACCGTCCGGATCATTCCTACCCGCCGCAAGCCGTCCGAAGCTTCGCCTTTCCAAGATCCCGAAGTTGTCGTCGACGAGGTGAAGCGCCTACGTCAGGGTGTAGAGAAAGTCGGTGAAGCTCCACCGCCTGCTCCCGCTTCGGTTACCGAGGAGGAACCTGAGCCTGATGAGCCTGATGAGCTGGTGGAAGAAACCGACACACCTGAGGAGGTCGTAGCGGTTGAGAATGTGCCCGTTTCGCCTCCGGTGGCCAACCCGGACGACACCTCCGGCATCTTCCAACGTCTGCGAGGCAAACCGGAGCCCGCGGCCGGTTCCCTTCCAATGCCTGGCTCCAATGCCTCGACCGCTCTGCCGACCGCCAGGCAACGGACGGTCCCGGCGGTCGACGTCTTTGATCTGCGTGAGCGGCTGCTTCTTCCCGTCACCAACCGGGCCCTGCGCAATATCAAACGCCAGTTGACCGAGCTGCAAAACGATGCCCTAGAAGAGTTGCGCCACGCCGAGGCCACATGGCGGCCGACCGAGTCGACCCTGATCGAACAGCTTCGACCCGACATCGTGGTCCTTCTTTCCGAGAGTTTTTCGATGGGCCACGGCGCCGCCGAGGAGCTGTTGGGCCGATCGGTGCCACGGACTCCGATCTCTCAGGCGCGGGAGACCTCTGCGGAACTCGGTGCCAGCCTCACCGAGCAGTTGCGGGCGGTCATGGAAGCGGCCGGGGACCAGGCGGGCCGGGAGCTGGCGGTGTCGGTCTCCAGGGTCTTCCGGGGTTGGCGGACCGACGAGGCCGAACGGAAGGTGAGCGACATGGCCGCGGCTGCTTATCACCGCGGGATGGTGGCGACTCTGACATCTCAGGGCGTGCGGGCCACTCTCGAAGTATCGGGTCGGGGTTGTGTCCGCTGCCGCGAAGCTGCCGAGGGAGGCGCAGAGGTGACACCACCGCTGCATCCCGGCTGCGGCTGTTCATTGATGCCGGTGCCGAGCTGACTCCAGGGCACCCTTACAATCGAATCCGATGTTCATGCGCACCCCCAACCCTGCTTCGGGTGGGAGCCGACGTTTCGTACTCCTGATCGGTCTGGGCCTTTTGGCTATATATCTTGTCGCGTCCACGGCTGCCAGCGTGTGGACCGATTACCTCTGGTTCGACTCATTGGGTTACAGCTCTGTCTGGTGGGGCCGGCTCTGGACGCGAGTGGGCTTGCTGGTGGTCGGGGTTGGCGTTGCTTTCTTCTTTCTGTTCGGCAACCTTGCCCTGGTCGACCGGATGTCATTGCGTTATCTCAACCCACCGGCCAACGAGCAGGAGGAGTTTCTGCTGCGGCTGCGGGAATGGGTCGATCCCCGGCTACGGACGCTACGTCTGGTCGGTTCGGCGGTCCTGGCGCTCATGGTCGGTGGCAGTGCCGCCACCTGGATCGACCGTCTGTATTTGTTCCTCAACCCGCAGGTATTCGGTCTGAGCGATCCACACTTCGGTAACGACGTCGGCTTCTATGTTTTCCAGCTTCCCTTCGTGAACGATCTCCTCGTTTGGGGATTCAACCTATTTCTCCTCACGACAGTCGTGGTGGCCGGTGCCCACTACATCAATGGTGCCCTGCGATTACGCCGCGGAGGAGCGTTCTTCTCGGGAGGCGCCAAGGTGCATCTGTCGGTACTGCTGGCCGGCTTGGCCCTGTTGCGTGCAGCTCTGTATCAGGTGGACGCCTATCGATTGTTGTTTGCCAACCGGGCAGACGAGTTCTTTGGCCCCGGCTTTACGGATATCACCGCCCGGCTGCCCGCCATACAACTGTTGCTAGCGGTAGCTGTGCTGACCGCAGTGGCTTTGATCGTCAACTTGTGGCGGCAGGGTTGGACGCTGCCGGTAGTGGCAGGTGCGGCCTGGGCCCTGGTTGCGGTGGGAGCGGGCCTGATCTATCCGGCGGTGGTGGAGCGACTCCAGGTCACCCCCAACCCTCTGGACCGCCAGCAGGAATACATAGTCAACAACATCGAGTTCACTCGCTCCGCCTACGGGCTCGACCGAGTCGAAGTGCGCACGTTCGCCGCCGACTCCAACATCGAGCCCGAGGAGATCGATCAACAACAAGCGGCCTTCGACAATCTCCGCCTTTGGGATTCGTTTGTCTTGAGCAGCGCTTACACGCCTCAGGAGTTTCGCCAGTGGTACGACCTCAAGCGGGTCGACACCGATCGTTACATGATCGATGGATCACCGACTCAGATCATGCTGTCGGTACGGGAACTGGATGTCACCGCCATCGACGACAACTGGCAAAACCGTCGGCTTAGTTACACGCACGGGTTTGGCATCGTGGCCAGCCGCGCCGCCCACATAGGGTTGGATGGCCAACCCGACTATCTCGTCAGCGAGATTCCGCCCGTCAGCAACGTTGCCGAGCTGGAGGTCACCGAGCCTCGCATCTACTTCGGGGAGATGGTCGTGGACGAACCTGTGATCGTCCGCAACGCAGTGGGGGAGATCGATCCCACCGGCCAGGAGGACACGGCCGGCGCCCTCGTCAATTACCAGGGAACCGGTGGGGTGGAGATGTCGAGTATCTGGCGGCGGGCGGCAATGGCCCTCCGGTACCGCGACTTCAACATGGTGCTGTCCGGTCAGATACTTCCCGAAAGCCGAATCCTCATGGAGCGCAACATCCGCTCCATCGTCAACAAGCTGGCTCCATTCCTTCAGATCGACTCGGATCCTTATCCGGTGGTCGTAAACGGTCGGGTCCAATGGGTGATGGACCTGTACACGTCGACACCCAACTTCCCCTACTCGACACCGTTGTTGACCTCCGACATGCTGCGCCTTCAGCGCTCGTCGGGTATTCAGCTTGGCACCAGCTACCTGCGCAACTCGGTCAAGGCTGTGGTCGATGCTTATGACGGGACTGTGATCTTCTATGCCGCCGACGAAACGGATCCCATCCTCAAGTCGTGGAGGGAGGCGTTCCCCAGCCTGGTGCGGGCGGGTTCGGCGATGCCGGCCGAACTGAGGAGCCACATTCGCTATCCGATGGATTTGTTCACCGTGCAATCCGAGATGTACCGGGAGTATCACGTTCGGGATGCGGGAACCTTCTTCTCCTCCTTCGATGTCTGGGCGATCCCCACCAGGCCCATCGACGTAGAGGATGGACAGGAAGTCCGCCGGATGGAGCTGCTTCGCGGTGATTCCCGGTCGCTTCAGAGCAACACCATCACCTACCTCGAACAAGTTCTTCCGTACTACTTGCTGATGCCGGACGGCGAGGGGTTGAACTATGTCGGGCTGCAGTCATTCACACCCCGCGAGCGGGCCAATCTTTCCGCCTTCCTTGTCGTCGACTCCGACCCGGAGAGGTTTGGCGCGCTGGTCGATTACCGGATGGCCCCTGGTGCCACCGTGGCGGGCATCGCCCAGGTGGCGGCCCGCATCGAGAGCGATCCCGACATTGCCGCCCAGTTCACCTTGTGGCGCAATCGCGGGTCGCGGGCGATCCAGGGCGACATCATGATCGTCCCGATCGGGGATTCACTCATATACATCCAGCCGGTGTTTCTCGAAGCCGAGGCCGGCGGTTTGCCCGAATTCGAGCGGGTCATCGTCATCCATGGGGAACGAATCGAATGGGGCTCAAGCCTGCAGACCACCCTCGAACTGGTATTTGCTGGAAGCGGCGGGGGAGGAGAGCCCGAACCGCCGGTGGCGGGCGATGCCGCCGAACTCCTCACAGCTGCCGCCGAGGCTTTTACGCAAGCCGATCTCGCCCTCCGCAGCGGCGACCTGGCCGGATACCAGCGTTTGGTCGAGCAAGCCCGTTCGCTGGTGGAACAGGCCCGGGAGTTGTTGGGAGGCGCCGAGGCGAGGGGTGCCGCCACCCTGTCGTAAGGACCGTGAGCCCGGGTGCCCTAAACTGTGAGAGGACATGGATCGCGTTGCTCTGGGCCGTATGCAAAACCCTGTCAGGGGCATCCTCCACGGATCGGCTGCCATTCTGTCGGTCGCGGGCGCAGTGCTTCTGGTGGAGTTGAGCGGCAACCGCAGTCTCCGCATCGCGCTCTTCATCTACGGCTTTTCGTTGGTGGGCCTCTATGCCACCAGCGCCCTCTACCACTCGGTGCCATGGGGGACCACATGGAGGGCACGGTTCCAACGACTAGACCACACCATGATCCACGTGCTCGTCGCCGGCACTTGCACGCCGATTCTCATTGCGGTCCTTGACGGCCGGTGGCTCCGGTTTGGATTGGCCATGATGTGGGGACTGGCGGCAGTCGGGGCCCTGCGCGAATTCTTCCCCAGGCTGCGCCGACCATGGTCACTTGCTCTGCAATTGCTGATCGGGGCGGTTGCTCTTGGACCGCTAGGAATGGCATTGATGAGGATCGAGCGGGTTCCCCTGGTCCTTACCCTGGGTGGTGGCGTCATCTATCTGATCGGTTTAGTCGCCTTCGTCACCGGTCGCCCGCGGCTGTCACCCCGCATCTTCTCCCATCACGAAATGTGGCATGTAGTGGTGATCGTCGCCAGTGCCGCCCACTTTCTGGCCGTTTGGCTGGTGGTCGGCGGGCCACTGCCTACGTTCTAGACACGGGTAGCAACGGGATCGCCTGCGCCAGCCCGAATCCGATTGAGCAGGTTGGTCAACTCGTCAAGGTGATGGGCACTCATCTCCAGACCCTCGAACACGGCGTTGATCCGCTCCGTAGCCGCCTCCAGCCGAGTTCGACCCTTGGGGAGAATCGAGGCCATGATGATCCGATTGTCTTCGGGGTGGCCCTCCCGGCCAACGAGACCATCGCGCTCCAATCGCTTGACTGCACTCGTGATGCTGGCGGGATGGACCTGGAGCCGCTGACCGATCTTGCCCATCGGTAGTTCTCCCCTCCTGCTGAATCCGAGCAGCCGAAGGATCTCGAATCGGGCGAAGCTCAAACCGAGCGGTGCCAGGGTTTCCTCCACCCGGGACATGACGATCTGGTTGACCCGCACGATGGTCGTGACGGTCGTCATGCCGGCGGCCGCCCCCTCCCAGCCATGGGCAATCCACTGCCTGCGGGCTTCGGCTATCGGGTCCAGAGGAGAATAGTTTGACATCAAAGTATTTTGAGATATCGTAGCGAGTGACGGCGCCATGTCCTATCAACTTCTCCACAAGGTGCGGTTCGTAACCGCGACCACGCTTTTTGACGGACACGACGCCGCCATCAATATCTTCAGGCGCATCCTGCAGGCTTCCGGGGCAGAGGTGATCCACCTCGGCCACAACCGTTCTGGCACCGAGATCGTCGACACCGCCATCGAAGAGGACGCCCAGGCCATCGCCGTCACCTCCTATCAGGGAGGGCACATCGAGTTCTATCGCTATATGCGCGACCTCCTCGTCGAGCGGGGATATGAACACGTGAGGCTCTTTGGCGGGGGAGGGGGCACCATCCTCCCCGACGAGGGAGCCCAGTTAATGGAGTACGGGATCACCCGCATTTATTCACCTGATGACGGCCGACAAATGGGGCTGCAGGGCATGGTCGACGACATGCTCGAGAAGGCCGACTTTCCGAGCGGCGAGTTGAACGGGCTCTCCCTCGATAGGGTCACCGCCGGTGACCATGCCAGTCTGGCGCGGGTCATTTCGGCTGCCGAGAACTACCCGGACAAGTACGCCGATCTCTTTGAGGAGGCTGCCAGGCGGGCCGCAGCCTCCGCGGTGCCGGTTCTTGGCTTCACGGGGACCGGTGGATCGGGCAAGTCCTCTCTTGTCGATGAGGTGGTTCGCAGGTTCTTGCTCGACTTCGAAGATCGGACCGTAGCCATCGTGTCGGTCGATCCTTCGAAACGGCGCAGCGGAGGCGCCCTCCTCGGCGACCGCATCCGGATGAACTCCATCCCCCACCCCCGCGCCTACATGCGTTCGATGGCCACCCGCCAACCCAATCTGGCTTTGTCCAGGGCGGTGAAATCGGCGCTCGACCTCCTGCGGGTTGCCGGCTTCGACCTAGTCATCCTGGAGTCGTCCGGCATCGGACAATCCGATACAGAGATCGTCGACTTCGCCGATGTGTCGGCCTATGTGATGACGCCCGACTACGGGGCGGCTTCACAACTCGAGAAGATCGACATGCTCGAGTTCGCCGACCTGGTAGCGGTCAACAAGGCCGACAAACTGGGGGCTCTCGATGCTTTCCGCGATGTCCGCAAGCAGTACCGACGCAACCACCAGCTATTCGAAGTTGGTGACGACGCCCTTCCCATTCACCTGACCATCGCCTCCGACTTCAACGATCCGGGCACCAACCGCTTCTACCGGTCGGCGCTTTCGGCACTGGCGGCCAAGACCGGTCTCGACTTCACAACCCACCTCGAGTTGCCGTTGCAGGACGAGGACAAACAACATGTCGTTCCCCCCGATCGCTCGCGTTACCTGGCCGAGATCACCGCGGAACTGCGCCGCTACGACCGCTGGGTGGACGAGCAAGCAGCGTTGGCCGAGGAGTGGTACCAGTTAGAGGGGGCGGCTTTGTTGCTTGAAGGCAAGGGCAAGGAAGAGGCCACCGCTCTGGCGCACGAGAAGGCGAGCCTGCTCGACCCAACCAACCGCCAGGCGCTGGAAGGCTGGGACGATCTCATCGAGCGGTATTCCCAGGCGGAGTACGTGTACTCGGTGCGGGGTCGGGAAATCGCGGTACCGCTTGTCTACGAGACCCTCTCCCATACCAAGGTTCGCAAGGTGGCCACCCCCCGGTTTACGGGCCGGGGTGACCGTCTTCGCTGGCTCTTGCGGGAGAACCTCCCCGGTTCGTTCCCATACACAGCCGGTATCTATCCACTGAAACGGACGCTGGAGGACCCAACTCGGATGTTCGCCGGTGAGGGACCTCCCGAACAGACCAATCGTCGCTTCCACTATCTGGCCGCTGACACGCCTGCCAAACGTCTGTCGACTGCTTTCGACTCGGTCACCCTGTACGGTCACGATCCGCACCGTCGGCCCGACATCTACGGCAAGGTGGGCAATTCCGGGGTATCGATCGCCTCCCTCGACGACGCCAAGAAGCTCTATTCCGGCTTCGATCTGTGCGACCCGGCTACCTCGGTCTCGATGACGATCAACGGGCCGGCCCCGATGATCCTGGCCTTCTTCATGAATGCAGCCATCGACCAGCAGTGCGAGAAGCACATACGGCAACACGGTTTGGTCGCAGAGGTGGAGGCGAAGATCGCAGGGATCTACGGCGACCACGCTCGGCCCCGTTATCACGGTGCACTTCCCGAAGGAAACGACGGCCTCGGGCTGATGCTGCTCGGGGTGACGGGGGATCAGGTGCTCCCGGCCGAGGTCTATCAACAGATCCGTGAGCGGACCTTGCACACGGTCCGGGGGACCGTGCAGGCCGACATCCTCAAAGAGGACCAGGCCCAGAACACCTGCATCTTCTCGACCGAATTCGCACTGCGGATGATGGGCGACATCCAACAGTTCTTCGTCGACAACGATGTCCGCAACTTCTACTCGGTGTCGATCTCCGGGTATCACATGGCCGAGGCGGGGGCTAACCCGATCAGCCAGTTGGCTTTCACTCTCGCCAACGGGTTCACATTTGTTGAGTACTACCTGGCCCGGGGCATGGACATCGACGACTTCGCTCCCAACCTCTCCTTCTTCTTCTCCAACGGCATCGATCCCGAGTACGCGGTGATCGGCCGGGTGGCCCGCCGCATCTGGGCGAAGGCAATCCGCAACGTCTACGGAGGGAACGAGCGCTCCCAGATGCTCAAGTACCACATCCAGACCTCGGGGAGATCGCTGCATGCCCAGGAGATCGGCTTCAACGACATCCGCACCACGTTGCAGGCGCTCTACGCGGTGTACGACAACTGCAACAGCCTCCACACCAACGCATACGACGAAGCCATCACCACCCCCACCGAAGAATCGGTGCGGCGGGCGGTCGCGATCCAGTTGATCATCAACCGCGAGCTCGGACTCGCCAAGAACGAAAACCCGTTGCAGGGGTCGTTCATCATCGAAGAGCTCACCGATCTGGTGGAGCAGGCGGTCCTGTTTGAGTTTGAGAATCTGAGCAACCGCGGGGGAGTGCTGGGGGCGATGGAGCGCCAATACCAGAGGAGCAAGATCCAGGAGGAGTCGCTCTACTACGAGCGCATGAAGCAGTCGGGGGAGTACCCGATTGTCGGGGTCAACACCTTTCTGTCAAAGGGAGGGTCACCATTCGTGATTCCGAGCGAGCTGGTGCGATCGAGCACCGACGACAAGGATCGCCAGATCGACAGCGTGGAGGCGGCCCGGGGCCGAAGCTCCATGGCCCTCTCCGAGTTGCAACATGCGGCGATTCACAACGGCAACGTTTTTGCGGCCCTGATGGAGGCGGCCAAGACCGCCAGCCTCGGCGAGATGTCTGACGCCCTGTTCGAAGTCGGAGGCAAATACCGCCGCAACATGTGAGCGCTAGGTTGAGGCCGTAGGCCGAGAGGGAGGTCTTTGGTGGCAAGCATTCGCGAGTCGATCGAGATGGCAGTGCAATACCTGTCCGAGCATCCGGAAGAGGCTCTCTATACCGACTCCTTCGCCCGGGCCACCCTGGGTGAGGCATTGCAGGTGAGGGTCGATGGACCTGATGGCGAACACATCGATACCGACATGCCCCGTGGGGTGGGTGGCATGGGACAGAAGCCGACTCCGGGCTGGCTCTTCCGCGCCTCGATCGCTTCCTGTGTGGCGTCGACGGTGGGGATGGAGCTCGCCCGAGAAGGACTCGCGCCGACCACGTTGGAGGTCGAGGTGGACAGTCGATCGGACGACCGGGGGATCCTGGGGATGGAGTCGTCTGTGCCGGTGGGACCGCTGTCGATCAGGATTCGAATTCGGGCCGCCGCCGAAGGCGTCGATGACGACCGGCTCCGCCAGATCGTCGATCGCGGGGCGCGGCGGTGCCCAGTGGGGGATGCCGCCCAAAGGGCCGTCGACGTCGAATTGGAGATCGAAACGACTTAGGCCCGCCGGTCAGGCTCAAGTTCCCCAACCCGTTGGTGGTTCGAACAACCCGGGTTGGTAGTGCCAATACTCGCGAAGGTGGCTGCAGAGTCCTTCGTCGTCGAAGTCGAGCAATAGACAGCCGGGCAATGTCACGTCATCGCCATCGACCTTCATCGTCGTCCAGAACTCGACGGCCACTCTCGAGCCATCGGCGAACGGGCGACCCATAAGAACCCGGACGTCACTTTGGGAGGCCGTTACCGATCTCCAGTAGCCCTCCACGCCTGCCCGGCCCTGGTGGGCTTCTTCGAAGATGTTGGCTCGGTACGTCCCGTTGGGTGAGAACAGGGCCGAAGCCGCAGCCGGATCCCCTTCCTCCCATGCTTTCCTGTAACCCTCGATCCACTGGTCAACTGTCACATTGCTCCTTTCAGGTCGCACGATAAGCCAGCCACCGGTGAGTCCTCTTGTCATAGCCCGTCCGGCCCCGTAGCATTGGCGAATACCGACGCGGGGTGGAGCAGTCTGGTAGCTCGTCGGGCTCATAACCCGAAGGTCGCGGGTTCAAATCCCGCCCCCGCTACGAAGAAAAACCCCTGTTGAGCAGGGGTTTTTCCCTTTTCTGAACATGGCCCCGGGAGTGCCTCGCTCGGGAGGAACGCGTTTGGTTTGGGCACCGGCGGCCTACCGTAACCTCGATGGAGACTCTCACTGTTGATGATCTGGCGGTCCAGGCAGGGCTGGTCGTCAGTCATGACGAGAGCCCTGGCATCC
>CAYYRT010000126.1:0-5329 GCA_964474055.1 uncultured Acidimicrobiaceae bacterium | reverse complement strand
CAAAGGGGGCCGCGCCGGGCTACGATGTGGTCCTGTTGCCTTCCGGCTCAGGATCTTGCTAGCTGTGGCCATGCCGTTCTTGTCTCGGGTCCTTGTCTTGACGATCGCGGACAGTAGTAAATCGACGCCGCACGTGACCGGTTCCAGACGCGGCTTCGCGATGCCGGATGGGGGGCGGGGATTGAGTGACCGGATGAGGCCGGCAGGATCTCGCTCCGGGCTGGCGCGTTGGCGCCGTCCATTGAGGCTCGGGCTCGCCGTCGCCGCGGTCGCCGCCATCGCCGGTACGTTCTGGATGTCGATTTCCGACGCCCCTCGGGTGGCGGCCGATGCGTACACCTACCTCGCGGCCGGCGAGCGCCTCAATGCCGGGCACGACCTCTACACGTTGCAGCCGGGGGATCGCTGGATCTGGATCAATCCACCGTACTGGACCGTGCCACTTCTTTCCCCGCCACTAATCGGTGTTGTGTTCCGGCCGCTGGCCGCCATCCCCAACGATCTCGGGTTGCTCGTATGGCAGGCGATATCGCTCTTCACGGTCTCGGCCACGGTGGCTGCTCTGCTCTTCCGGATCCCTGTCCGCGCCGCCACGCTTACGATCCTGCTCGCGGTTCCGATCGGCTTCGAAATGGACGTCGCGAACGTCAACAGCGTTCTCCTCGGTGGTTTCGTTCTTACCTGGTGGCTTTTCGCGCGCCATCGCTCGGTCGTCGGCGCCCTCATCGCAGTGATGGCAGCCGTCAAGGTGGCTCCCTTGCTGCTGGGATGGTGGCTCGTGACGCAGCGACGGTGGTCGGCTGTCGCGCAGGCGATCGTCGCCGGCGTCATCGTCCTTTTGGTCGGCGTGCTGGGGTCATCCCTCGATGCGCACCTGCGATACCTCTCCATCGCGTCGCAAACGCTCGCCAGCGGCAACAGCGACCTCAGCTTGGCAGGCCTCGGAGTTGCGATCGGGCTTCCAGCCGCAGTCGCAGCGTTCCTCCCACGAGCCGTGTTGGTGCTCGGGATCCTGCTGATCTGGCTCGTTCGAGGACGCCCCGGACTGGCCTTCGCGGTCGCGGTCGCAGTCGCAGTCTTCGGATCGCCGGTTGTCAACTTCAACACGCTGGCATTGCTGCTGGCCACCCTCGCGCCGATGGCCTGGCCCCTCGTTCCGTCGATCCAAAAGGACCTCGCTGGGACCACGGGGTGGTTTCCCGGAGGGCGCCACCAACACCACGATGGACGCTCGCGCATCCCGGGGAGTACTTGACCTGGATCATCGACCACACGGCCGCAACGCTCATTGAGGTCGTGCTGCCGGTATGGAACGAGGCCGGCAAGATCGGGCGCGTCCACGACCGCAATCTCCGGATCGCTGGTGTCTCCAGCCACCGCCGTGTCGCGGCTGCGCACCGGACGAATGGGACCGGAACGGCGCAGTCGCCGAGGGAAGGCTTGACGCCGAGGGGTGGTCAGTCCCCTATTCGGATGAGGAGGGACCGTCCTCACGTGGGACTGAGGCGACTCGGCCAGACGGAGCGGGGGTCTGCCCCGGTCCCCCGGTTTTCACCGTAGCGACACCCGGGTGCTGCCGGGCGGGTCCAGGATCCCGGATGGCGGCTGCCGCGAGGAGGCTGATCGCCTGGAAATACAGCGCGGGTGTCGCCAGCGCCGTCGCGACGATCGCGGCCCGAAAGCCCCAGGCCTCATGGCGTCTCGTAACCAAGATGGGCACGAGCAACAACACGGCCACGAGCGCCGGTGGCAGGCCGGTGGACCCTGACAGGGAGAGCGGGGAGGGTGTCGAATCTGGCACGGCCTGGAGCCAGGCCTCGAAAGAGGCCGGTCCGGCGCCGACGAAGCTGACGATCACGATGACGCCCCCGACGGCCAGCGTGGCTGCAACCGCGCGCCACCTCCCACTGAGCGCCAGCCAGATGAGCAACGCCGCCGGGGTCAGCTTCACGGCCACGGCGATCGCGAGTATCAGACCGACGATCCACGGTCGATCTCGGTGTAGCCAGATCAGGATCAGCCCTGGCAGGAGGAGTGCCGAAAAATTGCCGGACAGCGCCGTCAATGTTAGCGAAGCGGCGAGCAGCGCAACGACCACCAGTCGACCATGCGCGATGAGATAGGCCACACTGCTGAGGATGCCTACCAAGCCCAAGGCGCCCCACAACACCATGGCCGGCGTCCCCAACAAAGCAAGCGGTCGCCAGGCAACCGCTATGGGGGGCGGCGAGAGGAGTGGGACCGACCAGTATGGTGGTCGCAGGAAGACGGCACGGTCCCCTGGTGACAGGGCATACAACGGATGACCATCGTTGAGTCGCTCGCCCGCCGCCAGGTAGTTCCATGGATCACCCATGGGGTTCGTCCAACCCACCCCGACGAACACGATGCCCCCGACCACCGACACGACGAGAAAGGTAGTCCACGAGGCGAACACAGCAAGTCGAAGGGTGTTCGAATGAAGGCGGATAGCCACTGGTCCTAGGTTGAGCGTATCGTCGGCCCATCTCACGGACGCGATCGTATCCCGTAGGACCTCCGACGTGGTGCCGCGGCGCAGCGGGACCGCCGGGATGCGCGTTTTCGCAACGTGTTGCGACGGGCGCCCTCGCGTTAGCTGCGTCTTTAGTACCAAGGGGTGGTTGCTCTGGGGCACCACTCCTCGCAGCATCGTGGTTCACCGTACCGGGAGGAGAACATGACGTCAGCCGCTGATGGCTTCAGTCCCGCGCCGCTCGTGGCCGTGGTGATCCCGGCGCTCAACGAGGCCGGCAAGATCGGGCGCGTACTCGACAAGATGCCCAAGGACGGCCGATTCGAAGCTATCGTCGTGGATGACGGCTCGAGCGACGGCACTGGCGACGAGGCGCGGCGACACGGTGCAGCCGTCATCGTGCGACACGAGAGTCGAATCGGGGTGGGTGGCGCGATCCGCGAGGGCTGGCGCGTCGGTGTGGAACGTGACCGTCCATACCTCGCCGTGATCTCGGGGGACGATCAACACGAGCCATCCGAACTTGGTCCGGCGTTGGATCGTTTGATCGAGAGCGGCGCCGACTACGTCCAGGGCTCGCGTTGGATCGCCGGCGGTCGCGTGCTTGGTCCGACCGGCGGTCGCGGTTTCGGGACCCGGCTCTACTCCGTGGTCTTCAGTCTCCTGGTCGGGCGACGCGTCACCGACGCGACGAACGGGTTCCGGGTGTTCCGTCGCGAGCTCCTCGAGGACGCTCTGATGAACGTCGACCAGGACTGGCTCACGAGCTATGACCTTGAGCCATATGTCCTTTACAAGGCGATCCGTCGTGGATACCGCGTGGTTGAAGTGCCCTGCACAGTCCGGTATCACAGCACTGAGGGCCACACGAAGATGCGGGGCATACGTGACTGGTGGCGGCTATTCCGACCGGCGCTGTTGCTTCGAACCGGGGTGAAGCGATGACACTCGATATCGGAGGGTCGTTCGGCGGGCGCCGGATCCTCGTCACGGGCGGAGCCGGGTTCGTCGGGGGCGCATTGACTCGCCGACTGGTGGTAGCGGGCGCGCGCGTGACCGTCCTCGACGACCTCTTCACTGGCAAGACGGAGGCCATCCCGACGGGTGCCCAGTTCATCGAGGGATCCGTCACCGACGAAGGCCTCGTCCGGCAGCTCGTAGGCGCCAGCTCCGTGGTCTTCCACCTTGCCGCGCGCAATATCATCGCGTCCACGGCCAATCCTCGGGATGACTTCGCAACGAATATCGGCGGCACGTTGAACGTGCTGATGGCCGCTCGGGAGGCTCGGGTCGACCGCGTCGTGTATGCGTCGTCGGCGTCGGTGTACGGCAATCCGAGATCCATTCCGATCAACGAGGACGACGGCATCGGCACGCTTTCGCCGTACGCGGTGAGCAAGCTCGGCGGCGAGAACTACTGTCTTGCGTTCTTCGAAAGCTACGGTCTTCCCACGGCCTGCGTGCGCTACTCGAACGTCTACGGACCTGGGCAGCGACCGGACAACCCCTACTGCGGGGTGGTAGCGAAGTTCATGGTCGAGACCTACGCCGGCCGTCAGATCTCCATCCATGGAGATGGCGAGCAGACGCGCGACTACACGTACATCGAAGACGCCGTCGACGCGACGATCCTGGCTGCGGTCCATCCGCGAGCGGAGGGTGAGGTCTTCAACGTGGGGACGGGGATCGAGACATCGGTCAATCGACTGGCCGAGGCCATCGGCGAGGCCCTGGACAGGCCAGCGATAGTCAGGCATATCGATCGCCGCGACGTCGACAACATCCGGCGTCGCGTCGTCAACATCGAAAAGGCACGCCGGATGCTCCGGTGGACTCCGCAGTTCACCCTCGACCGCGGGTTGGCGAGCACAGCTGACTGGTTCGTCGACTCGGGGTTCTCCGAGGAATCCCGGAAGGTCATGACCAAGTGACCCCGCCTGATCTCGACGTCGTCGTGCTCGGCGGCGGCGGGCATGTCGGACTTCCGCTGAGCCTCGCCTTCGCCAAGGCCGGCTTACGAGTCGGCGTGTACGACACGAACCAGGCGACGCTCGACCAGATCGTAGCGGGCGCAATGCCCTTCCTCGAGACCGGTGCCGACGAGTTGCTGCGCGAGATCCTCCCGACCGGCCGCCTCGAGCTGAGCACCGACGGAGCGATGATCGAGAGGACCAACCAGCTCGTGGTCGTCATCGGCACCCCGGTCGACGAGTTCCTCGGGCCATCGATGACGATCTTCGAGAAGGCCGTCGACCAGATCGCGCCCCATCTCCGCGAAGGCGCGCTGGTGGTCCTTCGCAGCACGGTCTATCCGGGGACGACGGCGTACGTCGTCCAGAACCTCGCGGCAGCAGGATGCACCGTGGACGTCGCGTTCTGCCCGGAGCGGATCGCCGAGGGTCATGCCCTCGAAGAGCTCCACACGCTGCCCCAGATCATCGGCGCGGACGACGACTCGGCAGCCGAGCGAGCCACCGCGCTGTTCGATCACTTGGTCACGAAGACCATCCGGACGAGCACCAAGGAGGCCGAGCTCGCCAAACTGTTCACGAACACCTGGCGTTACATGAAGTTCGCTGTCGCCAACCAGTTCTTCATGATCGCGGACCAGGCGGGCGTGGATTACACGAACGTCCTTCGAGCCATCCGCGAGGACTATCCTCGGGCGGCCGATCTGCCGGGGCCGGGCTTCGCCGCCGGACCGTGCCTGTTCAAGGACACCATGCAGCTGTCAGCGTTCACCGCCGATCATTTTCCGCTTGGCCAGGCCGCCATGCAGGTCAACGAGGGGCTTCCAGCCTACATCGTGTCCGCGCTCGAGCGTCGGTACGGTGG
>CAYYRT010000125.1:0-7122 GCA_964474055.1 uncultured Acidimicrobiaceae bacterium | reverse complement strand
GCGCCGAGCTGCGCGACCATGGCCGGGACGCCCAGGACCGCCGAGATGCGCTCCTCGGGGATCCGGCGGAGGGACTTCAGGTCCATCTCCTGCGGGTTGAACGACAGCACCTTGATCTCCGAGGCCGTCGTCAGGACCATTGGCTCGCCGCGGTTGTCGCCGCCGAAGGTGTCCTTGAACTTCTGCTTGATCCCGGGCGCATCGACGACGGGGCGGGTGCCGCCGGTGGTGTTGGCCGGCGCGATGATGACGCCTGGCACGCCCAGGTTGCGGAGCAGGCTGGCGGTGAAGTTCGCCGCCTCGTCGTCGGTGAAGATCTCGCGCAGCAGGCTGCTCAGCTTCGACAGGCCCTTTCGAGGGTTGCGCGGGTCGATGCCGTTGCGGAAATGGACGATGTCCTGCTCGCGGATCTTCCAGGCCACGCCGTCGACGAGGTACTCGTAGTGGGTGATGAAGGTCGAGGGATCGTTCCGCGACCAGCGTGGCTCCACCATGTGCGCGGGCAGCCACCAGAGCTCCTTCACCCGCCCCTTGAACGCGCCGGACTGGATCCGGACCTTGAACCAGTAGCCGTTGCCCTCGATGATCCAGTCGACCAGCGTGGCCATCCACTGCAGGACGCCGGAGTAGTAGTGGTTGGGGCGCTCGAGGAGGCGGAGCATCGCCCCGGGCCCGGTCGCCGACGGCATGTAGGCGATCTCGGTCGTGCCCTCCTTGACGATCCGGACCGGCGCCTCTGGGAAGTTGCGACAGATCCAGCCGACGACGGCGCCCACGATGCTGTTCGAGGCCGGATCGCCGACCTCGGCCTTGTAGTCAAAGCGCGTGCGGTTCAGCAGGATCTGCCAGGCCGATCCCGATCGGAACAGGGTGGCAGAGAGGACGCCGGCGGTGCTGCTGATGCCGCTGAGCGCGCCATAGGTGGCTCGGCCGACCGCGCGCGCGGCCGCACCGATGGGGGAGCGGTTGAGTGCGGTCAGGTCCATGGGGCGTCTCCTACGCGGCGGTCATGATCGCGGGCGCGTCGCCGTGGGCGAGCCAGCGGTTGAGGGACATGGTCATGGCGACGATGCCGTCGATGCGCTCCGAGGAGTGGCGCTTCGAGGGCTTCTGGTTTTCGGCGGCATCGGTCTCGACCTCCACGTTGCCCGCCATCCAGCGCAGGATGGGATGGCCGCCGTGGCGCATCGAGTGGTCGAGGAGGATCTTCTCCAGCTCGCGCCAGGCGGGACCGAGACCGGAGTGCGTCTGCGGGATGGCGGTGCATTGAGCGCCGTCGTCCATGAGCTCAGTGACGAGCTGGGTGGCGTTCCACTTGTCGAAGCCGATGTCGCCGATCAGGTACGACTCGGCCAGGTCGCTCACCTCGCGCCGGATCCAGCGGTAGTCGGTCACGTTGCCCGGCGTGGCGATCAGGTAGCCGTCGCGCACCCAGTCGTCATACGGCACGTTGTCGCGCTGGCTGCGCTCGACGATCCCGTCCTCGGGGCACCAGAAGCGGCACAGGACGTCGTACCAGTAGTGCGGGCAGCCCGGATCCATGGACTCGCCCTTCTCGATGCAGCCGTGCTCGACGGCCGCGTCGAGGCGCTCGGTGCGGAAGAGGAGGATCAACGCGGTGAGGTCACGCACGCTGGCCAGGTCGAGGCCGCCATAGCCGCCTGCGCCATCGGCGATCTGCGGCTCGGCAGCGTTGGCGTCCCACTCCTCGATGCTGATCGCGCGGGTGCTGACCGCCGTCGGGATGTTCTGCCGGAACCGGAGGTACGGGGCCAGCTTGCCAGGGGAGCGCTTCGCCTTCTCTGCTGAGTCGCGCAGACCGTCGAGCTTGACGCTGACCCCCAAGTTGGGGTTGCCCTTCGGCCACACCGCCTCGTCGAACGGGTCGTCACCCTCGTCGAGGGTGTAGATCAGGACGAGCATCGTGTCGTCGGTGGCGCGACCCTCGACCACGCTGACGGCGTCAGCCCGCTCCTCGGCCCAGATCGACTCGCGCTTCACACCGGCGGTGGTGATCTTCCAGATCATCGGCTGCCGGCGGGCGGAGATGCCTGTCTCCATGCTGGCGATCGACTCGCGCTCCTCGAGGACGTGGAGCTCGTCGACGACGGCGGCGTACGGGTTGGTACCGATGTCGTTGTCGCCGGCGTCACGGCCCAGGGGACGGAAGAAGCTCGCCGAGGCCTCGTGGGTCAGGCTCAGCGCGTACGGGTGGATCCGGGACGCGAGCGACGGGCTCTTCTGCACCATGCGCTTGGCGTCGTTCCAGACGAGCTTGGCCTGGTCGCGCTTCGTGGCGATCGAGTACACCTCGGCGCCGGGCTCGTTGTCGAAGAAGGCGAGCAGGAGCGCCACGCCGGCGGCCATCAGCGTCTTGCCGTTCTTGCGGGCGACCTCGATGTAGACCTCCCGGAAGCGGCGCAGGCCGTCGGCGCGCTTCCAGCCGAACGCCGAGCCCACGATGAAGGCCTGCCACGGCTCCAGGACGATCGGGTCGCCATGACGCTTGCCGGCGTGCGGGCCCCACTCGCCCTTGTAGTGGCGCAGCAGCGGGAAGAAGTCGATCGCCTTCTGCGCAGCTGCGCGATCGAAGTGGAGCCCACGCTCATGCCCGGTGGCCAGATCAGCCAGGTGGCGCTCGCATGCCTTGCGCACCAGCACGCCGGCGACGACGCGACCAGCGGTCACGTCGAGCGCGTACTTCGTTACCGGATCCGGTGGCGCCGGTGGCTGCATGCGCCGGCGGGCGCGTGGGGCGAGCGTCGAGACGGTCATGCAGTGGCCACCGTCACGTCGGGCTCGACGGTCAGGACGCCCGAGATCGGCGTCAGCACACGGCCGTCGTCGAGCTTGACCTGCACGTCGTAGACGAGCTGGATGCTGCGCGCCGGGAGGTCCTCGGTGTCGCCTGGAACGAGATCGACGCGGGCCAGTCCGCCGGCCGCGTTGGTGATCGTGATCCCGTCGCCCACCGTCTTCTGGAAGACGGCGGCCGCGTCGGCGTCGCGCGCGCGGCGCTTGGCGGTCATCCAGATGCTTGCGTCGGTCAGATCGACCGCCGCCGCGTCCTCGGTGATGGTCAGCAGGTAGCGCTCGCTGTCGCCACGTGTGGCCCTGATGTTCATGCCGACCCTCCTGATGTCACTCGCTCGATGAGCGCCTCTGGCTTCGTCCTCAGCACTTCCGCACTGGCCTCCACCGGTGCCAGGAGGATGTCGATGTCGGCGGAGACCAGTGAACCCGCGAAGCCATCGCCCGTGATCGACGTCGTGGGGACCGGGCCACCAGCTCCTGCCGGGGCCGCTCCGACACCAGCCCCGGTCCCCAGGAAGCGCAGCAGGCCGACGCCGAGGCCGGTGGGCGCTGCCCCGATGCCGGCTCCTGTGCCCATGAAGTCGAGTTCGACCGTGCCAGTGCCTGCGCCGCTCGGGGCCGCCGAGACTCCATTGCCAACCCCGACGATGCCGGACGCCTCGATGACCTCGCCCTCACCGGCACCCGTGGGAGCTGCGCCGACGCCCGCGGCTTCGATGAGGAAGCGCAGCGAGCCGGCACCACTCGACGTACTGGCAGCGCCGGTCCCGGCGCCCGTTCCCGTGACTCGCAGAGCACCCGCTCCTGCGCCACTCGGAGCAGCGGACACGCCCGCGCCAGTGCCGGTGAACGCCAGGTCGCCATCGCCTGTCGCGGTAGGAACCGCTCCGACGCCCGCGCCGCTGGCACTGAAGCGCAGCAGGCCCGCGCCCTCACCAGTTGGTGCAGCACTTGTGCCCGCTCCGGTGCCTGTGAGCGCCTCGACGGTCCCCGCGCCAGTCCCCGTAGGTGCGGCGCCCGTACCGGCGCCCGTAGCCAGGAACGCCTCGCCTCCTACCCCGCTGGCCGTGGGCGCTGCGCCCGTGCCTGCCCCGGTGGCGGCGAAGGTTTCCTGTCCGCTGCCCGCGCCTGTCGGAGCAGCTCCTACGCCGGCCCCGGTGCCCGTGGTGGGCAGAGCTTCGACGGTGCCCGCACCATCGCCGGTCGGCGCCGCGCCCGTCCCTGCTCCCAGCGCGGCGAACGTCTCTGAGCCGGTCCCGCTGCCCGTGGGAACCGCGCCGGTCCCTGCTCCACTGGCACTGAAGGTTTCCTTACCGCTACCTGCTCCGGTCGGAGCCGCACCTGTACCGGCGCCTGTCCCAGTGACAGGCTCCACGGCGCCGTCGATCAGGCGAAAGTCGGATGTGCCGTCGATTAGGCGGCGGTCGGTACCTCCACCGTCGATGAGCCGGAAGCTAGCCACGCCGCATCAGTCCCACGGCCCGACGCTGGACAGGCCGGTGTCGCCGATGCGCTCACACTGGAAGTACGAGCCAGCCGCGACGATGGCCGCTGCTGCCGTCACGAGGTCGATGGACGGGATGATCGTGCCGCCCACCGTCACGTCGAAGGTGCCCTTGATATGGGTTCGCATGGCCGTGCCGGTCTGGGCGCCATGCGCCGAGGCCGTGCTGGCGTTGGTGACGCGGTAGATCGAGTCATCATCGGTGTTCGAGGTGGTCGGAGTGCTGATGTCCATTCCCAGAATCCGCCACAGCCATGACGTGATCGTCGCCGTCCCGGCTCCGAGGATGTCGATCAGGGCGCTGCCGCTGGTGCCCGACATGCCCGTGATCAGGAACATGCCGTCGAAGAGGTAGACACCGCTGGGCAGGGTCAGCCGCCCGTTGGTCGGACTCTCGAACAGGGTCTGGACGTTAGTGCTGCTGTCGAGCGTGTGCGCTGCGTTGCAGCGAATGAGGTAGCGGTCATAGATGAACGCCTTCAGGGCAGCGAGGGTCGTCTGCTTGCCCGTGCCAGACTGAACGAGCTCGGCGAGGTCGGCGGCAGCCAGCGCCCCGGCTGCTCCGAGTCCACCGATGCCTGAGTCGGCCACGGCCTATCAGCCCTTGTTGACGGTGAGCGTGAGGGCAGAAACGGCCACTTCGGCGCCGGACGAGATGACAGCCGAGTTGAGTTCCAGCGTCATACCGGACCCTTCAGCTCCCGCCGAGCCGTCCCACAGCGGAGTCGTGCCGTCGGCCTTGAACGCGCGGAACCACGTCGCCGTCCCGGACGCGTCGGCGGACGAATCGGGGGTGATGGCAGCGAAGGTGATGACGCCGTTAGTGCTCGACGCTTCGGCCGTAGCCGCGAACCGCAGCTCGGCAAGCTTGACCTGGGAGCCGATGGCGGTGTCCACCGTGGCGGGCTGGCCGGTGCCACCGGTCGAGTCGTAGATACGCAGGTAGCCGTTATCGAACTCGCCCGCGCCGGCCGCTGCCTCTGTGGCAGCAAGTTGATTGCTGATCTTCGTGGTGTCTGCCATGGCTGAAGCTCCTTCCTAGTGCGGATGGGTGGTCATGTGCGCATGCCGGGCTGCCAGAGCGATGGGCCCTGCCGCTTCTCGACGAGCTCCCACGCTGTGCCGGGTGGAGTCAGCACGGCGCGGAAGGCACCGATCTTCGGGTCGAACAGGAGCAGCGTGGCGGCTGCGGGATCCGCGTCCCGGCCGCGGCTGAAGGCGAGCTCGCCCGATGCCTTCACCACGATCGGCTCCTGGGCGATGCGCACCTTCGTCTCGGCCAGCATCACGGCCTTCGGCTTGCGTGCCCGAGCGGTGAGGGCAGCCTCGATCCTCGGGGTGCTCACGGGGTCGCCCCCTTCTCCCACCGCTCGAGCGGATCCTCGGCCGGCTTGGCGTCGCCCAGGTGCAGGCCCGTCCGAGCGGATGGCGTGAGGCCCAGCTCGCGGGCGTACTGCCGGACCTGGTCGGCCAGGTCGCGCACGACCTGGAACAGGGGGTTCTTCACCAGTCCGCCGCGCGCACCCGGGACCAGGCTGAAGCCCCGCGCGATCTGATTGTTGAGCGCCCGCGACTCGTGCAGGTAGCGGACGACCGACTCGCAATACACCCGCAGCGCGTCGGTATCGGCGGCGAGGATGACGCCCGGTGCCTGCTCGCGCATGACCCGGTCCCAGACCGTCAGCGCCTCGCGGCTCATGCCCCGCGGGCGTGCCGGTGCCTTCTGGCGCGGCTCCGGTTCGGAGTGGTTGATCCGTGACTTGCGCGTCTCGCCGTGGAGCAGCTTCAGCTTGGTCGGCATCGGTGCCGGTCCGCGCTTACCCATCAGGCGTTCCCCCTCGCCGAGCGGTTGCAGCGAGCGTGCTCGAGCCCGTTGTAGCCGCGCTGGCCGGGTCCGTGACCGAGGTCGAGCAGTGTCGGGTCGTCGCCGAGCGGCTTCCCGCAGCGCGGGCACGGATCGCTCGGCGCGTAGTTCGCCAGCGCCTCGCGCCGCAGCGCCTGGTGGGGCGGTCCGTAGCCGCGCCCCGTCGTCGTGCGCCGATGCAGCACGCAGCGCCCGCGATCCACGGCGGGCTCCGGGCAGGCGGGACGCGAGCAGGCGACGGGCGCGGCGGTCGGCATCGGTCAGGCGGCGCCGGCGGGCGGCTGGTCCGGCGGGGCGACGGGCGGCTGCGGCGGCTGCGGCACCGGCGTGTGGCCGATCATGGTCCCGGCGTCATCCGTCACCCGGATCATCGTGCCGGCCTTCAGCTGCGGGTCGCCGCTCGGCGTGGTCGCCGAGTTCGCCAGGAAGGCGATGAATACGCCGAGGAACACCACGGCGGCACCGATGATGGTCGCCACGATCACGGGGTCGACCCCCGGCAGCAGCGTCACGATCAGGATCTGCGCGAGCCCGCCGGCGGCCGAGAAGAGCGAGGTCCATTGGACCGTCGAGCGTCCCAAAAACACGGGGGTTCCTCCTATGGGGCGAATGCTTTGACGATGGCCGTAGCGGCTTCGACGGTGGCGTAGAAGGCGATGTAGACCGCAAAGGTGGCGGCGAGCAGACGGAGCATCGGCTGAGTTCCTTTGCTCGCTGGGGTGAGTAGACAGGCCGTGGTACAATCGGGGGATGGATGAGTCAGCCTTCGCGGCCGGGAGACGTGCATCGGAAACCGCGAGGATACCATCCGCACTTCGCGCCGATGCCAGCGCACTTCCGGGCTGCCACTAGAATGTCGGCATGGCCGACCGCCGTCTCCGACTCGGAGGCTTCGCCTTGCTCGCCGTCGCATACGCCGCACTGGCGGGAGGGTTGTTCG
>CAYYRT010000124.1:0-7012 GCA_964474055.1 uncultured Acidimicrobiaceae bacterium | reverse complement strand
GCGTGGCGAGCCATCACGACGAGGTCCGCTGCCCGGCGGGTAGGGAATCCCGGGTAGGTGATGAACAGGGCGGAGGTTTCCGGTTCGGATGGTGGCAATGACGGAGGCCAAGCGGTGAAAGGCCGCAGCCGGTGGAGGAAGGGAGCCAGATAGATCGACCGTCGGCGAAAGCGGATGGGGGCACTTATGGCGGTGACCGTGGCCGCGTTGGTGGGTCCGGCGCTCAAGACCGCCAGTAATGCCCCAAGGGACAGACCCGCCAGGTGGATGCGGCGATGGTCGCCAACAGATATGGCCGCGTCTGCCACCGCCCGCATCCAGTCACCGGCGCCGTATCGGTCCATGTCCTCGACTGAGGTCCCGTGGCCCGGAAGCAGGGGGGCCACCACCGTGTAGCCGTGTTGGTTGAGCACCTCTCCCGCCAGGCGCCAGTGACCGGGAATCCCGGTAAATCCATGGATCGCTACCACTGCCTCCCCGTTGTCGCCGGGAAGACGAAAGGGCGCCGCCATTGGGTGAAAGAGGTCGGTCAATTCCATCGAGAGGGTAGGAACCGATCGGGAGCTGTCGACGTCTGATGGGTTATGAAGCGCCTTCTGCCCCTGCTTGTCCTCATTTCCGGACTCCTTGCCTTCGCTGGCCCTGCCTACGGCTGCAGCTGTATGGCGGCCGATCCCAAGCAGATGCTCGAGTTCGGTCCGACTGCCTTTGTAGGGACCATGACCGGGGTCACCGCCGCCGGCCAGGGGCCGGTGGGAGCTCAACACCTCCTCACTTTTGACGTCGAAACGGTCCTCGCCGGTGAGGTTCCCGCCCAGGTGGAGATCCTCACCGCCGACAACAGCGCTGCTTGTGGCATCGACGCCAACATCGGTACGCGAATCGCGGTGTTTGCCACCGACGAAGGTGGACAACTCAGCTCAAGTCTTTGTTCGGTCACTGATGCCGATACGGCTCTGAATGCCCTTGGACCCGGCACCCCGCCCTCCCCGGGGGAGTCGCCGGCCTCGGCAGGAGCGCCGTTCGACTGGCAGGCGGTGGGACTCGGTGCGGGCGGCCTGGCGGTTCTTGCCGCTGCCTGGCTGCTCAACCGGCGGCGTCGCCCCGTCTGATTCCAGTTCTCGTGACGGTTGTCCCGTGATACTCCCTCCCGGGACAACCGTCACCAGAACGGTGGGGTTCAGCCCTTCATGACCTCGCGGATGGCCGCTTGCACCCGGGCCGGATTGATGAGGGCGTGGCGCTCGATCGCAAACTGTGGCCAGGGTGTGTCGTATCCACCGACCCTGACGATCGGGGCGGTCAACGCGTACATTGCCTTTTCCGCCACCACCGCCGCGATCTCCGCTGCAATACCTCCGGTCGTATGCGGCTCTTGGACGAGGAGCAGTCGTCCGGTTTTCTCGACTGATGAGAGCACCGACTCCCGATCCCAGGGAAAGAGGGTCCGCAGATCGATGACCTCCACCGATACGCCAGATTGGGCGGCGGCCTGGAGGGACACTGGCACCATTCCGCCGTAAGTGACCAGGGTCAGGTCGACTCCGTCCATTCGTACGCGGGCCCGGCCAAGGGGAAGCGTGTAGTGCTCAACGGGAACATCCTCGCGACCCGATCGGTAAAGGACCTTCGGTTCGAGGAAGATCACCGGGTCGTCGCCTTCCATCGCCGCCGCCAGCAGACCCTTGGCGTCGATGGCCGAAGATGGACAAACCACCACCAGGCCAGGGGCGTGAACGAAGTAGGCCTCGGGAGAGTCGCAATGGTGCTCATGGGCGCCGATACCCGCTCCGTTGGGGAAGCGAACGATGACGGGCATCGAAACGCCTCCCCGGGTGCGGTACCGGAAACGTCCGAGATGACTGACGATCTGATCGAAGGCGGGATATACGAACCCGTCGAATTGGATCTCGGCTACCGGGCGGGCGCCGGCCACAGCCATCCCGATGGCACACCCCACAATCCCCGACTCGTTGAGGGGGGTATCGATCACTCGCTCTTCGCCGAACTGTTCGAGGAGTCCCTCTGTAATTCGAAACACGCCACCGGACAATCCGACATCCTCACCCAGGACTATCACACTTGGGTCTCGTTCCATCCCCTGTCGCAAGGCTGCAGTTATTGCTTCTGCCATCGTCCACTTTTCGGTGGGGCCGGAAGGCAAAGAGTCGGTGCCGATGACCCACAATTCGTCATCGGCAAAGACGGTCTCGGTCTCATCGTTGGCTCTTTGCATTGCGTGGAGTTGGTCAACCACGTGAACGGGAATCCGTGCGAAGGCGTGGCGAACCGCGTCATCCCGAGCCGGCAGCGGACGCGCTTCGATATCTGTGATGGCCGTCTCCACCTGATCGGCCACCTCCATCGCCACCTTCTCCTCGGCCTGCTCGTCCCATTCGCCCCGTTGTTCGAGGAACCGGCGCATCCGCAGGATCGGGTCTCGGGCCCTCCACGAATCCTCTTCGTCAGCGCTTCGATAACGCCTGGCATCGTCGGCGGTGGCGTGCGGCCCGTAGCGGTAGGTGAGGGCTTCGATGAGAGTGGGTCCCATTCCGGACCGAGCGCGCTCCACGGCTTCCCGGGTCGCCTGGTACATCGCGATCACGTCCATGCCATCCACTCGAACCCCGGGGAAACCGTAGGCCTCGGCCTTTTGGGCAATCGTGGCTGAAGCGGTCTGCTTCTCGTAGGGCACCGAGATCGCGTAGAGGTTGTTGGCACAGATGAAGACTGTTGGCGTCTTCCAGACGCCCGCAAAGTTCAATCCCGCGTGGAAGTCGTTCTCCGAAGTGGCACCGTCGCCGAAGTAGACCGCCGACACCGCGGTCTCCCCTCGCATTTTGGTGACGTAGGAGTAGCCGACTGCGTGGGGGAGTTGACTGGCGATCGGCACGGTGACGATCCCGGTGCGATACCGTTTGACGTCCCAGTCCTTGTTGGGCAAACCACGCCAATAGGCCATCACAACCTCTATGGGCATGCCCCGGGCGAGTTGCACTCCGTGTTCCCGATAGGACGGGAACACGAAGTCGTCTTGGTCTAGGGCCAGGGCCGATCCGATCTGGACCGCCTCCTGGCCCTCGAGCATCGCATAGGTTCCCACCCGGCCTTGCCGTTGCAGCGCCAGCATGCGGCGGTCGAATTCGCGGGACAGCACCATCAGCCGGTACATGTCCCAGCCGAGCTCCGGGGACAGGTCGGGAAGCGTCCCGGAGACGGTTCCGTCAGGAGCGAGGATCTGGCGAGCGGGATACAACTCCACGTTTTGAGTCTGCCACGGGCTGGTATCTGTTGCACCCCACCACGACAAGACCCGCCGAAGCGGCGGGTCTGACGGAAGTGGGCTGAGGCCGGCGGCCCCGGCTCGTTCGTGCCTTCCTTATCGGTTTCCGACCAGGTCAAAGTTGAGCGCAAAGGTGTCCGATAGGTACCCTCAGCTAGTGCCCTTGTTGCGCGCAGGCGTGAATCGAATCCCGCCGTACGAGGCGGGCCGACCAATCGAAGACGTTGCCCGGAGCCTCGGAGCCGATCCCGAGCAAATCATCAAGCTGGCCTCCAACGAAAGCCCGGTGGAGCCTTTTCCCGAGGTTATCGAGGCGATTGGCAGGGCGGCTCATCTGATCAACAGGTACCCCGACAACGGGTGGCACGATCTGGCCGACGCCCTTGCCACCCGGCTCGAGGTGGACCCCGGCCAGTTGATGTTCGCTGGTGGCAGTTCCGAACTCCTGCGGGTGATTGCCCTGGCTTTTGGCGGTCCGCATACCTCGACGGTTTACGCCTGGCCCTCCTTCATCATCTATCGGCTGGCATCAGTCATAGCGGGGGCTGAGACCGTCGAGGTCCCGCTGCAACAGCACACCCATGATCTGGAGGCGATGCTGGCGGCAATCAGGGCGGACACGACCGTCGTGTATTTGTGCAACCCCAATAACCCGACCGGCACCCATCTGTCGGCCCATGTCGTCACCGACTTCGTGTCACGGGTCCCCGAGCGGGTCCTGGTGGTGATTGACGAGGCCTACCACGAGTATGTGACGGCTTCCGATTATCGGACCGCTATCCCGCACGCCCTGGCCCGCCCCAACGTTGTGGTGGCGAGAACCTTCTCCAAGATCTACGGACTGGCCGGCCTGCGGGTCGGATACCTGGTCGGACATGGACCGACACTGCAGGATCTCCGCCGAGCGCAGTCACCCTTCACCGTCAACACCCTGGCCCAGGTCGCGGCCCGAACCGCCCTGGCGTTTCCAAATCGGGTCGAGCAGAGGGCCCTCGTCAACAGCGAGGAGCGCACCCGGATGGAGAAGGAGTTGGCGGCTCGAAGTGTCGAGTTTGTGGCCTCGCAGGCGAACTTCGTGTTCATCCGCTCCGGGGCATGCGAGCAGTTGCTGGCGCGGGGCGTCATCGTTCGACCGATGGGGGAGGAGTGGATGAGGGTGACGATCGGCACTCCAGACGAGAACGATCGGTTCCTGGCGGCCTTCGAGGGTCTGGCCTGATCAGTTGGCGAGATAGGCGAGGAGAAGCGCAATCACTCCGGGGAGGGCTTGCACCACCAGGATCGACTTGTCGACGGTGATGGCACCGAACACGCCGGCGATGATCACACAGCTCAGGAAGAACACCTGGAGAGGCCAGCGGCTTTCCGTTGCCAGGAGACTCCAGACGAGCCCGGCGGCGAGAAACCCGTTGTAGAGACCCTGATTGGCCGCCAGCGTGGCTGTGGTCCTCGCCCGATCGGCGTCGAGTCCGAAGGCGCGCATCCCCACCGGTTTGGTCCACAGGAACATTTCGAGAACCAGAAACCCAAAGTGAAGCAGGGCGACCACAGCGACGACGACATTGGAGAGGAGTTCCATATAGTTGATCGTATCGCCCGGCGGCGAACCACCGTCGCCCGGCAAGAAAGGACCCGGATGCCGACTCTTGAAGAGTTCTGCCACATCAACGCAACCATGTCCGCCCGTATGCTCGGCAAGATGCCCCAGGGGACCCGGATCGACTTTCCCTTCGAGGGAACCGCCACCAGTCCTCACTGGGAAGGGGAGAGGCCCGTGAAGGGTGTCGACTATGTGACCGTACGCGGTGATGGCCACATGGATCTCGAGATCCGGGCGACGATCGGAGAGAAGAGGGAGACCGTTGCTTATCGGGGCACGGGCGTTTCGATCGTGAAGAGCCCCACCGAGGCAAAACCTCAGGAGCTGCTCACCTTCCAGACCGGCAACGAGGACCTCGCCTGGTTGAACACGGCGGTGGGTATCGGTTGGGGCGGTGGAGAGGGCGCAACGATCTCGGTGACGGTCTACATCCTGAGGGACTGATGATTGAGACTCTTGGACTGTTGGCGGGATCGGGCTGGGCCTCCGGTCTCAACATCTATCTGGTCACGCTGCTCCTTGGTCTGGGAGGCCGGGCAGGGTGGACAGATGTTCCGGCGGTCTTGCAGCGCGTCGATGTCCTCGTCGTTGCCGGAGTGCTCTATCTGATTGAGTTCGCCGCCGACAAGATTCCGTACCTCGACAACGTCTGGGATGCCCTTCACACCTTCGTCAGGCCGCTGGGGGCTGCGGCCCTTGGATATGTGATCGCCGGCGAGTCAGGTTCGGTAGGCGGGGCCCTGGGGGCCATCGTGTCGGGCTCGCTCGCTTTGAGCTCTCATTCCGCCAAAGCCACCACGCGCGCTGCGGTCAACACCTCGTCGGAGCCCTTCTCGAACATCTTCCTGTCATTGTTTGAAGACGGTCTTGTGGCCGGACTGATTGCACTGGCGGTTTCGTACCCGATTGCGGCCATCGTGGTGGTGATCATCCTCACCGTGATGGCGGTGTTGCTCACGGTCCGTCTGCTGGGTGCGGTCCGGAGTATGTGGTCGCGGTGGGGAACACGTCTCGATCGCGCCTGAGCAAGCGACCTCAGGAGTGCGTGCGGAAGTCGGCTGGCCGTTTTTCGAGAAAGGCGTTCATGCCTTCGATGTGAGCAGCGGTTCGGCCCAATCTTCCCTGGACCGCTCGTTCATCGGCCAGGGAGTTGGCGAGGTCCTGGGCCGCCGCCCGGATCAGAATGTTGCGATTGGCCCCGTAGGCAGAGGTCGGGCCCTCTGCGAGCTCCGTTGCCCACGACAGGGCCGTCTCCACTACCTCCGTCGCCGGGGCCATTCGGTGGACCAGACCAATCCCCATCGCTTCGGCGGCCGGCATCCGTCGGTTTGTTGCGGTGAACTCGATGGCCCGGGAGAGACCGAGATGGCGGACCAGCAACCAAGTGGATCCGGTATCGGGCACCAGACCCAATCCGATGAAAGCCGATAGAAAATAGGTCTCGACGGCCATCACCCGCAGGTCGCACGCCAGAGCCATCCCCACCCCGGCTCCGGCCGCCACCCCATTGACAGCGGCGATGGTGGGAAGCGGCGCTGACACGAGCGCCTCGACCATCGGGTTGAATCTCTCGCCGATGACCCGGTGGAGATCGGGTCCCCCCGTCTCATATTCATCCATGAGGTCCGCCAGATCGGCCCCTGCGCAGAATGCCTTGCCCCGTCCGGTGAGTACTGCCGCTCGCGCTTCCCCACCCGCCCGCACCAGCGACTCCACCAAACCGCGGCTCAAATCTGCTGAAACGGCGTTGAAACGATCGGGCCGGTCGAGGGTGATCAGGGCCACCTCACCCCGTAGTTCGTATGCGACGGTCATGCTGGGCAGCCTAAGCCTGCTCCCCCGAACTAAAGCATTAGCCTCGCAAGTGAAATGTGGCTTCTAAGACTTCTCCATATCGGTGCCGGAGTCTTTTGGGCCGGTGGGGCGATGTTGATGGGCTGGTTCATCGGTCCCGCGGCCAGGCGGACGGGTCCGACCGCCGGCCCCTTTATGCAGACCCTTCTTCGGGCACGGGTGGCGGACTACATGTTTGGCTCTGCCGTCGTCGCTGTTTCCGCAGGAATCTGGCTTCTTCTGGCGACGGGCGGGATCCGGTCAGGCTGGCGGGGATGGGCCCTCAACCTGGGGGC
>CAYYRT010000123.1:0-25483 GCA_964474055.1 uncultured Acidimicrobiaceae bacterium | reverse complement strand
GACGACAACGCGAGTTCCAGGGCCTGGTCGGACGCTTCCAGCGCCATGCTCCACTGTTCGAAGAGGAGCCCGCCCTCGGCGGCTGCCAGAAGGCTGATGAAGACCGGGGCCTGGGCATCCACCTTGACAGCCAGCTCGCGCGCCCGGTCGATCGCTGCGAGGGCATCCTGGGGCCGTCCGACCCCGAACAGGGTCCGGGCCCAATAGGCATCCTTGTCGGCCTGTGAGGCCTCACCTTCCCTGGTGACAGCTTCATCTCGCAACCGGGCAAAACCCAGTTCGGCGTTGCGCATCTGTCCCTGATCGAGATCGATCCAAGACTGGTTGAGCCGACCGTAGAACCGTTGGATGTCGTTGCCGTGCACCTCGAGCAGCGCCTGGCCTTTGCTGACCGTGGCGGCGGCCTCTGCTGCGAACCCGAGGCGGGACAACTCCCGTCCGTGGAAGGTCAGCAACGATCCGAGTTTGGCTGGCGAGTTGATGCGGGCTGCCGCTAGTTCGGCCAATGCCACCCATCGTTCCGCTTCTTGAGGATGCTGGAGGTCGTCTTCCACCGACGCGGCAAAACCCAGGCCATCTACCAGGTCCTCACCGGTCAGCCGAGGGATTGCGACCTCGAGCGAGCTCGCTGCGGCCGCGGTCTGGCCCCGACCCCGATAGAGACGGGCGAGGCGCAGCCGGAGTCGGCCCTCGTTTTCGCCGCCGTCGAGCTTCGCCTCCGCCAAAGCGCGGAGAGCCATTTCGAAGAGATTCACCTGCTCCGAGTCGGTGAAGCGGGCCGAGCTGTCGAGGGCCGCGTCGGAGAGGACCCGCCATGCGCCGGCAAAGCGCCCGGCGTTCAGAAGGAGTCGCCCGATCTGACGGGGATCGGCGTGGCCGTCGGCGAGTGCATCCGCCAGATGACCGGCAAGATAGGCCGCCACGGCCGGGCTCACTTCGACGGTGACCCCCGCAGGGAGCAGGTACCCGGCGGGGGACTCGCGCAGCTTGCCTTCGGCCACAAGCGCCGACCCCGACGCCATCACCTGTGCCGGACTAACCCCGAGGGCTGTGGCCGCCGCGTCGACAGGCACGGCCATGCCGGCCACGGCTACCAAAGAAAGAAGGTCAGGCTCCCCAGCTCGCTCCACCCGGGCAGCGTAATCACGGCGGCCGGTCCCATGTTGAGAGTTGGCCTGGTCAACCGGGCTGAATCTCGACTCCGTGAGATTTGAGTGTGTGTTCGTAGGTCTGGAGGAAACCCTCAGGACCATCGATATCCAGCCAGTGTTCTCCAGAAGGTTCGACCCGGTGTCGGCGAATGACATCGGGAGTAAATCGACGCCTGGTTTCCAGATATGGGTCGATGACTCCGGCGATCTCGTCATCCCAACGCAGGCGAACTGTCACCCCGCCGTCCGTTCGGCGAGCTGAGTCGATGTGCTCGGTTACGACGTCGCCAAGCTTCTCGGAGGCTATGAGCTCGGAGTCGTCGTGACCACCCACCCGATCGAGGAATGGAAAGTCCTCGGGTCTCACCTCCAGCCGGGCAATCGGCCGCAGCTCAAGTGTGCTGGCCCATTCGTTCGAGGGTGGCCCGCCGGGATAGAAGGGGATGGGGGAGAAAGTATCTGGCGATAGAAAGTAAAGAGTGCCGGTGCGCCAGATCGGTTGATCGACCAACTCGTAGTGAACGGAGAAGTTGTAGACGTCGAGCGTCTCCCCATCGTCAGACTCGAAACTAAATACTCCGTTGCGAATCGAGCCCTCGAGTTTGGATCGATCGATGACGGCGAACCACATCGACCAGATTCCGTACGGAGTGCCGTATACCGCTCCGCGGTTGCCGCGGCCACCGTGATCGAAGAGCTCGATCGAGCCGCGCCGGGGCACGAAGAGGTCGAGGTCGGGGAGCGGGGAGCCGTGGAAGATCACCTGTCGTCGCTGGGTGAGCCATTCCACAAACCGATATCGCGCCCAGGGCAGGTCCCAATTGATCGAGGCACCGTCGGACTGCTGGCTGACCCCGGTCCATAGGTGCAAATAGGCATCTTCCTCGTCTTCGTCCGGCGGCGGACCGTTCAATGTCAGACCGTGGCCCGTACGCCATGGCTGTGTTGGTGGCCGTCGTTCCAGCCTTTCCATGGGAAGCACATGGCCGATGAGTGCGCCACCCTCCTGGAATGAGATCTCGGCACCAGCCAGGGTCCCGGTCTCCACGACGAAAGAGCCATCGCCGTTGGCTCTCAGCGTGGGGGCCAGCCGGTCGGGGACGCCGTCGAAACGGACGATTAGGCGGCCATTGACGTCGGCGATCTCGACGAGATAGCCGGCCAGGTCGTAGAACCCGGCAGGCTGGGTCACGCCCGCCACGGCGCCCGCTCTTCGAGGTTGCCGACGAAGTCGGGAAGACTCTCGTGGCCTAGTTGTTGTCTAACCGCCAGGCCCTCACCGAGGTGATACCAATAGTGATAGATAGTGCGGAGCATGAAGTTTCCGACGCTGGGGTAGTCGGTGGTCAGCGGTGCGGCCATCAGATCGCCGTCGAGGGCATCGAGCCATGAATCGGCGGCTTTGGTGACCTCGTCCCAGGCGGCCCACATCTCGGTGATCGATGGAGTGCTTGCCGGCTTCCCGTAAGCGAGTTCCTCGTCGAGCCGGGGAATCAGGATCACTCCCTGGGCGCGCCGAAGCCAATACCGTTCTTCCTGCCAGGCGAGGTGGCCAACCATCCACGAGATGGAGTTCATCGGGTTAATGCGCCGTGACCCGTCCTCCTCGCTGACTTTGCGCAGCCCGCGCTTGAACTCTGAACGGGTGAAACGGAGCTGGTCGACGAGAGGATGGGTCATAGGGGTAGGTTGGCAGACTTCTTGGTGTTCTTAGGTCCAAGGTCTTGGCTTGCTCGAGGCAAGCATGGCCTGCGCAGAATCGATCGCACCGATGATTGAAATTCTGTCATACCCCCCCTGTACCTTGAACCTCACTTCCCCATTCCGTCGAGCAAGGTGTCGGAATGGTCCTGACAATCGAAAGACAGGTGGCGCGGACGCCGGCTGATCTCACCGACGAGATGGATGCCTGGCACGCCGCCAACAACACCAGCATGGCGAATCTGCTCGGCCTAGTTGCCGAGTATGACCGCGCCGAGCTTTGGAGAACTGACGGCGCAACGTCGATGGTTGCGTGGCTTACCTTTCAGTACGGCCTTACCCCACGATCTGCCAAAGATTGGGCGGAGGTGGCGCAAGCTCTGGACGAATTGCCTGCTCTACGGACCGAGTTCGCAGAAGGCCGGTTGTCGTTCGATCAGGTCAAATTCACCTGCCGCCTCGCTACACCGGAGACCGATGACCAATGGGCCATGGAGGCCCGCAAACACTCGGCCTCCCGTCTCGAGGTGATGGCTCGCCGTAAGCGCGAGATCACCGCGGCAGAAAGCAACGAGGCTCATCGGCAAAGGTTTCTGCGAATGCGCTGGGACGCCGACAACAGGCTGCTGCGATACCGCGGGTGTCTGCCGGAAGAGCAGGGAGCGCTCTTCGAGGCGGCCATCAACCGCCTGGTCGATCAGATGGGAAAGGACCCGCTGACCGGCGTCTACAACGACTTTGACACCCGGGCGTCTGACGCTCTCGTACAACTGGCATCACAAAGCCTCGGGTCGGACTCCGATCCGGATCGAGCGACCATCGTGGTCCACGTCTCCGCCGAAGCGTTGGCGAAGGGCGTGAACTCGGGCGAGGTCGAGAACGGTTCGGGTCTATCGATCGAAACCGTGCGGCGGCTCTGCTGTGACGGACGGGTCGAGGTCGTGGCCGAGAACAGCAACGGGGCGATTGTCGGGATCGGCCGGGCCAGTCGGACCATCCCCGCCTGGATGACTCGCTCCCTGAGAAGGCGAGATCAGGGCTGTCGGTTCCCCGGCTGTCACCGTCGAAGATGGGTTCATGGCCACCACATGACCTTTTGGTCGAATGGCGGACCTACCGACCTCGACAACCTCATTTCTCTCTGCCAGTTCCACCATCGGATGGTTCACGAAGAAGGCTGGAAGATTGAAGGAAACCCCAACGGACCTGTCGTCTGGATCAGACCCGATGGGCGCCAGTTTCAGCATGTGCGACAATGACGCACATGGCAGAAAGGAAAGGGAGCTTGGCCGCGCTCGTTCAATCGGGACTGGCTCGACCGGCCCGGCGACGGGTGGCAGACCTGGGCCCTCCCATCGCAACCAAGGGTAGGAGCCTGGGGGATCTGCTGAGCGAGGCGCGTGCCGAGGAGCGGTGACGGGTGGCTTTCTATCTAGATGCCTCGGCCTTCGTGAAACTCGTCGCCCGAGAGACTCACTCAACTGCGATGCGTCGGTTTGCGGAGACCAATGACGGCAACCTGGTTTCATCAGACTTGATGCGTACCGAAGCGATCCGAACCGCCCGCCGCCATTCGAAGACCGCCTTGGCCGAGACTCGTAGCCGTCTGAAGGCGTTGACGATCCTCTCGCTGACTCCTGAGGTCTTCGATAGGGCGGCAGAACTGGATCCGGGCATCTTGCGCACACTTGACGCCCTTGATCTCGCCAGGAACCGCTAACAAGTGAGTTCCTAATGCCGGCTCCACTCGCAAAACATCTGGAGCGTTGGCGCGGCCACACTTTTCCTTCCCGGCGATGGGTGGTGGGTGTCGGTGCCCGCGCCTATGCCCTCGCCGGCCTGGCGCAGGATCGTCAGGTCCTGGCGGTGGTGCCTTCCGAACACGACGCCGAAGACCTTGTCGACGATCTCCGTTTGTTCACCGACTCCCACCTGATTCCAGCTTGGGAGACGCTCCCGTTCGAACACATCTCACCCAATCTGGCGACCATGGCCCGGCGCGCTCAGGGTCGGCACCTTCTGCGGGATCCACAGCCCGGGCGAGTGCTGGTGACCCCGGTGCGGGCGGCCATCCAGAGGCTCAGCCCTTCGTTTCCTTACCCGGTGGTGGTCAGGCGGGGCGATGAGCTGTCGCTTTCGGATCTGGCCATAACCCTGGCCGAGCTCGGCTACGAGCGCACCGATCGGGTGGAGGCCAGGGGCGAGTTTGCGGTCCGGGGTGGAATTCTCGACCTGTTCCCTGCCCAGGCCGACGAGGCCGTCCGCATCGACCTTCTTGGAGATACTGTCGAAGACCTCAGGTCGTTTTCTGTTTCGAGCCAGCGATCCCTGATCGAGATCGAAGCAGCCACCGCTTTTCCTGCCCGGGAGTTCCGCCCCGACCGCGAGGTCAAAGAACGCGCCCGCCAGCTTCTCGTGACAGATCCCTGGGCAGCCTCGACCTGGGATCGGCTGGCTGAGGGTCAGCTCTTCGCCGGGATGGAGTCATGGTTGCCCTGGCTGGCTCCGCCGATCAGCCTCCTCGATGAAGCCGTCAACTCGCAGGTGGTTCTGGTCGAACCAGCGCGCAGCCATGACCGTGCTCGTGAGCTGTTGAAGGAAGAACAGGAACTGGCGGCCGCCCTCGCCACCACCTGGGGGAGTGGCGCTCCTGATGCTGGAGAACACCCGGCCCTCCATCTCGATATCGAAGCAAGGCTCGGCACACATCTTGAGATGCCCACGATGGCTGCCTCTCCTGACGACTCGATTCTCGAGCTGTCAGGTTTTGATGCGAATCCCGGCGACCCGGCTTCGGTGGCAGGCGCCATCTCCCGGTTGCAGGCGCGTCAGGTCGAGGTGGTGGTCGCAATGGATGGCGACCACGCTGCCACCCGGGTCGCTCGCCTGTTGGGAGAAGAGGGTGTCTCACCCACCGTGGTCAGCAGCGGAATCCACCGCGGGTTTGTCGCCCTCGGACTCCGGTTGGCGGTGTTGGGCGAGCAGGAAGTGGCAGGGCGTCGTCGGGCCCATCGCAGCCCCAGCCGTCGCCGCACCGAGGGCGGGCTCAGCTATGCCGACCTGTCCTTTGGCGACTACGTGGTCCATCACCGCCATGGGATCGGCCGTTTCGAGGGCTTGGTCACCAAGACCATGGCGGGGGTCGAGCGTGACTACCTGATGATCGGTTACGCGTCCGAAGACCGGCTCTACGTCCCCACCGACCAGCTCGCACTGGTCCGCAAATACACGGGAGGGGAAGCCCCGCGAGTGTCACGGATGGGTGGCAGGGATTGGGGTGAAACCAAGGAGCGGGTTCGCAAAGCCGTCGCGGCCGTGGCCGAGCAGGTGGTTCGTCTCCACCGCGCGCGGGTCCGCGCCCAGGGTTTCGCCTTCCCTCCCGACAGCCCCTGGCAAGCCGAGGTGGAGGCTTCCTTTCCCTACGAGGAGACCCCGGACCAGCTGGTAGCGATCGCCGACGTGAAGGAGGACATGGAGGCGTCCATTCCAATGGACCGGCTCATCTTCGGCGACGTTGGGTACGGCAAGACCGAGGTGGCTTTGCGGGCCGCGTTCAAGGCAGCCAATGCCGGCAAACAGGTGGCGGTGCTGGTACCCACCACGTTGCTGGCCCAGCAGCACCACCAGACCTTCACCGAACGGCTCGAGCAGTACCCGATGAGGGTGGAGGTGTTGTCGCGTTTTCTAACCCCCCGCCAGCAGCTCGCGGTCATCGAGGGGATAACCACCGGGGCGGTCGACATCGTCATCGGCACCCACCGGCTTCTTTCGGAGGATGTCCGCTGGAAGAACCTCGGCCTGGTTGTGGTCGACGAAGAGCAACGTTTTGGCGTGAATGCCAAAGACCAGCTGAAACAACTGAAGGTCGGGGTGGACGTCCTTACCCTCACCGCAACGCCGATCCCCCGGACCCTGGAGATGGCGCTCACGGGGATTCGCCAGGTGAGCCACATCCGCACCGCCCCGGAAGACCGACATCCGATATTGACATATGTCGGCCCTTTCGATTCGCAGTCGGTCTCGGCCGCGATACGGCGCGAGTTGCTCCGTGACGGCCAGGTGTTCTACGTCCACAACCGGGTGGCGTCAATCGACGAGGCGGTGGGCCGGCTTCGCAACCTGGTGCCTGATGCCCGCTTCGTAGTCGCCCACGGCCAGATGTCGGAGGGGCAGCTCGAGCAGGTCATGCTCGACTTCTGGAGCAGGGAATACGACGTGATGGTGGCCACCACCATCATCGAATCCGGACTCGACCTGCCCCAGGTCAACACTCTGATCGTCGAGCGGGCTGATCTGTTGGGACTGGCCCAGCTCTACCAGCTTCGTGGTCGGGTCGGCCGTTCGAGCCAGCGCGCCTATGCCTACCTCTTCCACCCTTCCGACCGGATTCTTAGCGAGGAGGCCTACCGGAGGTTGGAGGCTATCGGTGAAGCAACCGACCTCGGTTCCGGATTCCATCTGGCTCTGCGTGACCTGGAGATTCGGGGGGCGGGGTCGATCCTGGGAGAGGTGCAATCAGGTCACATCGCCGCGGTCGGATTCGAACTTTATGCAGAGTTGGTGGCGGAAGCGGTGTCCCGGCTGGAGGGCACCCAGCTGGCGTCCATCGAGGTGCGGGAGGTCCGCATCGAGCTGCCGGTCGACGCCCACCTTCCCGACGATTACGTTCCTGAACAGAGCCTGCGTCTCGAGGCCTATCGGCGGTTGGCGACCGCCGCCGACCAGGAGGCCGTGGACGACGTGGCGGCCGAATGGGTCGATCGTTTTGGACCGTTACCGCCCGCCGCCACGGCTTTGATAGACATTGCCCGCTTGCGGGTGGAAGCGCTGCGGGTGGGGCTCAACGAACTAGTCAACCTCAGGTCGGAGGTCCGGATGTCACCGGTCGACCTGAGCGCTAGCCAGGAGGTCCGCCTCCAACGCTTGGCCAAGAGGGCAGTCCTGCGCAACGACGTGATGTTCATCCCCGCTCCCAAAGACCTGGTAAACGGTTTGCGCGCATTCCTATTAGAAATGTGGCCGATTTAACATGCCGACCTTGCGCAAACATCTCGTATTCCTTGCCGTCACGATGCTCGCCCTCGTCGCCTGTGGCGGCGGTACCAGCGGTGTGGTGGCTGCCAATGTCAACGGCACCGATATAACGGTCGCCGAAGTGCAGGCCATGCGGATCCAGCCCGAGGACGGCACCATCGACAAAGCGGTCTTCGCCGCTGACCTAACCGGGGCGATCGTCGACCGCGTAATCGTCGAAGCCGCCAGTGACGAGTTTTCGATCGAAACGTCCGACGAGGAGATCGAAGCCAAGATCGTCCAGTTGACCGAACTGATCACGGTCGCCCAGGGAGTCTCGCTCGAAGCCTTCCTCCAGAACCAGGGTCTCACCGATAGCCAGTTCCGGGTCATCGCCAAGCAGCAGGTGATTCGTGACAAGCTGATCGAGCACTTCCGGCCAGACGTACTGCCCGGCTCCGATGCCGACGCAGAGTTGTTGCGAACCGCTGAAGGCCTCCGGCTCGTCAACGTCTGTTCCAGCCACATCCTGGTACCCACAGAGGAGGAGGCATTAGCGGCCAAAGTCCGCATCGATGGGGGAGAGGCCTTCGCCACCGTAGCGATGGAGGTGGGCACGGACGGAACCGCGGCCGGCGGAGGCGACCTCGGCTGCGCTTCTTTGAGTGAATACGTCGCCGAGTTCGCCGAAGCAGCGTCTGACGCTCGCCTTGGTGTCGTAACCACGCCGGTCGAGTCCCAGTTCGGATGGCATCTGATCCTCGTCAGGGAACGTGATGAGCCGACGCTGGCCGAACTCAAAGAGCGGATCACGGGCGATCGCATCAATCAACTCGTGGATGTTTGGTTGCTTGGTGTGATGAAGGATGCAACCGTCGAAGTCAACGCCGAGTACGGCACCTGGGTGGCCGAGCCGACCCCGCAGGTCGTCGCTCCCACAGGTTGACAAACAGTCTCGTCATAGCCGGGCTTGGCCCCGGTGGCTGGAGCAGCGTGGTCAAGCCGACTCAGCGGCTTCTTCTGGATCCGGACAACGTTGTGATCGTCCGTACCCTGGATCACCCAGCCGTCAGGGAACTGGCCGCCCTTCGAGAGGTGACGAGCTGTGACGACCTCTATCAGGGCAACGAGACTTTCGAAGGCGTCTACTCCGCCATCACCGACAGGGTGATCAATAGCGCCCGGCAACAACCGACCGTCTACGCGGTTCCCGGAAGCCCGCTTATCGGGGAGTTTGCCGTGGCGCAAATTCGGGAGGCCGCGGCTGGCGCCGGGATCGAATGCTCTGTTATCGGTGGCGAGTCCTTCCTCGACGCGGTCCTCACGGCGGTCGGCTACGACCCCCTCGACCGCGGGCTCCGGATACTCAACGGGCACAGTCTGCCGTCGCCGCTGGTGGTCGACTCGCCCACGATCGTGGCCCACCTCGATCATTCCGTGGTCCTGGCAGAGGTTGTCTCCGTTTTGCAGAGGGTTATGCCGGAGGAGACGGTCGGCGTGCTCGTGATCGACGCCGGGGGCGTGGCACAGCGGCTGGTGGAGGGGCCGCTGAGCACATTGGACGTGAATCTGGCCGGTCTCCGGACCTCGTTGTTCGTCGATTCGGAGCCGGGCGGCCTGGTTGGGGTGATTCGCACCATGTGGCGGCTCCGGCATGACTGTCCCTGGGACCGCCGCCAAACCCACGAGAGCCTGGTCAAGAACCTTGTCGAGGAGAGTTACGAGTTGATCGAAGCGATCGCCGCCAATTCCGATGGCACCGCCTACGGCCCGGTAGAAGACGAGTTGGGCGATGTTCTGCTCCAGGTTCTGTTTCACGCGGCAATCGCCCGTCAAGAGGGCGTCTTCGACATCGAGGACATTGCCGAGAACCTTCGCCAGAAACTGGTCCGGCGTCACCCCCACGTATTTGGCTCCGTAGAGGTGGGTTCGGCCGAGGAGGTCAAGCTCAACTGGGATCGGATCAAGGAGGAAGAGCGGGGGAGCATCGCCGACTCCGTGCTCGACGGCGTTCCCCCGGGAATGCCGGCACTGGAACGAGCCGCCAGGTTGCAGCGGAAAGCAGCCTCAGTCGGATTCGACTGGCCGGACGCCACCGGCGTCATAGACAAGTTGCGGGAGGAGATCCTCGAGTTGGAAGCCGCACTGGCCACTTCCCACCACATAAAGGAGGAGGTGGGCGATCTCCTGTTCACCGTCGTCAACCTCAGCCGCCACCTTGGGGCTGAGCCCGAGCTGGTACTCAGAGGTGCGATCGATCGGTTTAACACCCGTTTTCGGGCGATGGAAGCAATGGGCCCGATGGATTCGCTCGACCCCGAAGAGCTCGATCGGCGTTGGGTAAAGGCCAAGTCAGCAGAGTGATGCCAGCTAGGTTGGATGACCCGTGACAACTGTCATCACCCGTATTCACGCCCGCGAGATAATCGATTCGCGGGGCAATCCCACAGTTGAAGCCGAGGTTCACCTCGCTGGCGGCGGTTTTGGACGGGCCGCGGTGCCATCGGGAGCCTCCACCGGGTCGGGGGAAGCCGTCGAACTCCGCGATGGTCGCAACCGCTTTAGCGGCAAGGGGGTGCTGACCGCAGTCAACAACGTCAACCAGGCGATTGCCGAGGTTTTGGTAGGCGTCGACGCGTTGGGTCAGGACGCCATCGATCAGGCGATGATCGATCTCGATGCCTCGTCCGACAAGTCCCGGCTGGGCGCCAACGCCATCCTGTCGGTCTCTCTGGCGGTTGCCCGCGCCGCCGCCTCAGGGACCGGGCTGCCCCTCTATCGCTATCTCGGCGGGCCCTGGTCACGCGTGCTGCCAGTTCCCTGTTTAAACGTCGTCAATGGAGGGGCCCATGCCTCCAACTCGATCGACATACAAGAGTTCATGCTCGTGCCAGGTGGCTTCGACACTTTTGGCGAAGCATTGCGGGCCGGGGTCGAGTGCTATCACGCCCTCAAGAAGGTCTTGGCCGGACGGGGCCTGGCGACCAACGTTGGCGACGAGGGAGGCTTTGCACCCAATCTCCCGACCAACCGGGCCGCCCTGGAACTCGTGGCCGAGGCGGTCGAGGTCGCCGGGTACAAGCTCGGCGAGGAGATCGCCCTCGCCCTCGACGTGGCGGCCAGTGAGTTGTTCACCGGTGGCAGGTACCACCTCGAAGGCAGCGAACTCACCTCGGGGGAAATGGTCGAGTTTCTGATCGGATTGGTTGATGAGTTCCCGCTTGTCTCGGTCGAGGACGGCATGGCGGAAGCCGATTGGGACGGCTGGCAGTTGCTCACCAAACAGCTGGGAGCAAGGGTTCAACTGGTCGGGGACGACGTGTTCGTCACCAACGAAGACCTGCTTCGCCAGGGCATTGCCAACGGGGCTGCCAACGCGATCCTCATCAAGGTCAACCAGATTGGCACTCTTTCGGAAACGATCCGCACCATGGAGACCGCCGCCCGGGCCGGTTACGGCCGGATGATCAGCCATCGGTCCGGGGAGACCGAGGACTCCTTCATCTCCCATCTGGCAGTCGCCACCAACGCCGGTCAGATCAAGTCCGGCGCTCCGGCCCGGAGTGAGCGGACTGCCAAGTACAACCAGTTGCTCCGCATTGAAGAATCCCTTGCTGGCGAGGCTCGATACGCAGGGTGGGACACGTTCAGGAGGTTCCGATGAAACCCCTCTCCAAGCCCGCCATGTGGACTGCCACCCTCGCCCTGTTGGTGGTCGGAATGGCCGTCATTACGGCCGTCATCCCCTTTCGCCAGATCATCGAGCAGCAACGGCGCGTAGAGACGGCGGCGATGGAGCTCGAGGCGATCACCACCGAGAACCGGCTGTTGGAATTGGAAGTGGCGGCCCTGGGCACACCCGAAGAAATCGAACGTCTGGCTCGCCAACAGCTTGGCTACGTGATGCCTGGTGACATCGCCTACGTTGTCTTGGAGCCGGGGGAAGAGACCACCACCAGTACGGCCCCTCCACCGGTCACGGCTGGGGTCCCTCCGGAGGTGCCCTGGTACCAGGCGATCTGGAACTTCTTCACCGGCGCTGATCTCGTTGGCGGTTGACTCCGAAATCATCGCCGCCCAGATCGGACGCCCTCTGCGGGCTCTCTCCGATGTAGCGGTTCGGTGCCCGTTGGGTCTTCCGGTGGTTGTGACGGTTCCACCGTTGCTCGATGATGGCACTCCATTCCCTACGAGATACTGGCTCACTTGTCCCCTGGCGGTCAGAAGAGTGGCCCGTCTGGAGTCGTCCGGTGGAGTCCACGAAATGGATTCCCGGGTCGAGTCCGACCCCGCATTTGCCGCTGCCCTCGACGAGGCTCACGATCGTTATCGCCAGGACCGCGATCGCTGGCTCCCACCGGATGCCCTCCGCCGGCCAACCGGGGGTGTAGCGGGTGCGGTACGGGGCGTGAAGTGCCTCCATGCCCACTATGCCGACCACGCCGCGGGGAACACCAACCCGGTCGGTTCGGCCGTGGCTCCCGCCATCGAACCACTTGACTGCACCATCCCCTGCGTCACCGCAGGGGCTCGTAACCCGGAGTGGCGCGAGCCCAAGTGAAAGCGGCCGCAGTCGATATTGGAACCAACTCCATGCGCCTCCTGGTTGTGCACCAGATCGGAGGAGGGCTGGTCGAACTCGGCCGCTGGCAGAGAGTGACGGCCCTTGGTCGCGGGGTGGATTCGACCGGCCTGCTCTCCGAGGAGGCGATGGATCGAACGTTGCTGGCTCTGGCGGAGTTCGGAGGTCGGATGGAGGAAATGGAGGTCAGCCGGCGAAGGGCCGTGGCAACCTCCGCTTCCCGCGACGCCGCCAATCGAGATTCATTCTTCGACCGTGCAGAAATCGCCCTGGGGGTTAGACCGGCGCTGATAACCGGCGAGGAGGAAGCGACGTTGGCCTACGCCGGTGCAACGGCCGATCTGGCCGTTCCCCCTCCGTACGTCGTCATAGACATCGGTGGCGGTTCGACCGAGTTTGTAACAGTGGATGGCGGCCGGTCCTTCGACATTGGATCGGTGCGTCTGACCGAGAGGGCCCTTCGCGATCGCCCTGTCTCTGTCGAGGCGCTTGCTGGCGCCAGACAAATTGTCCAAAGCCAACTCGCAGGCGTTGTCCCTATGGAAGGCACTTTGATCGGAGTGGCGGGAACCTGGACCAGCCTGGCAGGCATCAACCTCGGCCGTGATGAGACGCATCTTGCTGAATTGACCTCAACCGAGGTTTCGGCCTTAGTCGAGACCCTTGCCGCACTCTCCGTGGAACAGACGGCCGACCTGCCCGGCTTTGACCCGGCCCGGGCCCCGGTGCTCCTGGCGGGGGCGGTGATCGCAGAGGCCGCGATGCTGGCGCTGGGGGCGGAGCGAATCATGACATCCAATCACGACCTGCTCGACGGGGTCGTGCAGCAGTTGGTGCACTCTCCCTAGGTACCCTTCCGAGGGCGCCCGGGTGGTGGAACGGCAGACACGAGGCACTTAAAATGCTTTGCCCGAAAGGGCGTGTGGGTTCAAGTCCCACCCCGGGCACACGATGACCGCACCGATCCTCTCTGATTCGCGGTTGGCCAGCCTGGGCGCCCAGACCATCGCCGACTCATACGCCTCCTTTGATGGCCGTTTCCGGATCGTGACCAGAAGGGCTCGTATTCGGTTTGAGGAGCGCGATTGGCGAGGAATCGCGGCCGACGCCCGACAGCGGCTCGATCTCTACGGCACGGCTTCTCTGGAAACTGCCGGTGCCATCTCCCGCCTTCTCGGAGATCGTGTCGAGGACAGCGCAATCTGGGCTGCCATGAAGGCGGTGTACTCCAGCCTGATCCAGGATCGGCACTACTTCGAGTTGGCCGAGACCTTTTTCAATTCGGTGACCCGCAAGATCTTCACCACGGTGGGGGTGGATCCCACGATGGAGTTCGTCGACACCGACTTCGACTCTCCTCCCACCGAGGCCGACCAACCGATGTACCGACCCTATGCCGACCCGGCCAACACTGCCGACCTGGTTCGGTCGATCCTGGTTGACACCGGTTTCGGGGCCCGCTTCCAATCCCTTGATAGGGACTCGACACGGGCAGCGGCGAAGATCGGTGAGCACCTGCGACGAATCGGGGCGCTGCGAGTGGTGGATCGAGCCGAAGTGGTGGATGCGGTGTTCTTTCGAGGCAAAGCCGCGTATGTCGTGGGGAGGATCTACAGCGGCTCACACGTTATCCCGCTGGTTCTGGCCATCCTTCATCATCACGAAGGCATGGTCCTCGACGCGGTCCTGCTGGCTGAGGGCCAGGTTTCCATCCTCTTCTCGTTCGCCCGTTCCTACTTCCATGTCGACGTCGACCGGCCGTACGACCTGGTCAGATTTCTTCGCAGCCTGATGCCGCGTAAACGGCCCTCCGAGCTCTACATCGCCATTGGCCAGCACAAACACGGAAAAACAGTGTTGTATCGGGAATTGCTGCAACATCTGGCTTCTTCGGGTGAGAAGTTCGATTTCGCCCGCGGTACCAGAGGGATGGTCATGTCGGTATTCACGCTGCCCGGCTTCGACGTCGTCGCCAAGGTCATCAAAGACCGGTTTCCGGCACCAAAGCGAGCCACGCCCGACGAGGTCCGCGAGCGCTACCGGATGGTGTTCCGGGGCGACCGGGCCGGTCGGCTCATCGATGCCCAGGAGTTCGAGTATCTCCAGTTCGACCGCAACCGGTTCACACCCGAGCTTTTGTCGGTGCTGGAAACGGAGTGCGGGCGGACCGTGGAAGAGGTCGACGGCGAGGTGGTGGTTGGTCACGCCTATCTGGAACGACGCGTCATCCCCCTCGACATCTACCTGCGCGATGCCGATCCGGACCTCGCCAAAGCGGCCATCATCGACTACGGAGCTGCCATCAAGGAATTGGCGGCGTCGGGGATCTTCCCGGGAGATCTCCTGCTGAAGAACTTTGGAGTAACCCGGCATGGTCGAGTTGTGTTCTACGACTACGACGAGTTGACGACGATCGATCGATGCGTGTTCCGGGAACTACCCACCGCCGACAACCCCGAGGATGAAATGGCCGCCGAGCCTTGGTTCGCAGTCGGGCCCGACGATGTGTTTCCAGAGGAGTTCTCGCGGTTTCTGGGCGTCGAGGGAGAACTGAAGGAGACCTTCTTGTCCCACCATGCCGACCTTCTCACCGCAGTCTGGTGGCGGGGAGTCCAGTCCAGAGTTGCGGCCGGTGAGTTGATCGATATCTTCCCCTATCAGCCGGAACAGCGGCTCGGTCTAACGTTGGACAATGCCCAAGCTTGAGGCCAGCAGGCGGGCGCGACTTCCTGACTCCGCCTTCGCCTACGTAGATTCGGCGGGGAACAGACGTCTCCCGATCAACGACGCCGCCCATGTGAAGAATGCGTTGGCCCGTTTCAGTCAGGTGGCCTTCGAGAGCGAGAGTGCGCGAGAGAAGGCCCGCAAGCGTTTGCTGAACGCTGCCAAGAAGTTCGGAATCGTCCCGGTGGGGTTCATAACCGGGCAGCTGAAGTCCGAATTCAAGCTCGGTCAGCGCCAGACCCTGGACGGCACGTCGCAACTGCCGACGGGGACCCTCACCCTGATGATGACCGACATCGTCCAATCCACCCGGTTGGTCAACTTGCTCGGTGATGCCTACGGCGAGCTACTCGACGACGTCCGCGAGATCGTTCGGCGGGAGGTAACGGGTCACCGCGGTCACGAGGTTGATGCTCGGGCCGACGAGTTCTTTGCGGTGTTCGAGCAACCCGACCGCGCCTTCGAGGCCGCCCTGGGGATTCAGCGCACCCTGAAGTCGAAGTCTTGGCCCGAGGGGGTGGCGGTTCGCATTCGAATCGGAGTCCACCATGGACGCCCAACCCGGCGAGGGAACGGCTATATCGGCATCGCGGTCCACACGACCGCCCGCCTCTGTGCTGCCGCCGGTGGTGGGCAGATCGTGACCTCGGCGGAGGGCAAGGAGGCGATCCAGGGCAGTCGTTTCAAGTTCAGGAGTCTCGGCGTCGTTTCCCTGCCGGGTTTGCCCGAGGCACGGCGGCTTTACCAGGTTCAGCGCAACCTGGCATAGTCTCGGCAATGTCCACCGTGCGCCAGGCTGCCGAGGCGGTGATCGCCAACGTCGAGAAGGTGATTCTTGGTAAACGACGGCAGATCGAGTTGCTCGTCGTGGCGGCACTCTGCCGGGGCCACGTCCTGATCGATGACGTCCCGGGCACCGGCAAGACGATGCTGGCCCGAAGCTTCGCGGCCTCCCTGGGCGTCCCTTTTCGACGGCTGCAGTGCACTCCCGACCTACTCCCCAACGATGTGACCGGAGTACGCGTGTACGACCCGCGCAGCTCCGAATTCCGGTTTGAGCCCGGCCCGGTGTTCACCAGCGTCCTCCTTGCCGACGAAATCAATCGGGCCACCCCCCGCACCCAGGCGGCGCTGCTGGAAGCGATGGCGGAACGCCAGGTCACCGTCGATGGCGTCACGCATCCGCTGCCGGACGTGTTCGTAGTCCTGGCCACGCAGAACCCGGTCGAATTCGAAGGGACCTTTCCACTCCCGGAGGCCCAGCTCGATCGCTTCCTACTTTCCGTAGCGATGGGCTATCCGACCGTGCTCGAGGAACAGACCCTGGTGGAGAACCGCGGCCTCGACCATCCTGTTGACTCTCTCGGACCAGTCGCCGACGCCCTGGCCTGGCCCGACCTATCCAAGACTGCGGCGAACGCCGTGCTCAGCCAGGATGTCAGCCGATATCTGGTGTCACTCGTGGCAGCTACCCGGAGTCACCCTGCTGTCGAACTGGGTGCCAGTCCGAGGGCGAGTCTGGCCCTGGCCGCGGCCGGCAGGGCCCTGGCCGCGGTGCGGGGAAGGGACTTCGTACTACCGGACGATGTCAAAGCCATGGCCGCTCCGGTCTTATCGCATCGGCTGGTCCTTTCCGCCCAGAGCAGGTTGCGGGGCACCGGGGCAATGGACGTGGTCGATGAATTGCTCGGGTCCCTGCCGGTCGGAGCCGAGCCATGACTCCATTTCGGATGGCCATCGTGATTGCACTGATCGCGGTTGTCTACGCGGTCGGGGCTCCGGCCGGGGTTGCCCTCTTCGTGGTAATCCTGGCCTTATACGCGGCCCGGGTTCCAGGAGCTGCCCTTGATTGGGTTGTCCTCGAACGAAAGGCTCCCTCGCGGCTCTTCCTGGGAGAATCCGGACAGGTCGAGGTGATTGTTCGAAACGAGGGGCGGTGGCCCGTTTCGTGGATCGTCATCACAGATCTCATCCCCTTCGACCTGTCGACCAAGCCCCTTCGCTGGGCGACCAGCCTTGCCGGCGGGGAGTCCCGTCGGATGACCTACGGCATCGTCGGGCGCCGCCGGGGGGCCTTCCGTCTGGGGCCGTCGACCGCGGTCAGCGGCGACCTTTTCGGTTGGCAGCCAGCCCAGCGCAGTTTTCCGGCCGGACCGAGCTTGATCGTCTACCCGAGGATTCTCCCCCTTGACCAATTGGGTCTGCCGGCGGTGGCCCCGTTTCCCGAATTACGGAACCCGCTGCCGCTGCACGAAGACCCCTTGCGGATCGTTGGCGTCCGTCCGTACCAATCGAGTGATTCGGCGCGCCGTATTCACTGGACGGCAAGCGCGCATCATGGTTCGCTCCTCGTGACCCGGCTTCAGCATGGTTTCAGCCGGGAGACCATGGTCCTTCTCGATCTCTCGCGCGAGGGGATGGGGACTCGATCCCGACCGATCGAGTTGGCCGTCACCTGTGCTGCCTCGATCCTCTATCACATCGTCACCCGGGAGCGATTGCCCGCAGGGCTTCGTCTAGGCGACGTCCACATCGACCCCGCCTCCGACGACACTCATTTGATGGCGATGCTCGAAGTACTGGCGGTTGCGGGCGCCAACGACTCTCCTCCGTTCGGACTGTTGGAGCCAGTTGGTCTTCCATATGGAGCCACGCTGGTTCTCATAACCCGGCGGGTCGGGCAGGATCTGGCGGATCGGTTGCATGTGGTGCGGACCCGGGGCTGGCGGCCCACCCTGGTAGTGATCGACGGCGAGGTCACCGCCGACCTGCCAGGCATCAGAGTACGGGTGGTGACCGACGACCGCTCGCTGACGGAGGTGGGGATGTGACCCCGGCGACGCTGGTCACTCTGGCGGCGATGGCCGGGGCGGTCGGATGGACCCTGGCCCTTGCACTGCCCGGGCCACCTGCCTACCTGGCCGGGGTGATGGCAGCCCAAGTAGTGGTCGTTGCGGTGTTCAGGCGCCTCGATCGGAGTCGAGGAAGGTTGATGGCGGTGGGTGAGGGTGTCGCGGTGCTGTTGATCCCCGTCACCTTGGTGACCCTCGATGCTGCGGCGGACGCTGCCACATTGTTTGTGGGATTCATCGCGGGCCTGGTTGCCTGGCTGATTGCCCAGATCACGGTGTCCGACCTTGACGCCGTGGTAGATCCTGTCGATGCCATGGAAGGTGTGTCGACCGCTCCCGAAAGGCTCCGCGGGCGATTCCTGTGGATTGGAGCGGCCCAGGCGATTGCGGTGGTAGCCGGTTTTGGCGGTCTCACGCCGCCTTTAGAACCACGGCCACCGACGGGCTGGTTGGTCGCTTCCTACGGCCTCTACTGGATCGTCGGGATGGCTGCGTTGTCCTCAGTGGAACGTCGTCGCAGCGTGGTGCGCTGGCAACGCGACGGGACGGTTGTCGACACTGACGTCGAGAGTCGGTGGACCAATGCCGGAGCCACTCTTCTCGTAGGAGCGGTCCTCGCGTCGATCGTCGCGATGGTCCTCGGACGTGACTTGCTCGGCTCGGCCCACATCGGCACCACCTGGGTGAGTGCCATCCTGGCGTCCACCGTCGCCTGGTTGACGGGCAACAACGAACGGGAGGTTCCCCCGAATCAGATCCCTCCAACTGCCGAGGAGTTTCGCCCCGTGGGGTCGCAGCCAATCGAGGCCACCAATCCTCGGGGAGACTGGGTCGATTTCGTGATGTTGGTGGTTTTCGCTTTGATTTTTCTTGGCGTGTATCTGCTGTTCGTTCGTCGGCGAAGGGGGGTTGACGTCGCCAGACCGGCGTCGGCCTGGAAAGCGGTGTGGAGGATTCTTCGGGACTTGGGTATCTGGCTGGCGGGGCTTCCCGCCACCTTGGCCGGGTGGTGGCGCCAGCGGGGCAAGCGAATTTCGGCGGTCCCATCCAGGCGATTCCAGAGGGAGCGTTCCCAGCCATGGAAGCCGGCCGATCCGTTCCGCCGCCGCATCGCCGCCGAGTTCCGGTCTTACCTGCAAGCGGCCGAGAAACGCGATCTGACTTTGATGCCGAGTGAGACTGCTTCCGAGTTTGGATACCGTCTGGGGACGGAAGGACTGGAGGCTGTCCGGTCGTTGACTGACCTGTATGGGGTCGCTCGTTACAGCGAACACATCCTGGGCCAGCCAGAGGTGGAGGCAGCAGGGAAGGCGCGCCGCCAGGCGATTGCGGACCTCGAGAAGGAACCTGAGTGAGCATCTATCCCGTTGAGTACGAGTTGGACGCCGTGCTGCGCGACGGTGACGTGGTGCAGATTCGTCCGATTCGTCCCGACGACTCGGATGGGCTGGTCCGGTTTTTCCGGAGCCTCGGCCCCCAGAGTCGTTACTTCCGCTTCTTTCGAGTCAAGGACTCACTCGATGCCGAAGAGGCGGCCTACTTCACCGAGGTCGACTATGCCCATCGAATGGCGCTGGTAGCGATCGACGAGGGAGACATCGTTGGGGTCGGAAGATACGACAGCCTTCCGGGTGAACCCCACATCGCCGAGGTGGCGTTTGCCGTGATTGACAGCCATCAGGGGCGGGGCATCGGGTCCGAGTTGCTCTCGCTGCTGACGGTGCACGCCCGCCGCCGCGGGATCACCGGGTTCCGGGCCTTCGTGATGGCGGAGAACGTGCAGATGATGAGGGTCTTCCGTAACTCCGGATACACGTTGACCCGCATGCTCGAGGACAACATCTACACGGTTGACTTCCCGGTCGAGCACACTCCTGGCGCTCGAGAATCGGAAGATGCCCGCGAGCGGCGCGCGGTAGCGGCTTCGCTCCTTCCCATTTTCTTCCCGCGTTCGATCGCAGTGATCGGCGCTTCGACGACACCGGGGTCGATTGGAGCGCGGCTGTTCTCCAACCTGTTGGGTGGCGGGTTCAGCGGCCCCTTGTATCCCGTCAATTCCAAGGCCGCCGTTGTCAACTCGGTCCGTGCCTATGCCAGCGTCCTCGACATCCCGGATCTGGTCGATCTGGCTTTTGTGGTGGTTCCGGCCCAGGCGGTGCTCGGAGTTGCAGCCGAATGTGCCCAAAAGAACGTCCGGGGCCTCTGCGTCATCTCGGCCGGTTTCTCAGAGACGGGCGAGGAGGGAAAGGCCCGCGAGGAGGATCTCCTGGATCTGGTCCGCGGATCGGGAATGAGGATGGTCGGGCCCAACTGCATGGGCCTCATCAACACCTCGTCGGCGGTCAACCTCATCGGCACATTCGCCGGGATAGCACCGCCGGCCGGGAACGTCGCCATGTCGAGCCAATCCGGCGCGCTGGGGATCGCCATCCTCGAATACGCCCAACAGACCGGCACCGGTATCAGCCAGTTTGTCTCGGTGGGGAATAAGGCCGACGTCTCTGGCAACGACCTGCTGCTGGCCTGGGAGGACGACCCGGCCACCGATGTCATCCTCCTTTACCTCGAGTCCTTTGGTAATCCGCGCAAGTTCAGTCGCATTGCCCGGCGGATAGGGATGAACAAGCCAATCGTGGCGGTCAAATCCGGGCGGAGTGTGGCGGGGAGCAAGGCCGCCACCAGCCACACCGGTGCCCTTGCCTCCTCGGACGTCGCGGTTGCTGCACTCTTCACCCAGGCGGGTGTGATCCGCACCGACACTATCGAGGAACAGTTCGCAGTGGCTTCACTCCTCGCCAGCCAGCCCCTGCCGAGGGGAAGCCGGGTTGGGATTCTCACCAATGCCGGAGGGCCGGGCATCCTCGCCGCCGACGCTCTGGAAGCCGAGCTGCTCACCATCCCCGAGTTGACCGCAGCGACCCAGGAGCGAATGAAGGCCGTGTTGCCGGCGGAAGCTTCCACCCACAACCCCGTCGACACAATTGCCTCGGGCGGTCCGGAGCAGTACGGCGTCTGCCTGCAAACTCTGCTGGATTGTGAGGAGGTCGACGCGGTGATGGTGATCTACGTTCCGACCACGCCCACCGGAGGCCCCCTGGTCGCCACTGCGGTCAGGGAGGTCGTTGACCGCTACGAGGGACCGGTGCCCGTGGTGGCGGTGTTCATGCAGGAAGCGGTGCCGTTGTTGCGGTCCGGGCGAAAGACGATTCCGACATATCGATTCCCGGAGGCCGCAGCCCACGCGTTGTCACGGGCGGTTCGCTATTCGGAGTGGCGGGCGAGGGATCCCGGAGTGGAGCGGGTGTTTGGCGACCTGGACAGCGAGGCCGCCAGTGCGGTCACAGAGACGGCGCTGCAACGAATGGGCGAAGAAGGTGGTTGGCTCGAACCCGAGGAGGTCGAGTCGGTCTTGACCGCGGCCGGTCTGCGGCTGCCCCGAAGTGTGCGGGTGGCGACCGTCGATGAGGCATTGGCAGCGGCCCGGTCGATCGGGGGACCTCTGGCAATCAAGGTGATTGCCCCTTCGGCCCTTCACAAGTCGGATGTGGGCGGAGTTGTGCTCGGCGTCAATGGCGACGAGTCGGTCACCGAGGCATTTCACCGTGTCTGGGATGCCGTGCCCGATCCAGAGGGAGTCTTGATCCAGGAAATGGTGCTGGGTGGCCATGAGGTGCTGATCGGGATGACCGAAGATCCAACCTTCGGCCCGCTAATCGTGTTTGGCATGGGTGGGGTCCTGGTCGAGTTGCTGGGAGACATCGCCCTGCGGCTCCACCCCCTGACCGATCAGGATGCCCGTTCGATGATCCTCTCGTTGCGCACCTCGCGGCTACTCCTTGGTTACCGCAACCTTCCGGAAGGAGACGTCGGGGCGTTGGAGGAGGCCGTATTGCGGGTGTCGGCCCTGGTCGGTGCGGTGCCCGAGATCGTGGAGATGGATCTGAACCCGGTCAAAGTGTTGACACCAGGAAACGGAGTGAAGGTGGTCGATGCGCGCATCCGGGTGCGGCGGCCACCACTGAGCCGCCAACCCGAGATGGCCGACCTTCCGGCCGTGCGCCGTCGCACCCCGGGTTAGTGTCGGTCCATGGCTGATCTCGTCGATTACTCGGTGGACGGAACGGTGGCCCTGGTCCGCCTCAATCGTCCACCGGTCAATGCGCTGTCCGAGGAGTTGTCGCTGGACCTGGCGGCTGCATTCGCTCGGGCATCCGATCCGGCGGTGCGAGCGGTAGTCGTAACCGGTCAACCCCACTTCGCTGCCGGGGCCGACATCAAGGGATTCCAGGTGGCCTATGCGTCGGGCCGGGAGGAACGGCTGGCGACTTCACTGGCACAGGCGATCATCGACCTGGAAGCACTCGCCAAACCGGTTATCGCCGCCATCCACGGTTACGCCCTCGGCGGAGGGTTGGAGCTTTCGATGGGTGCAGACTTTCGATACCTCGCTGAGGACGCCCAGGTCGGCCAACCCGAGATCAAGCTCGGTCTCATCCCCGGGGCTGGGGGAACCCAGCGGTTGCAGCGGCTGGTCGGGCACCAAAAGGCCCGGGACATCGTGTACACCGGCAGGTTTGTCGGCGCCCCCGAGGCCCTGGCGATTGGACTGGCCGACAAGGTGGCCCCGACCGGCGAGTTGTTGGACCTTGCCCTGGCAGATGCAGCCAGGTGGGCCGAGGGCCCCACCCCTGCTCTGGCCGCCGCCAAGCGAGCGCTCAACAAGGGGTGGGGCCTAACGATCACCGATGCCCTCGCCATCGAGGCCGACGAGTTCAATCACGCCTTCTGGACCGACGACGCCAAAGAAGGCGTTGCCGCGTTCATCGAAAAACGGCCGGCCCGGTTTATCGGCCGCTGACTAGGCGGAGATCACCCGCCCCAGGTAGGCCTGGGCGAAGTAGATCACGAAGGCGGCCGTAATCAACCACATCAGGGGATGGACCTCGGCCATCTTGCCCTTGATGATCTTGATGAGCGTGTACATCACAAAACCGGCACCGATCCCGACCGTGATGCTGAATGTCAGCGGCATAAGCACCATCGTCAGCAGAGCGGGGAACCCCTCTTCGATGTCGTCGAAGTCGATTCCCTTGATCAACCCTGCCATCAGGAAACCGACCAGGATCAGCACCGGGGCGGTCGCCTGAGCGGGAATCAGTGTGGCCAGCGGTGAAAGGAAGATCGCCAAAAGGAAGAGAACACCGGTCACCACCGAGGTGAGACCGGTCCTTCCTCCCTCGGCAACTCCGGCCGCACTTTCGATATAGCTGGTGTTGGAACTGACTCCGGCCATTCCACCCAGTGCGGCACCTGCCGAGTCGACCAAGAGCAGGTTTCTGACACCCGGGATGTCTCCGTTTTCCTCGGTGAGTCCGGCTTCTTCGAGAACCCCGGTGGCGGTACCGATGGTGTCGAAGAAGTCGGTCAACATGAAGCTGAAGACCGTCAGAGCTGCGGTGATGAATCCAAGCTGGGCAAAAACGTTGCCAAGGTCGAATTCGCCGAGAGTGGCGAAGCTGGGCGTAGCCGTGAAAGTGTCAGGGAACGTGGTGATGCCCATGATCAGGCCCACAACCGCCGTGGCCAGGATGCTGATGATCAACGCCCCGCGCACCTTGAGGGCATAGAGAGTCACGGTGATCAGAAGCCCGATCAGGGTCAGGACGGCTCCGGACGTGTTGGGAAAGACGAACGTGACGATGACGCCCTCGCCTTGATCGATCAGTCCTCCCGATTCGAATCCGATAAACAGGATGAAGAGACCGATGCCCACCCCGATGGCCCGTTTCAGGGACATCGGCACCGCTCTCATGATGGCCTCGCGCAATCCGACCAGCACGAGGGCGAGAACGATCAGGCCCTCGAGCACGATCACACCCATCGCTCCCGCCGGGGTGAGCCCGCTTCCCAGGACCAGACCGAAAGCGACGGCGGCGTTGATTCCAAGACCCGCGGCCATGGCAATCGGATAGTTGGCAACCACCCCCATCAGAATCGTCAACAAGCCGGCCACGAGGGCGGTTCCGGCGGCGACGGCGGGGGCATCGAACCCGGCCGCCCCCAGGATCGACGGGTTGACGAAGATGATGTAACCCATCACCAGGAACGTGGTGATGCCGGCCCGGACTTCGGTGCCAACAGTGGTGCCTCTCTCCGTTAGTTTGAAGTAGGAGTCGAGGCCCGTTACGGGCGGCTGTTTCGTGTCTGTCATTTCTCCCTCCCAGAAGAGACGTCCCGGGGTGGACGTTCTCGGCGCCCGAAAGCTACTGACCAGCAGGGTTCGATGCCGTCTAAACCCGGGTAAGTCGTTGCTGCAACCGAAGGAGGTTTCGCCGCCAGATCCATCGAAAAAAAGGCTGGCTCAACGCCGCCCCGATCGGTCCGCCCAACCTCAAGGGGAATCGGAGGGTTTCGCTCCAGGTGAAGAACACCCCTCCGGCCACCGTCTCGAGTCGGAACTCACCTTCACCAGTGACCAAACCCTTATGTCTGACGGCGATGCGATGAGGTGGGTCCCATCCGGTTATCTCCATGATGTCGGTGGTGGTCAAGGGGCCGATCCGTGTGAAGACCTCCATCCGGGTCCCCAAGCCGCTGCGTTGCGGGGTCAGGAAGTCGATCCGTTCGGCATCCGCCATCCACTCGACATGGGAGGCCAGGTCGGCGGCCGCATCCCAGACCTTTTGCAAGGGAGCATCGATGAGAACGGCAACCGTCACGGCCATGGGACAATTGTGCCGTGATTTATCTCGATCATGCCGCAACCACCCCGGTCAGGCCTTCCGTGGCCGAGGCCATGGCGCCTTATCTGGGCGATCGGTTTGGCAACTCCTCGGGCTCACACGACATTTCCCGCCGGGCCAAGAACGCTCTCGAGGATGCCCGGGAGAAGGCTGCTGGCCTGATCGGGGCCAAGCCCAACGAGATCGTCTTCACCGGGGGTGGAACCGAGGCCGACAACCTCGCACTCAAAGGTGTAGCTCTCGCCGGTGGTCGGAGAAGCGGGGTTGTGACGGTGGCAACCGAACATGAGGCAGTCCTGGAGACCACTCACTTTCTGGGTCGTTTTGGTTGTCCGACCCGGATCGTCGGTGTGGATCGGCGTGGATTGGTCGACTCCCAGGCTCTGGCCGCGGCCGTGACCAACGAGACCGCGGTGGTGTCGGTCATGGCGGCCAACAACGAGACAGGCACCGTGCAGGCCCTCGACCCGTTGGTGGCAGCCGTCAAGGCCGCCAATCCGCACACTCTCGTTCACACCGACGCGGTCCAAGCGTTCGCAGCACTCGACATCGATGTCGAAGACTGGGGAGTCGATCTGCTCTCGCTGGCGGCCCACAAGTTTGGTGGACCGCAAGGGGTGGGGCTGCTCTTCGTGCGAAGCGGGGTGGTGCTCGAACCAGTTCTGCATGGGGGCGGCCAGGAGTTGGGTCGTCGCAGCGGCACCCACAATGTGGCCG
>CAYYRT010000122.1:0-16156 GCA_964474055.1 uncultured Acidimicrobiaceae bacterium | reverse complement strand
TCTTCTCGGGCCCGTTGGCAACCTCGATAGTCGCGCGGGCGATGTCCATGGGCGCCCTTGAGGTCGCCCTGGTCGACTTGCGGACCTATGGCAAAGGGGCCCACCGCCAGGTGGACGATGCACCGTTTGGAGGGGGTCCGGGGATGGTGCTGATGATCGAGCCGCTGGCGGCCGCTCTCGCACCTCTGGCTCACAGCCACCGGGTCTATCTCTCGCCGGCAGGTACACCAATCGACCAGCAGATCATCGACCGTTTTGCCCAAATCTCTCATCTGACCCTCGTCTGCGGGCGCTACGAAGGCGTTGATCAAAGAGTGGTCGATCACCTCATCGACGAAGAGGTGTCGCTGGGCGACTTCGTGCTCGCCGGTGGTGAAGTTGGCGCAGCCGCGGTCATCGAGTCGGTAGCGCGCCTGCTTCCCGGCGTGGTCGGTAACCCTGGTTCGGTGGGTTCAGAGTCATTTCGGCACGGCCAGCTCGAGGAACCTCACTACACCCGGCCGGCCGAATTCATGGGATTGACAGTTCCCGAGGTCCTTTTGTCCGGTGATCATGCCCGCATCGAAGCCTGGCGGCGCCAGCAACGGGAGCACCGCACCTCCACCCGTCGTCCCGATCTCAAGGGGGAGTGAAGGGTCGCGAGACGAGGCTGTCATTGGCGTTCTTTGGACCAGTCTCCGGCTGATAGCATTCGGGTGTCTTCCGGTCGATCGGCCGGTTCTCCAAGGAGCAATCGATGAACAAGCTAGAAATGCTCGGTGGCGCCCACGCGCGCACCGACATCCCGGAGTTCAGACCGGGCGACACCGTGAAGGTGCACGTCCGGGTCGTGGAGGGCAACCGCGAGCGAACCCAGGTATTCGAAGGGATCGTGATTGCCCGCAACGGGTCCGGTCTCGATTCGAGCTTTACCGTTCGCAAGATGAGCTTTGGGATCGGGGTTGAAAGGGTGTTTCCCTACAACGCACCGATCATTCAGAAAGTGGAGGTGACGCGGCGCGGAGACGTGCGGCGCTCCAAGCTCTACTACCTGCGTGATCGGGTTGGGAAGGCAGCTCGCATCAAGGAGAAGCGCGACTGAGCGTCGAGGCCCCCACCACTGACCCTGCTGCACGCAAGTCGGTTAAGAAACAACGCCCGTTTTGGGTGGAACTCCCGATTCTGCTGATCATCGCCCTCACCGTGGCGGTTGCGATCAAGACCTTCCTCATTCAGCCGTTCTACATCCCGACCGAATCGATGCTCCCTACGATCGAGGTCAACGATCGGGTGATGGTCTCCAAGTTGAACTACCGCTTCGGCGAGCCGCAGCGGGGCGACATAGTCGTGTTCCTCTCACCTCTGAACGGGGAAGACAACGCAGACTTCCCCGAACGCGTTGTGCGAGTGGTCTTGGAGGCCGTGGGCATTCGCACCGCATCGGCCGACGACCTGATCAAGCGGGTGGTTGGGATTGCAGGAGACAAGGTCGAGGTCGATGACGGATTCCTCCTCATCAACGACGTCGCGGTCGACGAGCCCTATCTAGCCGAGCAGGGAACCATGCCCGACTTCGGGCCAATTGTGGTTCCGGCCGAGAGCGTCTTCGTCATGGGCGACAACCGCAACGTGAGCTACGACAGCCGTCGGTTCGGTCCCATCTCCCTCGACAAGGTGGTGGGCGAGGCCGTGATCAGGATCTGGCCGCTGGATCGTTTCGGCTCGGTTGATTCCGTCCCACCCGGCACGTAGAACCCGGGGCATGAAGCCCCTCCCGCCGCTCGATCGCCGGGCCATCGGCCGCCTGGCCGAAGATCTGGCCGCCGGCATGCTTGTGCGCAATGGTGCCAGGATCCTGGCCCGCAACCTCACCGTCAAAGGTGGGGAGGTGGACATCGTCGCCGACATCGACCACACCAAAACTGTGATTGAGGTCAGGTCGGTCACCACCCGGGCAGGGGTGAGCCGATTGCCGCCTCCCCATGCGCTTGATGCATTCGACGACGCCAAATCCCGTCAGGTGCGGCGATTGGCCAACGCTCTCCACTGCCGGCGTGTGGACCTGGTGGCGGTCCGTTTTCACGACGGTGGGGTGGATCTCCATTGGGTGAAAAACATCGGGTAGGGTTGGCGGTCAGTGTCCACCGCAATCGTCGTCGACGGGCTGCGCAAGAAATACAAACAGACGGTCGCTCTCGACGGCCTCTCGTTCGAAGTGCCGGCAGGCGCCCTTACCGGCTTCCTCGGTCCCAACGGGGCCGGGAAAACCACCACTTTTCGGTCCCTCCTCGGTCTCACCCGTCCCGATGCCGGGCGAATGGAAGTCCTGGGCATGCGGGTCGGACCTCAAACCGCCCAAGTCGTCAAGCGGCTGGGGGCGGTGGTCGAGGAACCCGGGCTGGTGAAGGGTCTCAACGGCCGGGACAACTTGCGCGTGGCGGCTCTGACGCTCGGTCGCGGTTCGGAACGGATCGAGGAGATGCTCGAATTCGTAGGGCTGTCGGATGCGGCCGGTCGCCGGATCGACGGATACTCCAAGGGAATGCGCCAACGGCTCGCACTCGGAGCTGCCCTGCTGGGCGACCCCGACCTTCTCTTCCTCGACGAGCCGCTCGACGGCCTTGACCCGGCGGGCCAGTCCCAGATCAAACAGAAACTGCGGGAGCTGGCGCAGCAGGGCAAGACCGTCGTCGTTTCCTCACACAACCTCAACGACGTCGAGGCGGTGGCCGACCACGTGATCGTCATCAACCGCGGCAGACTCGTGTCCAGCGGCAGCCTCACCGACCTGTTGGGAAAACGGGGGTTTAGGGTGACGGCCGAACCTGTCGCCGAGGCGGCCAGGGTGCTCGAGGCGGCCGGACTGAAAACCAAGATCGTCGACGGAGGCCTCGTGGTCGACACCGAAGACGGTTCATCCATTTCGAGACTGCTGGCCACCGCCGGCATCTATCCGTCCGAGCTGGTCCGGGAGTCTGCCCGGCTGGAGAATGTCTTCCTCGAAATGACGGGCGGTTGATGGGGATGATGGGTCTGGTGCGGGCCGAGTTGATCAAGCTGGTCAAACGGCGCACCTACTGGGTGTTGCTGGTCGTACTGGCAGCCCTGACGGCCCTGCTTGCGTTCATATTCTTCGTGCTTCCCCAGATCATCGGTGAGGCCGACCAGGGCTTTCCCGACATCCAAAAACCAGACGCCTACATTTTCGGGGCTCAGCAGGTTCTGGGTCAGACCTGGTTTCCGTTGATTCTGGCCGTCATGTTCCTGGCCGGGGAGCTGGCGACCTCTACCTGGGCCACCGCCCTCACCCGCAATTCGGTTAGATGGCAACATCTCCTCGCCCGACTCCTGGTGTCCACGGGTGGGGCCTGGGTGGCGATGCTCATCTCCATCGCCGGTTTCGGACTCGCTACCTACTTCTTCGCCGAGGGTTCCGGTTTTCCGTCCGGGTCGGAAATCGTGGGAGTCGTTTGGAAGTCGCTGCTGGTCATGACCACCTGGGTAGCGCTCGGGTTTGCGGCGTCGGCTTGGCTCCGATCGGTGGGACCCGCCATCGGCGCAGTCCTGGCCTTCAGCTTCGGTGAGGGTCTGCTCGCGTTGTGGGAGGGTTGGCGCAATGTCTCGTTGTCGATCCACACCAGCGCCTTGCTCGGCAGCCTGGACATCGGGGGGTTTGGCGACCTCCTCGGAGGCGACATCTCCGTCGGGCGGGGTCTGACGGTGGTTGTGGCCTGGGCAGTGGCTTCTCTCATCGCCGCCTGGGCGGGTCTTCAGCTCAAAGACGCCTGAGCGCCCCGGCCGTACCGCCGGCGCAACTCCTTGTACCAGCAGCCGTGATGCCAGTGACGACGCAGATCGGGTGCGTCGTCGGGAACGACCACCAGGTGGAATGTCCCCGGCGGGATCGACAGCTCACAGCCAGGGCAGAGGTAGGTCTTGCGGGCAGCGTATGGCTGCACCGGGGTGACCGTCATCCCCAGATCGCCCATGCCAGAAGTCCCAGGATCACGATGACCGTCCCGGCCACCAGGGCCAGATCGAGGCGGTCGTTGCGGGCAGGACGGAACGGGTTGAATCCCACAGGTCGACGCTAATAGGTGCCGCTACCGTCCCCGGGCATGTGGCTCGAGATCGAAGATCGCGATGCGGTTCGCTGGATGACCATCAACCGGCCCGAGAGGCGCAACGCCATTCCGGGTGACGGCTGGCCCGAGCTGGAACGAGCGTTCTCGGAGTTCGGGTCTTCTACCCAAAGAGTGCTGGTCGTGACTGGAGCCGGGGGGGCCTTTTGCTCGGGGGCCGACCTGGACCCGAGTGCGGCGGAGGACCTAGTCGACATAGCCGGTCGCCACCGGCGGATGCGTTTGGTGGGTGCAGCGGCACTGGCTCTTCATCGGCTCGACAAGCCGACCATCGCGGCGGTCGACGGGGTAGCGGCCGGGGCAGGGATGAACCTGGCGCTCGGCTGCGACCTCGTGGTCGCCACCAACCGGGCGAGGTTCTCTGAGATCTTCGTACGGCGAGGACTGACGGTGGACTTCGGAGGGACGTGGCTGTTGCCACGGGTGGTTGGCTGGCACCGGGCCAAGGAACTCGCGTTGACTGGACGGATCGTAGAAGCCGACGAGGCGCTGGCCATCGGGCTGGTCCTGGAGCTGGTGGACGCCGACCGGCTGGCTGCCAGGGTCACCGAAATCGCAACTTCGTTGCTGGGTGGAGCTCCGGTGGCGCAGATGTTCGCCAAACACGGCATCAACCGCTCCGGGGAGGTTTCCTTCGAAGAGGCCCTCGCCTGGGAAGGTCAGTCGCAATCGATCTGTTTCGCCACCGAGGATGTGGTTGAGGGCCTTGCCGCCTTTCGTGAGAAACGATCAGCAGAGTTCAAAGGGCGGTAGATCCCTCTAGAACCCGATCCTCCGGCACCGTATTTTCGAACGGTGTACGCGGAGATAACGTCGGTGGCGATGGTCGGGGCGGAGCCCTGGCCGGTCCGGATCGAAGTTCATGTCGGAAAGCCCAAAGACCGGTTCACCCTCGTGGGCCTCCCCGACACCGCCGTCAGAGAAGCCAAGGATCGCGTGCGGGCGGCCATCGTGTCCACCGGCAAGGACTTCCCTCATCGGATGGTGACGGTAAACCTCTCTCCCGCCAATCTTCCCAAGGCCGGCTCCGACTACGACCTGCCTATCGCCCTGGGGGTGCTTGCTGCGGTCGGGGAAATGTCAGCGAGCACCAACCGGGTGGTGGCGGCCGGCGAGCTCTCTCTCGACGGCTCGGTTCGCCGCAGCCGCACCGCCATCGGCGCCGCCTTACTGGCGGCGCGGTCCGGGCTTCCTTGTGTGGTTGCTGATGATGATGCAGGTATCGCCGCTCGCGTGCGTGGTGCGGCTGTCTATCCGGTGGCGACGCTCGCCGAGGCGATGGAGGTGGTTTCGGGCACCCGCTTGCCCCGGGAGCCCGGCGAGCTCGCACCCGAGACGGACCACGAATGGGAGGACATTGCCGATGTGAGAGGCCAGCCCGTGGCGCGGCGCGCCCTCGAGATCGCTGCCGCCGGTTCCCACCACCTTCTGATGGTGGGCCCGCCGGGAGCCGGCAAGACCATGCTTGCCCGGCGGCTTCCCGGCATTCTCCCGCCGCTCGATCCCACCCAGGCCGTGGAGGTTGCCTGCTTGTGGTCGGCCGCCGATCGCCCTCGCCGTTTCTCGACCGCCCCACCGTTCCGAGCACCCCATCACTCCGCCTCGGCCGCATCCATCGTTGGAGGTGGCCATGGGCATCCCGTACCTGGAGAGCTGTCCCTTGCCCACCATGGAGTTCTATTCATGGACGAACTTGGCGAGTTTCCCCCGCATCTGCTCAATGCCCTGCGCCAGCCGCTGGAGGAGGGCAGGGTCACAATCGCCCGCCGGGGGTCGGCGGTCACGTTTCCAGCTCGAGCCCAGGTGGTGGCGGCTTCCAACCCCTGTCCGTGCGGATTCCGGGGCGATCGCATCCGAGGCTGCCGATGCACCGAATCCGCTCTCGAACGCTACCGGCGACGGTTGTCGGGTCCCTTTCTCGACCGGTTCGACCTCAGGGTCTTCGTTGGGCCACCCGAGACGAACGCTTTGCTGGGGCCGCCCGGGGAAGGCTCAATGGCAGTAGCGGAGCGGGTTATGGCCGCCCGTAGGGCTCAGCAGGAACGAGGGGTGGTCAATGGCTTCATGTCGCGCTCCCAACTCGACCGCCAGCCCCTCGATCAAGGTGCCCGGAGTCTGTTACATCGCGGGGTTGAGGCGGGGATGCTGACGGGACGGGGAGCAGACCGGGTTCGCCGCGTCGCCCGCACGATCGCCGATCTAGCCCACGAAGAACTGGTTCGAGAGAACGACATCGCCGAAGCGCTGGCCTATCGGAGCGGCTTGTGAACCCGGCGCCGACGGCGGTGCCCGGGATGCTCAAGCTCATTCCCGACCCACCTGTCACTTTGTGGGCTATGGGTGCCATTCCAGCGGGACCAGGAGTGGCGATCGTCGGTACCCGGCGTTGCACTTCGTACGGCCGACGGGTCGCACACTGGCTGGGCGAGGCGGTTGCCCTGGCCGGATGGCCGGTTATAAGCGGACTGGCCCGGGGGGTGGACGCCGCTGCGCACAAAGCGGTCGTGGATGTTGGCGGGGTGGGAGTTGCCGTCCTCGGATCGGGCCTCGACTCCATCTACCCGCCGGAGAATCGCCAGTTGGCGGCAGACCTGGTGACCGGCGGTGGGGCGATCATCTCCGAGTACCCACCGGGCACGCCCCCCGCACCGTTCCGGTTCCCAGCGCGCAACCGCCTCATTTCGGGATTGTCGGCGGCCGTGGTCGTGGTCGAGGCGGGATTGACCGGAGGTGCCTTGATCACGGCCCGCCTGGCTCTCGAGCAGGGAAAAGACGTCCTGGCGGTTCCGGGCGACATCGATCGGGAAACATCGGCGGGATGCAACCTCCTGATTCGCGATGGGGCCCACCCGGTTCTCGGGGCGATCGATTTGATCGAAAGCCTCGAACTGATCCTGGGGCCGGCTCCGGCCGGCACGGCGAAACCGACGGTGGCCCCGGCAGGGACTGTCGACGAAATCGTGGCCGGTTCTGACCGCCCGGTTGGTGAGGTTCTGGCCGAACTTGCCCGTCTCGAACTCGAAGGCGGTATCCGGGTCGAGTCGGGGCAGGCGATGACCTCTCGCAAGAAAGGCTCATAGGCCCATACCCCGGGGCGTAGCCTGGGTGCCGGATGTTGATGGATGATCTTCCCCCCTGGGCAACGGCACCCGTCGAGGAGTACCTCACCAGGTTGGCCGGAATCCGACATCTATCTCCCCACACCGTCGATGCCTATCGAACCGATCTGATCCAGTTTTTCGGTTTTGTCGCCAACGAGGGAACCGTCAGCCTCGAGATGATCGATAGGCGAGCGGTGCGGCGTTTTCTCGGCCACCTCGATGCACGTGGCCTTGCACGCCCCTCGCTGGCGCGGAAGGCATCGGCTGTCCGAGCGTTCTTTGCCGATCTGGTGGCGCGAGGAGTAGTCGCGTCCAATCCGGCCGCCGAGGTCGGGCGTCTCAATCTCCCTGAGAGGCTGCCACGGGCGCTGCCCGCCCGGACCGTGTCGGCATTGCTCGATGCCATCCCGGGCGAGACTGCACTTGACTTACGCGACCGCGCCATCCTCGAGACGCTCTACGGCACCGGGCTGCGGGTGGCAGAACTAGCCCAACTCACCGTGGCAGACGTGGCGGGCGACCTGGTCACGGTGACTGGCAAAGGCGGGCGACGTCGGTCGGTGCCCCTGGGCCGACCCGCCCGGCGAACCCTTGCGGACTGGCTAACCAGGGGTCGACCGAATCTGGCGAAGGAATCAGCCGGTGAGGCTCTGTGGGTCGGCAACCGGGGTGCCCCGCTTGACGCTCGCGGGATCAGAAGGGTCGTGCGAGCGCGGGCCGGCACCTTTCCCCATGCCCTCCGCCACTCCTTTGCCACCCATTTGCTCGAAGGAGGCGCCGATCTCAGGGCGGTCCAGGAGATGTTGGGACACCGCGACCTTGCCACCACACAGATTTACACTGCTGTTACCCGCCACCACCTCAGGAAGACTTATGACCACACCCACCCAAGGGCATGACGGCCAGGTCGGAGACATCTCCGGCCTCTGGCAACGTTTCAAGTCGACCGCGGATCCCAAGGCCCGGGAAGCGCTGATTCTCCAGTACTCACCGCTCGTCAAGTTCGTGGCCGGTCGGGTCGCGGTCAGCCTGCCGCGCAATGTCGATCAAGCCGACCTGGTCTCCAATGGGGTGTTCGGGCTGATCGACGCCATTGACAAATTCGAGCCGGAGCGGGGTTTCAAATTCGAAACCTACGCCATCAACCGGATCAAGGGCTCGATCCTCGACGGCCTTCGCGCCCTCGACTGGGTGCCCCGCTCGGTGCGATCCCGGGCCCGCGAGATCGAACGGTCCCTATCCGAACTGGAGCACCGCCTCCATCGCACACCGTCTGACGAAGAGCTGGCTGCCCATATGAGCACCGGGGTGGAGGCGGTCCGTTCGACGCTGGCCGAGATGTCACACCTGGGCATGGTCGCTCTCGACGAACTGGTGGGTCCGGACTCATCGACCTCGATGGGCGAGTTTCTGGCCGATCCGGGCGGGATCGGACCCGAGGCCGCCTTTCAAGCAGAAGAAACCCGCCACATCCTCTCCGATGCCATCAACCGCCTCCCCGACCGGGAGCGGCTGGTGGTCACCCTCTATTACTTCGAGGGTTTGACCCTGGCCGAAATCGGCGAGGTATTGGGGGTAACCGAGTCGCGCGTCTGTCAGATTCACGCCAAGTCGGTGCTCTCCCTCAAGAACCGGATGGCCGAGCCCACCTTCCGGTAGGGGGTCTCGCGCCTCACGTCTACACTCCCTTGTAACGACACACGTCGGTGAATCCCCACGGTCGGTGACGGCTGTCATCGGAAGGGGAGGTCCCCAAGGCCGGGTTCCCTAAACCCCACCGGCGGAAGAAAAACCAAAAAAGGAGATCAACGGTGGCTGTGACCATCAAGCAGCTGCTCGAGGCGGGTGTCCATTTCGGACATCAAACCCGCCGGTGGAACCCCAAAATGCGTCCGTATATCTACGGCGAGCGGACCGGGATCCACATCATCGACTTGCGCCAGACGCTGGAGCAGATCGAAGCAGCCAACAAGTACGTGCGTGACCTCGTAGCCCAGGGCGGGACTGTGCTCTTTGTCGGCACGAAGAAGCAGGCGCAGGGTCCGATCGCCGAAGCGGCCCAATCGGCCGGTATGCCCTTCGTGAACTTCCGCTGGCTGGGCGGAATGCTCACCAACTTCTCGACCATCCAGAAGCGGATCTTCTATATGAAGGAGCTCGAGCGAATGGAGTCGACCGGCGAGATCAACGGCCTGCCCAAGCGGGAGCGGCTGGCCCTCCGCCGCGAGCTAGTCAAGCTCCAGCAAACCCTGGGCGGGGTGCGCGATCTAACCAGGGTCCCAGACGCCGTTTTCATCGTGGACGTCAACACAGAACACACTGCGGTGAAGGAGTCCAAGCGCCTTGGCCTCACCACCCTGGCTCTGGTCGACTCCAACTGTGACCCCGACGACATCGACTTCGTCATCGCGGGCAACGACGACGCCATCAGGGCAGCCAGTGCCGTGGCAGGGGCTCTGGCAGAGGCGATCAAGGAAGGCCGGGGAGTTCACGCTAAGACCGACGAGGAAACTCTGGAGGCCGAGATGACCATTCCCACGCCTTTTGCCCCCACTCCGGAGTCGATCCCGACGCCAACGGAGGTTGCTGGGGATGGCTGAGATCTCGGCGAAGGATGTCCAGAAGCTCCGGCAGATGGCCGGAGCGGGGATGATGGATGCCAAGCGCGCTCTGATCGAAACCGACGGGGACTTCGACAAGGCTCTGGAGATCCTCCGGGCGAAAGGTCTTGCCAAGGTGGCCCAAAGGGCGGTCGAGCGCGAGGCCACCGATGGAACCATCGGGCACTATCTCCACTTTCAGGCCGACCGGCCCGTTACCGGGGTTGTCATCGAGATGGCCTGCGAAACCGACTTTGTCGCCAAGCACCCCGACTTCCGCCAGACCGCCGACGACATCGCGTTGCACGTCGCCTGGGGCAAACCACCCTGGATCCAGCGCAAGGACATCGACCCGGCGGTGCTCGAGAGCCAGCGGGACTTCTTCAACCAGCAGGCCAGGGAACAGGGCAAACCCGAACAGATCATTGCCAAGATCGTGGAAGGCAAACTCAACGCTTTCTTCGAAGACAAGGTTCTTTATGACCAGCGATTCGTCAACGAGCAGAGGTTCGAAGGTACGGTAGGTGAGATGGTCAATCAGCTGGCAGCCCGGATGGGGGAGAACATCTCGGTGCGCAGGGTTGCCTGGCTAACGGTTGGCGAGGACCTCTCCTGATGGGTCGCCGGGTTCTCCTCAAACTCTCCGGGGAGGCATTTGCCGATGCCACGACGCGCTATGGCATCGACCCAGTCACGGTCCAGCGGGTAGCTGCCGAGGTTGCCGAGGCCAACCAGACGGGGAGCCAGATCGCGATCGTGGTTGGCGGCGGCAACATTTTTCGGGGTGTATCCCAGCAGGCCAAGGGCATGGATCCGGCCAACGCCGACTACATGGGCATGCTTGCCACCGTCATCAACGCCCTGGCTCTGCGTGATGCCCTCGAGCACGCTGGGGTCGCCACCCGGGTGCAAAGCGCCATCACGATGCAACAACTGGCCGAGCCCTACATCCGCCTCCGAGCGATTCGCCACCTGGAGAAGGGAAGGGTTGTGGTTTTCGCGGCCGGAACCGGCAACCCGTTCTTCACCACGGACACCACTGCCGCACTGCGGGCGGTGGAGGTGGGAGCCGATGTCCTCCTCAAAGCCTCCAAAGTCGATGGCATCTACTCGGCCGACCCCGCGCTGGATCCCCACGCGGTCAAGCTGCACGAGTTGACATATATGGAGTTCATCACCCAGGGACTACAGGTGATGGACACCACCGCCATTACGATGTGCAAGGAGCACGGCGTGCCGATCGTGGTGTTCGATATGACGGTTCCCGGCAACATCGTACGGGCGGTGGCCGGGGAGCCGATCGGGACCGTGGTCCGCTGAGGAGGAGAGGATGATCCCCGATCTACTGGCCGACGCTCGTCGCAAGATGGAGCACGCGGTCGACCACACCGCCTCGGAGTTCACGACGGTCCGCACGGGCCGTGCCAATCCCCAGGTGCTTCATCGGATCAACATCGACTACTACGGCACTACCACGCCGTTGCAGCAGCTCGCCTCCTTTTCTGTCCCCGAGCCGCGCCTGCTCGTTGTCCAGCCATATGACCGGAGCACCATCAACGCAATCGAGAAGTCGATCAAAGCCTCCGACCTGGGACTCAATCCTTCCAACGACGGGATCGTGATTCGACTGGCCTTCCCCGCCCTGACGGAGGAGAGACGGCGGGACCTCATCAAGGTCGTTCGCCACATGGCGGAAGAGGGCAGGGTGGCGGTTCGCAATGTCCGGCGTCACGTCAAGGACGCCATCGAAGCCCTGCACGGTGAACTCTCCGACGATGACATACGCCGCGGTGAAAAGGAGCTGCAGGATCTAACCGACCGTCATATTCACCGGATCGACGATCAGCTCAACCACAAAGAGACCGAGCTCTTGGAGGTTTGAGGTGCCAGACCCGGAATCGCCCCGGTTGCCGGGAATGGAGCCAGAGCCTCCCGCCGACGGAACCCGTTTCACTCGACCCTGGGAACAGCCCCTCGATGAAGCAGAGGTAGAGGCTCCCGAACAGCCGACCGAGGGCGTCGACGATTTGATGGGCTATGACGACGACGACACATCGACCATCTCACAAGAGGTCTACCTGTCGGCCACCACTGCCGAGTATCGCGACCTGGCCGAGGAGGTTGCAAGGGCCGAGTACGAGGAACCGTTCTCCCGGCCGGCGGTCGCCGCTTCGATGGCAGGAGTCGGTTCCGGTCTCGTGGATTTTGAAGACGTCACCGGCCTCAAGGGAGTCTCCGAAGAGGACATCGAGCACGTCGAACAAGCGGCTGCTTCAGATCTCACACTGCGGGTCATCACCGCCCTGGTCCTGGTAGGGCTCTTCATGGGGACTCTCTTCCTGGGCGGCTGGTGGTTCACCGCATTTGTCGCGCTAGTGATGACCGTGGCCCTCGGCGAGTTCTATTCGACTCTCCGCCGGCATGGCTTTGTGCCACTGGCGGTCTTTGGTTTGACGGGTGTGTTGGGCTCGGCCATCGCCGCTCACGTCGGAGGAGCCGGACCGATACTCGTGACGCTGGTCCTGTCGGTGGTGGCGGTCGTGCTCTTCTTCTCGGTGGTCTCTCGGCGACGCCCCCTGGACAACGCTGCCTCTACTGTGCTTGGAGCCGTGTGGGTCGCCCAGTTGTCGTTCGCGGTGATCATCGGGCGGTCCGCCCAGGGCGCATCCCTCATCGTCCTGCTGGTTCTGATCACGGCCCTGTTCGACATCGGTGGCTACTTCGTCGGCAAGGCGTTCGGTCGCCAACCGCTGGCACCAGTGCTCTCGCCTAAGAAGACCTGGGAGGGTTTCGTCGGAGGAGTGGTGGCCGCTGTCGGCTCGGCGGCGGTGCTGTCAACTGTTGATTGGTTCCCGGTCGACACTGTTCAAGCGCTGGTTCTGGCGATCCTGGTAGTGGTTCTGGCCCCACTGGGAGACGGTGCCGAATCGATGATCAAACGGTCATTGGGAGTCAAGGACATGGGTACCGTGCTCCCGGGCCATGGGGGGATGCTCGATCGGATCGACGCCCTTCTCTTTGTGGTTCCGGCTGCCTACGTCTTCTTTCTCACTGCCGGCTTGTTGTGAGCCGGTCGGTTGTGGTCCTTGGGGCCACCGGCTCGATCGGGCTGCAGACGCTGGAGGTGGCGGCCCACCTGAACCTTTCGATCGCCGGTCTGGCGGCGGGACACCCTTCGAGCGAGTTCCTGGCTCTGGCCGGTCGTTACCCGGATGCCACGCTGGCCATTGCCGGCGGAAGTGATTCAGAGCGGGAGAATTTTTCCCATGCTGTGGCGGGCCACCGGGTCGAGTATGGAACCGAGGCGGTCGCTGACATGGCCGCGATCAGCGGAGTCGTGGTCGTCAATGGTATCGTCGGGCTGGCCGGTCTCGGTCCGACGCTTGCCGCGATTGGGGCCCGAAACCGGTTGGCGCTGGCGAACAAGGAATCGCTGGTCGCCGCCGGGGACCTCGTCATGGCGGCCGTGCGCAAGTCAGGAGCGGAGTTGATCCCGGTTGATTCCGAACACTCGGCCATATTCCAATGTTTGATTGGCGAGCCCTCCAAGAGCCCGGCCCGTATCTGGCTCACTGCCAGCGGAGGACCCTTTCGGCAGTGGCCGATCGGTGACCTCGATGATGTCACCCCCGACCAGGCGCTTCGTCACCCGAACTGGGAGATGGGCCGGCGGATAACCGTCGATTCGGCCACCCTCGTCAACAAAGGCCTGGAAGTGATCGAAACTCAGCGGTTGTTCGGGCTGGATTACGACCATATCGAGGTGCTGGTCCACCCTCAGAGCGTCATCCACTCGATGGTCGAGTTTTCGGACGGCTCGGTCAAGGCCCAACTGGGTCCTCCGGACATGCGGCTTCCGATCGAGTACGCCCTTACATATCCCGAACGTGGCCCCCGGATCATCGACGACTTTCAATGGGCTGGCTTGTCGTTGGATTTTCACAAGCCAGACTTCGAAAGGTTTCCATGCCTCGGCCTCGGTTATCACGCCGGCCGAACCGGGGGGTCGGCGCCCGCAGTGTTCAACGCGGCCGACGAGATCGCGGTGGAGGCGTTTCTTCAGGGTCGGCTTGGCTTTACGGGTATATCCCGAGTCATTGCGTCTACCTTGGAGCAGGTCCCGTGGCGGACCCTGTCCGGGGTGGACGAGGTAATGGAGGTCGATCGGGAGGCCAGACACACCGCAGCGAGCCTCATCGCCGGAGTTTGTTGATGCGTCCTGCGAATTAGGCCGGCCGGACGGTTAGCGTTTGGTTTCGCAAATCAGGGAGTCTTGGACCTTGTTCGGTGCCATCGGCGGGATTGTCGCCATCGTGTTCTTTGTGACCGCTCACGAGTTCGGTCACTTCATCGCAGCCAAAGCCGTCGGTATCAAGGCCACCGAGTTCTTTTTCGGGTTCGGACCGAAGCTGTGGTCGTTCAAACGGGGCGAGACTGAGTACGGCATCAAGGCGATACCCCTGGGCGGCTACGTCCGGGTGGTCGGCATGAACCCCCTCGAGGAGGTCGCGCCCGAAGACGAGGGTCGCACCTACCGGGACAAGCCGTTTTGGAAGAAGTCGATCGTGGTCCTGGCCGGGGTGGGGATGAACTTCCTGATCGCCTATGTCATGTTCTCGGCGGTGCTGCTGGTATCAGGGATCCCCGTTGGACCGACTACCACCGTAGATGTAGTGGTCCCCCTTCTTACCGACGGAAATCCGACGCCCGCTGCGAGTGCCGGCATGCAGCCCGGTGATCGTATCGCCGCCGTCGACGGGGTGCCCACACCGGATTGGGATGCCGTGGCCGCCGCGTTATCCACCCGCCCGGGCGAAGAGGTGGAGATCACCGTGGAGCGCAGCGGACAGATGATCGACCTGAGCGCGGTGCTGGCGGTGACCGAGGACGCCAACGGCGAAAAGCGCGGTTTCTTGGGTGTCGGCCCTCTCAACGAGATCCGTCAGGTCGGGTTTCTGGAGGCAGGCCGTCTCGGAGGACGCCAACTCGGGATTGCCGTCGGTCTGACCTTCGATGTTCTCGGCCGGATCGTGCAGCCGGAAACCCTGGGCCGTTTAGCCGGCGTGTTGGTTGGCAACACCGAAATCCCCGACGACATCCGGCCCGTGAGCCCCATAGGGATCGGAAATATCGGCGCCCAGGTCGACGAGCTGGGTCTGGCCTCCTTCATGGTGTTGCTGGCCTCAGTCAACGTGATGCTCGGCACCCTCAACGTTTTGCCGCTTTATCCGCTCGACGGTGGGCACTTTGCGGTTGCCCTGTTCGAGAAGATCTTCCGTCGCCGGGTCGATGTCCGGGTGTTGGCCCCGGTGGCGGCGTTGGTGATCGGCCTGGTCGGTTTCCTCGGCCTTGTCGCGATCATTCTCGACATCGTCAACCCGATCGACTTGTAGTGGCTGTTCGCCGTCACACGCGCCAACTCCTGGTGGGGTCGGTGGCCGTCGGGGGCGACGCCCCCATCAGCGTGCAATCAATGTGCACGACGAAGACCGCCGATGTCGATGGCACTCTCGCTCAGGTCTACGCCTTGAAGGGGGCCGGCGCCGACATCGTCCGCATCACCTGCAACGACGTCGAAGCGGCTCAGGGACTAGCTGAGATCGTGCCGCGCTCGCCGGTGCCGATCATCGCCGACATTCACTTCCAATACCGGTTGGCCCTGGCCGCCCTGGAGGCCGGAGTGCAGGGGCTGCGTCTCAATCCCGGGAACATTCGCAACGAGGAGCACATCAAGACCGTCGCCCGCGAGGCCAAAGACCGCGGGGTGCCCATCCGGGTCGGCGTCAATGCCGGCTCGCTCGACAAGGACCTGCTCGAGAAGTACCAGGCTGCGGTTCCCGAGGCATTGGTGGAATCGGCGCAAAAGGAGATCCGTTATCTCGAAGAGGTCGATTTCTTCGACATCAAGATCTCGGTCAAACATTCCAACGTGCCAACCATGATTGAGTCCTATCGACTGCTGGCTCAGGCGGTTGAGTATCCACTCCACCTGGGGGTGACCGAAGCGGGCCCGTTGCCCGGGGGCCTCATCAAGTCCGTAGCCGGGATCTCCACATTGTTGATGGAAGGCATCGGCGACACTATTCGCTTCTCGCTGACGGCCGACCCCGTCGAAGAGGCCAAGGCCGGCCGGCAACTACTGGAGTACCTGGGACTGCGAGAACGAAAGGGCCTCGACCTGATCGCCTGTCCGTCCTGTGGCCGGGCTGAAGTCGATGTGATCCGGGTGGCCAACGAGGCACAAAAGGCTCTCGAGGAACTGAACCTGCCGATCCAGGTGGCGGTGATGGGATGCGTCGTCAACGGACCGGGTGAGGCAAGAGAGGCCGATCTC
>CAYYRT010000121.1:0-8584 GCA_964474055.1 uncultured Acidimicrobiaceae bacterium | reverse complement strand
GCGCGACCAGCATCAGGGAGAGGAAGGATGCGATCGCGATCAGGAGCACTCGTCGGATCATGGCGTTCTCCTCGAAGGTTCCATCGGGAGCGGCGCTCGATTCCTGGGCTCGGACCTGTCGACTGGCCTCCGCGGGGCCGGACCCGGCGGGGTGGCCCAATCTTCACCAAACCGGGGCCCTTGTCAAGCAGGAGCGCGGGATGTGTGTAGCGCGGGATGCCGCCGATGGCCGCTTCCCCCCACAGGACCTCGCGTCCCACCCGGGATTGTCCGCCCTGTCTCTGGGAGCCGTCTGGCGATCGGACTCTATGTCACCTGCGATCCCGGGATTAGCCGGGATTATGCGCGAGCACATGCGCCACGCTCACCGACCCTCTCCCTCTCCGAGGGAGAGGGAGCCGTTTCGATCCCCTCGCCCCCGGAGGGGGAGAGGGACAGGGTGAGGGGGTGCATCGGACGCGGAACACGCGTTCGTGATTAGAGCAGGTTAGAGCGCTCCTCAGTCCTGGGTTGCCCGCCGTTTCGAGGCTCCTCGGCGCGATGGTACGGCTGCGCCGCGTCCGGAAGCTCTCCGTGCAGGACGTCGGCGGGCCGGGCCGGTCGCACTGACCCCGCGTCCCCTCACCTGCTCGCCGACTCGCCGCGTCTCGTCGATCGATAGATCGGGCATCAGCCCGTCGGACTTCGCGTCGTACGCGACGGGCGCGGCGTCGCGCGCATAGCCGATGGCGCGGTAACCTCGGAGTCGCTTCTCGAACATCCGCAGGAAGAGTGGCACCTCACGATCGACGTAGTCGTAGATGCGCACCTCCGCCTTGCCCGGGTGGAGGCGGTGGAGCCGACCCGCGTACTGGACCAGGGTGCCCTTCCAGGACACGGGCATCGTGAGGAACAGGGTGTCGAGCCGTGCGTCGTCGAAGCCTTCGCCGATGTACCGCCCCGTGGCAACCACGAGCCTCGGCTCGTCATCTGGAATACGCGCGAGGCGCGCCGTGACCTCGCGGCGCTCGCCTGGTGTCATTCCGCCCTGAAGGACGACGAGATTGCGGACGAGGGGCTGAAGCCGGGTGGCCAGATGCTCCAGATGGTCCTTCCGCTCTGTCAGGAGGATTGGCGACCGGCCTTCCTCGATCGAGTGGATGACGTCGCCGAGGATCAGCCGATTCCGTCCCTCGTCTGCGGCCAGCGCGCCGTAGAGAGCCTGAATGCCCTGGTTTGGCTCCAGAGCGCTTCCGGTGAAGTCGGTCTGGCGGACCACCAGCCGGTGGTCGAATGGCCGGCGGGCCGCCTGGCTCTTGGGATCCACGGCGTAGCGCACGGGCCCAAGCTGCATCTGGAGGATCGGGTGGAGCCCGTCCCGCCGGCGAGGCGTGGCCGTCAAGCCGGTGACGAAGCGTGCCTTGACCTCGGAGAGGACCCGCTCGAAAGACACCGCCGGGACGTGGTGGCACTCATCGACGATGACGTAGCCGTAGCCCGCCACGACGTCGTCCACCTGTCCCTCCCGGACGAGGCTCTGTAGCATGGCCACGTCCAGCTGACCCGTTGGCGTCCGCTTGCCCGCCCCGATCTGCCCAATCGCCTTCGGGTCCAGCCCGAGGAACATCGACAGCTGCGCGATCCACTGGTCGAGCAGAGGCTGTCGATGGACGAGGACGAGCGTGCTTCGGGCCCGGGCCGCCACCAGGTAGGTCCCCACGACCGTCTTGCCAACTCCCGGCGGTGCCACGAAGACGCCGGTCTCGTGCGCCAAGAGCGTCCGCGCAGCCTGCTCCTGGACGGGAGTCAGCTCGCCCTGAAACCCGAGGTCAAGTCGTCCGCCCTCCTGACGCCGGTCCTCGATGACCATGCGGCTTCCTGCCTCCCCGAGGAGTTCCTCGAGATCCTCACGACACCCCCGGGGCAGCGCAACGTATTCGGGGAGCTCTTCGGCACAGGCGATCACCCGCGGAGTGAGCGCGGTCGAGAGCCGGAGCTGCTGCTTCTTGTAGAACTCGGGATTCTGGAAGGCTCCCAGTCGCTTGATCTGGTTGAGCTGCGCCGAGAGCAGCCCCGCCTTCTCGATGAAGAGCTTCTGAGCCAGGACACCGCGGACATTCCTGGGGAGTGGCCCCGGCAGGCGGACTGTGGCGGTCCGTCGAGACGGGGCGCGGTTCCAGGGGGCCTGGTCGTCGTCGCTCTCGTCATCGGGCCACCGCACGCCCAGCACTTGACCGGTCCGCGTCGCATCCCGCGCGACGCGCTCAACGACGGCAGCTTCGATCCGAGGGGTTGAAGCAAGGTAGGCCCACTGATCGGGATAGGGGGCGAGCTGATCGTCCAGAAAGACCGTATTGCCCGCCTGTCGGGGGCCGTGCTGGAGCGGGAGTGCGATAAGATTCCCGAAGCCGCCGCGGGGTAGCGTGTCCTGATGGGGAAAGAGCCGGTCGTAGGACCCCATGCTGAGCTGATGACGGCGAGACATCGTCTCCGTGAGCAGGAAACACGCCATCTTTCGAGCCAGACCGGCAGCGACGGGCGCGGTGAAGAAGAACCAGGCATGCGCGCCTTGGCCGGATCGGGAACGCTCGATGGCAACCGGCAGGCCAATCGTCCGGCACGTCTCCGCGAACGCCAACACGTCGTCCGCCCAGGAACTCTTGTCGAAGTCGGCGGCCAGAAGCCAGCAGGTCTCATCTGTGAGGAGCGGGTAGACGCCGACGACATGCCGCCCTTGAAGGTGATCGAGAATGACCTGATCCGTTACAGGAATGAACGCCTGGTTGGGACACTCCCCACACTTGACGCGCGGTTTCTCGCAGATGCCGCGTACCCACTCGTTCCCGCACGCTGGAGCGTATCCTTTGCGACCCGTGGTGATGTTGGTCCAGAGCCGCGGGTAGACGTCGTCTCGACCCCGGAAGAGTTGACGGAAGAGCGCCACCTTCTGGTTGGAAGTTTCGGGTCGGGTTGGATCTGAGAGGAGGGGAAGCAGCCGACCGGCGGCGGGGGCCTCCAGAGCGGCCAGGTCGCTTTGGAGGGCTTCCAGCCGGTCCTGTGCCCGGCGGCGCTCATCCTCCAGGCCCACGAGCCGAGCTTCCTCGCGGGCGATCGCCTCCCGGAGCTCGTCTGGTGACGATGACGTCACGGTGGCCAGCGCCGCTTGCGATCGGAGTAACTGCGGCAGTGACGGCCCACTTGCCGGCTTCTCAGGATGACTACCGAGCAGCCTGGGCCACAGCGGCTTCGACGTCCGCGACCCGCTTGGCGATCGCGTAGGCCCACGAGCCGTACCTTCCATCGGCATTCACCGCCGCCACCCAGCGTCGGGCGGCGGCTACCTTGACCGCTTCGAGGGGGTCGAAGCCCTTGGTTTCCAGCACGAGATGTCTCGGCGGGTCGGTCCGGAGGCGGACGATGAAGTCCGGGACGTAGTCGTGAGTCTGGCCGTTGTGCAGGTACGGCATGGCGAACCCGAGGCCGGCGTTCTTGGCGAAGGCCTCGACCAGAGCATGGGTATCGAGGACGTAGGCGGCCGATTGCTCCCATTTTGCCGTGTCCGCCACCACGTAGTTGACGTGGCTATTCACCACTTCGCGCACGTCACGGCTGGTCCAGAAATCAACCTCCGCGGTCGAGCCCTCGCTCCTCCTGCTCTCGTAGCGCGGCAGCTCGGGCGCCTCGCCCTCCGATGTGTCAGGCTTGATGGCGCCGACGAGCGCCTCGATCACCCAGCCGTAGTAGGGCGACAGCGCGACGTCGAGCTTGTTCGCCGGCGGGAGCGGATGCACCCGCTCGGCGAGGAATCGCTCCACGATCCGGGCGAGCTGCGGGAAGAGGACGTGGGCGGGTGCCTCGCAGCCCGGGTGGCCCACGTAGTCACGTGTGAGATCAGCCGCCATGTCGAACACGACTTGTTGCATCCGATAACCGGCCCGATACGGGTTCAGGTCCACGCGCTCGAGCTTGCCGGGCCCAGTGAGCGAGGGCCGCCCCTTATTATTGGGCAGCGCCGCCTTTACCTCAACCTCCGGCGGGATCTTCATCGGGTCGAGCGTCACGGACGACACGGCCGCCCAGTTCAGCATGACGCGATTGCGAATGGCCTGCCGGTAGCCCTCGACCCGCGGGAATCGGATCTCGAGGGCCGCCCTGGCCGGCACGGCGTGCACGTGATACCGCTTGATCGTTGGCGGGCGGGACGTGCCTTTGTTTTCCTTGAAGGGGATGACCTGGAAGGGCACTCCGAAGACCTTGGCCACCTCTTCGCCCAACCGTCCATCCGGGCCAACTTCATAGCTCGAGCGCCGGAGCCCGCGGCCCACCACCTGCTCGCACAGTAGCTGTGACATGAACGGACGCAGCCCGACGATGTGCGTGACGGTGCTGCAGTCCCAGCCCTCGGTCAGCATCCCCACGCTCACGATGCAGCGGACGTCGCGTCCGGGCGGATGTAGCGGCTTGCCGAGCTTCCGGGCGAGGTCCTCGAACCCGGCGGGGTAGATGGGCCGGCCCTGGCGGTCCGACGGCCAGGCAACCTTGCCCACAGTGTCGAGCGTGACCCGCATCCACGCGGACTCATTGCTCTTGGCCTGGTCGCTGTCGGTCTCGTGCACCACCTTGGAGTCGACCCGGATCGTGTTTTCCTTGCCGGGCGCGTTGCGGAACCCGGCGATGTTAGCCGGCGGGATGCCAGCCGGCGGACGGTCGAGGGCCAGCCACTCGTAGACGACCCTGGCGATGGCTGTGTTGCGGCACACGATGATGAAGACGGGCGGCCGCGGATCGTCCTGTCGCTCCGCCCATTCCGCCCGCAACTCCTCCCACAACCCGCCGAGCATGGCGACGGGCGTGGCTGCCCACTTCACCACCGCTTCCGGCTTTGGGTTGCCGCGGGAGCCGCCACGCTCGCTGGTGGTGAGCCGCGGCATGATCCAGCGCCAGATATTGAAGTAGCCGGGAATGTCGGCGCCAGTGGTGTCGCGCACGGCGAGCTGGGGGATCTTCACCAACCCCGACTCGATGGCGTCGGTCAGCCCGAAGTCGCTCACCACCCAGGGGAAGATGCGGTTGGTGTCCTGGCCCATGCGCCCGAGGTAGTACGGCGTGGCCGACAGATCCACGCAGAAGTTGATGCCACGCAGCCTATGGATCCGGTCGAGCCCGTTTATCCATTCCGTGGCCTCCCGGTAGAACTCGTCCTGGTCCTCCGCGTCGCCGAAGAGGTCCTCGATCTCGCCCTCGGACTCCTCGCGGCGGATCCGGTAGGCGTGATGAGCCTCGTCGTTGAAAACGAGGAGGTTCTGTTTCCCACCCACCTCGCGGCTGATCACGCGGTTGACGAGGGCCGTGTCGCTCTCCACGTGGCGGAACGACTCCACCCGCACCTTGCGGAGGTTGCCCTGGCGGTCGCGGTCCTCATCGATCACGGTGAGCAGCCCGGCCGCGAGCTGGCGGTCCAGTTCTTCCTGGGTGAGGTACCGGCGGTTGCGCGCGGTCGTCGTGCGGGGGCCGATGGTGATCGTTTCCAGCGTCCGCACCGTGACACCGGCTCGCGCTACCTTGGCGCTCACCCCGCCCGGGGTCACGGCCTGCGGCTCGAAGACATGCCAGTTGGTGATGAGCACGCGCCCCTGGGTGAGATCGGCCATGAGGTGCTGGGGCACCAGGTCCCGCGTGCGGTAGAGGCTGGCGTCCCCCTCGCGGGGGTCCAGCTCGCCCAGACGGCTCCGGATGGTGACGTTCGGGCATACGACGAGCACCACGGCGGAGAAGCGGCCATCGGCCCGGTTGTTGACCTTGTTCAGGATGCTCCACGCTGCCAGCATGGCCATGACCGTGGTCTTGCCGCTGCCGGTGGCCATCTTGCACGCGAGACGGCGGAAGGCGGTGTGACCGGCCGCCTGCCGCTCCTCGCTCGGCTCGTCGAGGGGGATCTCGATCCCCTGCCGGAAGTCGGCGCGCGTCTCGGAGAGAAAGATGATGGTCTCGGCGGCCTCGCGCTGGGCGAAGAAGAGCCGCTGCTGCCGGCCTTCGCGCATCCAGTACTCGATCAGCTCCAGCGTGGTGCGCGTCACGCCGGGCCGCCCCGCGGCTTGCCACTCCTTGAGGCGCTGGCGGATGCGGTTGACCAGCTTCATCTCGATTAGCGTGCCGAGCCCGTTACCTTCGCCTTCGCTGACCGGGCCTGGCGGGCGGTAGTAGTACATGGCCGGCCGGCGCCCCGGCTCTCGGCGCGGCAGCTCCCCCTCCAAGATGCGCCAGTGCTCGGCCGGCTCCTCGTAGGGGCCGCCGAGGATCGGTTCGGGGACCTCGAAGCCGCTCACAGCCCAAACGCCCTCATGATCCCGTCGAGCTTGTCCACGATCTCGGGATGGATCTCGTCGGGCCGCATGACGGCGGCGATATCCTGGTACCGGGTATAGGGCAGCCCCGGGAGCCCGGCGGCCGCAAGAGCGGGTGGTAGCAGCTCCGTGCGGGCCTTCGTGGCATTGAGAAAAGCGTGGTCTCCCAGGGGGTCGCGGAGCACCGCCGGCGGGAAGTTCTCCTGAAGGTAGCGCCGCAGGTCGTCGAGGTGCGGGCCCGCCGCCGCCAGGCCGACCGTGTGCTCGACGAAACGGGCGAGGGCGTCTGGATGCACCAGATAGCTCTCGATCTCGTAGCGTCGCCACCGGAGCCGCTGGAAGCCGCGGCCGGTGATCTCGGTCGGCTGGATCTCCGGGCGCGCATCGCCATCGACGAGCTCCAGGGCCGGAAGGTTCTCGCGAACGAGCCGCAGCGCCTCGTAGTGTTGGGAGGCCCGAACGCCCGGGGATCCCGTCCGTGTCTCCGCGACAGTCGGCCTCCAGAAGAACGTCCGGGAGCTGAAGAGATCGTGGGCCGGATGCCTGAGGACCCTGGCCCACTCCCGGAGGATGTCGCGGTCGGTGTAGTTCTCCAGGTAGAGCACGCCGGGTGCGTTCAGCGCTAGCATCATGTCGGTCTGCGACAGAGCCTTCAGCGAGAGGATCACGCGGGCCTGGTCTTCCGTCGTCGCCAGCATCCGCGGCCCGTCGAAGAGGACACACAGCTCGCGTGGCTCGGCTCCATTGATGATGACTTCCGAGTGCGTCGCGATGATCAACTGCGACCTCAACTGCGCGGCGACCGCGCGCAGCTCCCCGTAGATCGCGTCCTGAAGGATCACGTGAAGGTGGGCGTCCGGCTCGTCCAGCAGCAAGACAGCGCCGGGCCGTGTCCGCAGGAAGGCCAGCAGCATCAGAACCTGCTGGAACCCACTGCCCGCGCTGGCGATGTCGAGAGCTGGTCCGCCCGGATGCTCGCGGTACTCGGCCAGGATATGCGGGCCCGTGGCGTCCGGGGGCGCCAGCTCGAAGCCGAAGAGCCGACGGATGGACTCCTGGAGCCCGGCCCAGGCCGGCTCGGAGCCGGCCGCCTCCACCAGCAGGTTGCGGAGCACGTCGCCCGGCTTGGCCTGCCCGAGGAGCTGATCGACCTTCGGGCGCTGGTAGAGCGGCTCTTCGGTGCCGAGGCCACTCATGGCCGGAACGAAGGCCGTTGTGAGCTTCGCGTTTCTCACGACCTCGGGGGTTGCCGTCGGGAGAGGCCGGACGTAGATCTGCTCGGTGCTGTCCGCCATCAGCTCCATGGAGACCGTCCAGCCAGCGGCGGAGCTTTGGATCTCGATCTCGAGGCTTCCCGTATAGTCGCGCTCTCGCCACAGGAGATCGAAGGCCCGCAAGGGCACGGCCGAGAAGGCCTGACGTGCGATGGGAGCCCTTGCGTAGTACCCGCGGTGGCGCTGGAAGTCGTTCAGCTCCCTCCACCGGTTGAGTGCGAGCGACCAGGCCGCGATGGCCTGGAGCACCGTGGTCTTGCCGGTGTTGTTCGGGCCGGCCAGCACCACGTGTCCGGGCAAGACGAACTGGACGTCGCCGAACCGCTTGAAGCGGCGCAGGCCGACGCGGTGGATCACGTCGTCGCGTCCCTCAGGCTCTTCACGACCAGCAGCTCGTTGCCGCGGTCGTCGATGACCTTGACGGCCACCTGGCCGTGCTCTCCGGCCTCGAAGGGCGCGCTTACCGTACCGGCCAGGTGCTCCCAGACCGTGTCGTCATACTCGCCTCGGAGGGCGCGCTGGATGTCGTCCCAGGCCCCCGTGCGCGGGAAGAAGGCCTGGGACACGTGGAAGCAGAGGTTGTTGTAGTCGGTGTCGAGAAACCAGGCCGGCACGTCGCCAGCGTCCATGTGCTTCGCATCCATCGTCGCCGGATCGAAGAGGTTGAGCTTTGCAAGCTTGACCTCGTACCGCTTGTCCGGCAGACGCCGAAGCTCGACGTCGGGCAGGCCGCACACGCTGAAGATCTGGCTGGACCGCATGTTCTTGAGGAGGTCGCCCATCATGTAAGCGTCCGGTGAACCCCACCCCGGCGCGACGGGGGTGGTTGACGGCGGTGGGGCGGGTGGTTCGGGGGCTACGCCGGGGCGAGGGGCTGCGCGGCTTTCCAGTTCCTGGGCAGCAGCTCGGCGCGACGGGAATTGGGATGCGTGGGGATGCGCTCGAGGACGTCGCGCAGGTAGGCCCACGCGTCGATCCCGTGGGCCT
>CAYYRT010000120.1:0-3079 GCA_964474055.1 uncultured Acidimicrobiaceae bacterium | reverse complement strand
CCACACCGCCATCATTCCCAGTCGCAAGGACCGCATCGGGCGAAGTCTGGGCAACTTCGTCCAAAACAACTTTCTGTCGTCCGAGGTCCTGGCGGCAAAGCTCCGGGCGGCCCAGATCAGCCGCCGCGCGGCCGAGTGGCTCGCCGACCCGGAGAACGCGCGCAAGGCGGCACAGCACGTCGCCTCGGTGCTCGAGAGCGCTGGCACGGTCATTCACGACGAGGACGTGCACGCCCTGCTCGATCGGAGCGTCATCGAGCCGCTCCGCCGTATGCCGATCGCGCCGGTGCTCTCGAAGGGGCTGGAGCTGCTCACGGTGGACAACCGGCACCAGCAGCTGCTCGACCGGGTCATCCACGGACTCAACCACCTGGTAGCGGAGAACGAGATCCTGATCCGCGAGCGCATCCGGGAGGAAAGCCCGTGGTGGGTTCCGGAGATGGTGGACGAGCGGATCCACCGGAAGGTCCTGGGCGGAATCGAGCGCACCCTCATCGCGGTCGGCGCCGACCCCGATCATCCGCTGCGGCGTCTGTTCGACGAGCTGCTCTCCGAATGGATGGTGCAGCTGCAGCAATCCCCGGAAGTCATCGCCCGGGCCGAGGCCATCAAGCAACAGATCCTGGACCCCGAGACCAGCGGCCGGCTGGCCGCCTCGCTGTGGGGCGACGTGAAGGAGGCGCTGAGCCGCAAGAATGCACCGGGCGAGGGGGGCGTCATCGACGCCGTGGCACGCGGTCTCTCGGCGCTGGCCAGCGCGGCGCTCGAGGACGAGGCACTGCTGGAGAAGGTGGACGGCTGGGTGATCGGGGCGGTGCTCAGTGTGGTGGAGCAGCATCGCCACGAGGTAGGTCAGCTGATCGCGCAGACGGTGAGCGCCTGGGACCCGGAGGAGACCTCCCGCCGCATCGAGCTGCTGGTGGGGCGGGATCTACAGTTCATCCGGATCAACGGAACGCTGGTGGGCGGCCTCGTGGGCCTGATCATCTATAGTGTGACCCAGCTGCTCTAGTGGCGAGGGCGAACCAGGCAGTCATCGCGAGCGGGCTGCAGCCCGCGTGGCGATCCGGCTGCTCCGCAGTCCCGGCGGCTGGATTGCTTCGGGCGCGGAGCCTGCCCTGAGCCCAGCCGAACGGCGCCCTCGCAATGACTCCGGCTCGCCCTCAGGGTCCAGCCTTCAGAGACACCTCCGGCACCTCGCCCCAGCCCTCCCAGGCCACCGGGGCAAGCACGTACCGCATCGCGGGCTTGCCCTCGACCTCGAAGCTCTCCAGCACCGTCCGGTAGCCCTCGCGCGAGGTCGATCGCAGCTTCCCACCGTAGCCCCAGGTGAAACGTTCCGCCGCCCGGGTGTCATCCCACACCACGTACCACACCAGCGCCGGACCCGACGGCGTCGGGAATACCCGGTACCGATCCCCTCCCCATCCGATCGGGCCGCCGGACCGGACCTCCCGTGTCCCGGACAAGCGCGCCATGAGCACACGCATCTCGCTTTCGCCCAGCACGTCCTCATGGAGGACTTCCTCACTGGGCGGCAGCGCCAGCGACACCGGCTTGTCACCCCTGAGGTAGCGATCGGGAAAGAGAATCTGCTCGGCGGACACCGGCATCCGGGGCCCGTACGGAACGGTGTCCCGCAGGGGCGAGGTCTTCCACCAATGCATGAACTCCGCGCCCGCGAGGTAGGGAAAGATCAGTGACTCGCGCACCACCAGCGGCGCCTTGGCAAACACCGGCATGGACGACTGCTGCTGCCGGACCTGCTCCCGATAGAGCTCCCAGAACTCGGGGTTGGCGCCCACGTTCTGCCCCGGCGCCAACACCTCGATGGAGGCCAGGGTGGCCTGCCCCTCGAGCACAGCCTGCGCGGCGGTCAGCCGGTCGTTGTTGGAGGTGTCGTGCAGAATCGAATCGAGCGGGATGTACTGCCCCTGGAGCGCGTGAATCATCTCATGCGCCAGGACCAGGCGAAGCTGTACCGGGTCTGCGTCGGCGACCGCGAACAGCGTGGCCGAGTCGGGGTCGTAGTACCCGGCGACCTGCTCGGTGTAGAGGTCGACCAGAAGCGCCCGAAGCTGGAGCGTGTCCGGCAGCAGGCCGAACAGCTTATACGTCGTCTCCAGGCCACCCATCTTGGCCGGCGGGAGCTGCTCGTCCAGCTTGCGGATGAGATAGGCCCTCACCTGCTGGCGGGACCGGATGGCCACTCGGGGGCTCGCCTTGAAGGTGAGACCGGTGGCCTGCTCGACCGGTGTCCGAAGACTGTCCACCAGATGCTGCAGGAGACCGGTTCGCGAGGTCGGCCGGGCCGAGCCTCGGCAGGACAGGAGAGGTGCGACCAGGACGACGAGAGTTGTCACCCCGAGCAGGACGAGGGGGCGGAGCCTTGCCCTCGAGGTAGATGACTGCCGTGCCCTCATGCGCCGGTGAGATATCGGACGTACCAGCCTATAATCGTCGGTCCGGCCTCGTAGGCGACGGCCGCGCCGATGGCGAGGAAGATGCCGAAGGGCACCAGCTTCTTCTGCCCCAGGAGAAGGAGTGGCACGAAGACGAGACTGCCCAGCAGCGCCCCGAGGAAGATGGTGAGCAGCACTCCTTGCCATCCGACGAAGGCTCCCACCATCGCCATCATCTTGACGTCACCACCTCCCATGGCGTCCTCCTTGAACACCCAGGTTCCCACCGTACCCACCAGCCAGAGAAGGCAGAAGCCAACCGCGGCACCGATGAGTGCCGTCCCCAGGCCCGGCAGGCCACCGGCCAGGCTGAAAAGTAGACCGATGACCAGCCCGCCCCAGCTGAACTCGTCGGGAATGAGATACTGCCGCGCGTCGCTCATGGCGATGCCGCGCAGAATCGTGGCCAAGACGGCCCCACGGAGCGCCTCAATGGTGACACCGTGGCGCCACGCCATGTAGGCCCAGATGCCGGCGGTGGCCAGCTCGATCAGCGGGTATATCATCGAGATCGGCTCGCCGCATCCGCGGCAGCGAGCCCGAAGCAGGAGCCACGACATCACCGGAATGTTCTCGTACCAGACGAGCCCTCGTCCGCAGCGCGGGCAGTGGGACGG
>CAYYRT010000119.1:0-6255 GCA_964474055.1 uncultured Acidimicrobiaceae bacterium | reverse complement strand
AGCCCGCACAGAAGTCGCCGTAGAAGTACGTTCCGGCCAGATCGGGTATCGCGTTTCCCCGGTAAACGTAACCACCCGTGACCGAACAGGCTGCACCGGCATTGGCGTATTGGTGTACCGGGAAGGTGAAACCACCCGCGTTACAGGGCGCCTCGTGACACGAATTGCCTTCCCAGGTGTTCCACCCCAGGTTGAGCCCGCCCGAGCCAACCGGAACTGCGTCGATCTCCTCCGTGGTGCCTTGTCCGACATCGCCAATATAGATGTGATTGTTGCCGTCGACCGAGAACCTCCAAGGATTGCGCAGTCCAAGCAACCAGACCTCGGCCCGGCCACCACCATTGCGGAAGGGGTTGGTTGTGGGAATCGAATAGGGGGATCCGCTGTTGACATCGATCCGCAGAATCTTGCCGAGCAGACGATTGGGGTTCTCGGCGTTGTCTTCGGTGTCGCCGCCGCCACCACCATCACCAGTTCCAATCAAGAGGGTGCCGTCGGGGGCAAAAGCGAGCATCCCGCCGTTGTGATTATCGAAGGTCTGCGGTATCTCAAGAAGGATCCGTTCAGAGTTGTGATCGGCACGATTGCGGTTCGCCGACACACGGAACTCGGAGATGACCGTCGTGAGCCCCCGCTTGTAGTTGACGTAGAAGAGTCCGTTGGAGGCGTAGTTGGGGTGAAAGGCAAGACCGAGCAGGCCACGTTCGCCACAGCAGGTCACGGGAATGTCGAGGAACGGGGTCGATAGGCGTGCCCCATCTTGGATGATCTCGATGTCCCCGCCCTGCTCAACCACATAGAGGCGGCAGTCTCCGGGGGCGGCGGTTGCGAATACCGGAGACGACAATCCGGTGACCACCGTGGTGAGAGTTAGGGGCGGCACCGCAGCCGTGGTGACACCTCCACTCCCGGAAAGGGCGCCGAACTCACCTGACACCGGTCGCGAACTGGGTTGCGTGCCAATCAACAAAGAGGCGTCGGCGATCCCCGTCGACAGCGCGTTGCGCAAGAAGGTGGTGCAGGTGCTTGGCCGAAAGAGTCCGATCGAGTCGACGCCGTCTCCGTTCCAGTCGCCCGCAAACGGATGGTCGCCGGGGTTGCCATAGAAGAACGCAAGGTCAGCTATTCCCTGCGTGTTGGTATTGCGGAGGTATACAAAACCGTCTGCGGGTCGCCGCAGGCCGGCCGTGTCGATGTTGTCGTTGTTCCAGTCCCCGATAAAGGGCACATCACCCGGGTTTCCGTAGAAGTAGGAGTACTCGGCGGCACCCAGCCCGCCTCCGTCTTGGCCTAGCTCGTTGATGATGTAGAACTGAGCCTCGGCGGGCCGATAGATCGAAACGGTATCGCAGTTGTCGCCGTCAAAGTCACCGGCAATGGGCACGTCACCGGGGTTTCCGAAGAAGAACCTGATGTCGGCGATGCCCTGGGTGTTGGTGTTGCGTAGATAGACGAAACCGTCGGATTGGCGGTACAAACCCGGGGTGTCCACCCCGTCACAGTTCCAATCGCCCATGAACGGTCGATCGCCCGGATTGCCGTAAAAGAAGCTGGTGGTGCTATCGCCGTCATGCAACGTCCACATCCCCGAAGTCACGTCAACTAACCCCGATGTATCAGTAGCGAGCGCGGGCGAGCCCATGAACACGACTGTGGCGATGGACGCTGCGGTCCCCCAGGACTTCCTCAATTGCACCCCCTTGGCGCCGATACCAAATGAACCAGAGGAGAACCTACCAGCTAGGGTGATTTATCGAACCCCTCGTTCATTCATGACTTTTCGTCGCGTCCTTGCTCTCGGCTTTGTGATCTTCTTGTTGCCCTCAGCGGCGGCCGGATCGACCGAGGGAACCCTGGTCGTCACTGGTGGCGGTTGGGGACACTCGGTGGGGCTCAGCCAGTACGGCGCTCAGGGGATGGCGCTCGAGGGGTACGAATACCCAGAGATCCTCCAGCACTATTTCACCGGGGTCGAAGTCAAGTCGGTGGAGCCGATGACCGACCTGAGAGTCGGACTGGCCCAGTCACCGGTCAGCGCTTCATTCCGGGCCCTGTTGAACCACTTCTCGATTTCTCGCAACGGGATCCATGTTCAGGACGTTCTCCAGAACAACCTCGTCGTGATCACCTCGCCCGCCCCCGGGGTTTGCCGCATCTCGATCCCCACGGATCCCAACCACCTGGCATCGGATGGTTCCTGTCAAATCGAGCTCACCAAGCCCGAGTCGTCGATGATCGAAACGGTCTCCACACTGGACTCAGGAGCGAGCACCGCGGTCCGGGTCATCAACTACGGCTTCGTGTACGTGCGGCCAGCGCCAATTCGTTTTCATGTCGGGGCGCAGATGACCCTCGAGCAATACATGCGAGGGATCGCCGAGATCCCCAACGCTTGGCATGTTGAGGCACAGCGCGCCCAGGTGGTGGCAGCCCGATCGTATGCCCATCGCAGTGCCATCGACCGGCGGCAGTCCGCCACCTTCTGGAACGAACTCTGCTTTTGTGACGTCCGCGCCACTACCGCCGATCAGAACTACTCCGGATTTGGATCCGAGCAAGCCCGGCCGAAATGGAATCAAGCAGTAACCGACACACCCGGGCGGGTCATAACTGCGGTCGGGAGCAACACGCCGTTGAAGGCCTTCTACAGCTCCTCGACCTTTGGTCGGACCGAGCCGTCGGAGGTCGGATTCGGCGGCGCCGCCGTCTCCTACCTCAAGAGTGTCGACGACCATTGGAGTGTGCTTCCGGCGGTCTCGAACCCGTTTGCCACCTGGGTGGACAGCACGTCGTTGGCTGAGGCCGCTCAGCAGTTGGGTTTCGCCACCCTTACCGGTGCGACTTCCATCGCCACCTCACCCGGCGGGGCGATTTCGCGGATCCGGTTCACGGGGACCAACTCCAGTGGTGCTGCCATAACCCTCGACTACGACACGAGGGAACTTCGCAGCTCGACCCGACTTGGCCTGCGATCGATGCAGGTCACTTCGGTCGCGCTTGTCTTCACCGGCGAGCAAGTTGCTTTGCACGATCCGGTCGGCGCCAAATGGTTCCTCAGATCATCAAATGGACAGGTCAACAGTTTCTTCTACGGCAACCCTGGCGACATGGGGTTTATGGGTGATTGGAACTGCGACGGGGTTGAGACCCCGGGGCTGTACCGCCGATCTGACGGGTTCGTCTATCTACGCAACTCCAACACCCAGGGAATCGCCGATGTCAGCTATTTCTTCGGCAGCCCCGGAGATGTTCCTTTGGCCGGCGACTTCGATGGCGATGGCTGTGACACCGTTTCGATCTACCGGCCTTCCCAAGCCCGCTTTTACATCATCAACGAGTTGGGCCAAAACGGGGGCGGGCTGGGGGCAGCCGAGACGGACTTTCTATTCGGCAACCCCGGCGATGTGCCGTTTGTGGGGGATTGGAACGGGGACGACATCGACACCCCCGGTCTCCGCAGACCGTCGGACGGCTTTGTGTACCTCCGGGACAGCAACACCCAGGGTACCGCCGACGTCGCATTCTTCTATGGCAGCCCCGGCGACATTCCCTTCGGCGGCGACTGGGACCTGGACGGACGTGACTCGATAGGCCTTTTCCGGCCGTCCAACAAGACCATCTATCTCCGCAACGCGCTCTCTACGGGAATAGCCGACGCCACCTATGGATTTGGCGAGACCCGATACAAACCGGCGGGTTCGTGGGGTGGTTGAGTCCTGGCGGTAAGCTCGCCGCCCGATGACTCTGGGCTCGGCGGCGGAAATCTCCGATCTGATCGCTTCTGTGGTGCTGCCTGCTTACAACGAGGAGTCAGCTCTCCCGATAGTCCTGGCCGACCTCAACCGTCAGCTTGACGAACGCTTCGAGATCCTGGTGGTCGATGACGGATCAACCGACCGGACCGGGGAGGTGGCCGCCGGGTTCCGGTGCCGGGTGCTGCGTCATTCCACCAACCGTGGGAAGGGTGCCGCGATGGTGACCGGCGCTGCCGAAGCCAGATCTGACCGGCTGGTCTTCATCGATGCTGATGGCACATATCCCGTGGAAGAGATCCAGCGCCTGGTCGAACTCCTAGAAGACCATGATGTAGTCCGGGCCGAGCGTCCGGCCGATGCACCCGACATGCCTGCAATCAACCGTTGGGGAAACCGGGTCTTCAACCGGCTCATCGTGGCGTTTCATCGGCTGGAAGGAAGCGACTTCCTCAGCGGCCTCTACGGCATTCGCCGCGACGAATTCCTGGCCATGGGAGTGGAGGCGGCTGGCTTCGACATTGAAGTGGAGATCGGCATCAAGGCCCGCATGCGCGGTCTCAGGGTCACCACCTTTCCGATCGAATACCGCCCCCGGATCGGCGAGAAGAAGCTGAAGCCGCTCCAGGATGGATTGCGGATACTTGCACGAGTGGCAGGCATGCTGCTGCTTTACAACCCGGTTGGCACCTTTGTGGTGCCAGGCATGGTTCTGATGTCCGTGGCCGTGGTCGGAGTTGTCATCCTGGCAGGAGGTCCTGTTCAGATTGCTTCGGTCGGACTCTCGATAAACACCTTCATTCTGGCCGTGCTGGGGATCCTGGCCGGATTGCAACTTGTCATCTTTGGCGTGGCCGCAACCCTGTACCGGGTGGAGGCCGGGTATCAACCCCGCCGATGGCTGATCGGCCTCGCCGCCCGCCGGGCCCGGTTCAGCGCCGCCGCACTTGGCCTAATGGTGGCCCTCGCCGGAGGCTGGTGGACGGCCAGCATCGGCCTCGGGTGGCTGCGCCAGGGTGGGCTCTTCTTGGAGACCGACCGCCTTGTGGCGGCGGCCGCGGCGACGGTGTTCGGTCTCCAACTTCTTTCGGCCGGGCTGTTCCTCTCGATTTTCGCAGGTCGACTCCCGCGTCATGACTGACCCGGTGGTGACGGTGGTTGTGGTCAACTACCGCAGCGGTAGCCATCTTCGGCAGTGTCTTGATGGGCTTCTCGGACAGGATTCCGGCGTGTCGACAGAACTGATAGTCGTTGACAACGCCTCGGGGGATGACAGCTTCGAACCGGCCCGGATCGCGGCAGCAACCGGGGAGGTTGTCGCTTTGGAAAGTGACCGTAATTTGGGATTGGCCGGGGGTGTCAACCTTGCGCTTACCCATGCCCGTGGCCGCTATCTGGCGGTCGTAAATCCCGACACTACGTTCGAGCCGGGTTGGGTGGGCCCCCTGGTCGAGGTGATGGGTTCCGACCCCAGTATCGGAGTGGTCTGTCCCTTGATTCTCCTTTCCGGCACCAAACGCATCAACTCGGCCGGTCAACACATCCACGTGACAGGTTTGGGTTTCAATCGCTTCCTCGGCGCCGAGGTTGCGGCCGCCGGGACAACGCCTCATGAAGTCCCCGGTCTGCACGGCGCTTGTTTCCTGATCGAGACCGAACTTCTGCGGGCGATCGGCGGCTGGGACGAGACCGGGTTCCTCTACCAGGAGGACGTGGCGCTCTCTTGGTCGGTGAGGCTGGCCGGCCGGTCGGTCGTTTGCGTCCCGGCTTCCCGCGTAAGCCACGACTACGGCCTGACGATGTATCCCGAGAAGTTGTACCTGCTGGAACGCAATCGTTGGATGTTGCTCGCCACCCACCTCAGGCTGGCGACGCGGGTCTGGTTGTCACCGATTTTGCTCGTGAGCGAATTGCTGGTGTGGGGTTTGTGTGTGCTGCGCGGTCCCCGATTTGTGGCTGCCAAATGGAACGCAGTCCGGTGGATGTTCGCTCATAGACCGGAGGTCGCGGCCTGGAAGGCACGGGTCGACCGGCTCCGCCTGTTGAGAGATGGTTCGCTGATCGCCGCGATGCGATGGACCTATCCCCTCGGGCAGTTCTTTACGCTCGGCGGGGAGCGAGGAGTTTCCTCGCGCCAACCACCGGGGGGGCTGCCTACCCAGGTTGACTAACTAGCCCTGCGGTGTGGCAGCCGCAACACACCGGGGTGGATGCCAAGGTGTCGAACAACCCTGCGGTTCAACACGACCGCCCACGCCACCCCGCTTATAACGGTCGCCGCTGCCGCACCCTCGAGACCGAATGCCGGGACCAGGGTTACGTTGAGCGCGAGGTTGGCAAGCGCGGCAAACCCACCTGACAAGGCGGCGCTCCGTTCGTGACCGGTCATCATCAGGAGCGGCTCGACGGGACCGAGAGCCATCATGAGGAGCGTGCCCCCCGCCAACAGGATCATTGCGGGGTATCCGTCATTGAACCCGTCACCGAAGAGTTGTAACAACTG
>CAYYRT010000118.1:0-6230 GCA_964474055.1 uncultured Acidimicrobiaceae bacterium | reverse complement strand
GACGACTATGTGATCGCCACGAACACCACCTACAGCGTCCGGGACCTCGTCGATGTCGCCTTCGACCAGGTAGGGCTCGACCCAGCCGACTACGTCCGGATCGACCCGAAGTACATGCGGCCGGCCGAGGTCGAGCACCTGATCGGCAACCCGGCGAAGGCCAAAGAACAGCTCGGCTGGGAGCCGCGCACGACCTTTGACGAACTCGTGCGGCTGATGGTCGACTCCGACCTCGAGCTGCTCGCCAGCGGCGTGCCGCAGAAGCAAGCCGGCTGACGCGACGGTGATCGTCGGCGTCGACGCGCGCGCCGCGGCCGAGGTCCCGGCCGGGCGCGGCCGCTTCGTACGCGAGCTGCTGCGTGCCCTGGCCGAGCGCGCCGACGATCACCGATACGTCCTCTACTGCCGTGAGCGCTGGGACGGCGCCGAGCTCGACGAGCGCTTCGAGTGGTCGCCGATCGGCCTGCCCGACCCGCTTTGGCACGCCAGCGCGGCGCTGCGGGCGAACCGCCGCTGCGACGTCTTCCTGTCGACGAACAGCTACCTGACGGCGTGGATGCTGCGCGTGCCAGCCGCGGTGGTGGTCTACGACCTGATCGCCTTCCTGCCCGAGATGCACCCGCAGGCGCGGGCGGCGCGGATCGAGCGCGCGACGATCGCCCCGGCGATCCGGCGGGCACGGCGCCTGCTGTGCATCTCGGAGGCGACCGAGCGCGACCTCGTCGAGCGCTTCCCGCGCGCGGCGGGCAAGACGAGCGTGGTCGAGCTGGCTGCCGACGCGCGGTTCGCTAGGCGCCGCGATCCGGCTGAGCTGGCGGCCGCGGCGGCGCGCCACCGACTCGCCCCCGGCGGCTTCGTGCTCGCGACCGGAACCCTGGAGCCGCGCAAGAACCTACTGCGCCTGATCCGCGCTCATGCCGCGCTGCCGGAGGGCCTGCGCGAGGCCCACCCGCTGCTGCTCGTCGGGCCGCGCGGCTGGGAGGCCGACAAGATCCTCGCGGCGGCCGGAAGCGACGAGCGGGCGGTCCGCCTCGCCGGCTTCGTGCCCGACGACGAGCTGGCCGCGCTCTACAGCGGTTGCACGGCCTTCTGCTACCCGTCGCTCTACGAGGGTTTCGGCCTGCCCGTGCTGGAGGCGATGGCGGCGGGCGCACCCACGATCACCTCGAACGTCTCCAGCCTGCCGGAGGTCGCCGGCGACGCCGCGCTCTACGTCGACCCGCGCGACGAGCGCGGGATCCGAGACGCGCTCGAGGGCCTGCTCGGAGATCCCGCGCAGCGGGCCGGGCTGTCCGAGGCGGGACGCCGCCGCGCCGCCGAGTTCAGCTGGGCGGGTTGTGCCGCGACCGTCGTCGGCGAACTCGCGCGGCTCTCCTAGGGACCACTGGCGCGGCGCGCGCGGACGGCCTCGAGCAGCTCGTCGGGAACCGCGCGCAGGACGACGATTGCCCCGACGAACACAGCGCCGACGAGGACAGCCTGCGCGATGACAGGAAGTCCGGGTATCAGCAGCGTCGCCGAGGCCACCGCGGACGCGATCAGCACCTTGGGCACGATCCACCCCGCCAGCCGGATGCCGTCGACGCCGCGTGCGACGGCGACCAGATAGAGCGCCGCGAGGGTCAGGTCGGCGCAGACGACCGCGATCGCACCGGCCGTCTCGCCCTGCGAAGCCCCCAGCGACGCAGCGAGAACGGCGCTGACGACCAGGCCAACCACGTTCGCCACGACCAGCGATCGATAGCGCTCGAGCGACAGCAGCGTGAAGCCACCAAGCGCGATCACGAAGGTCGCGAACAGCGCGATCGCCAGCAGGCGCAACTCCTCGACCGCCGCCGAGTAGCCCGCTCCCGCGACGATGTCGAGCGCGACGGGCGCGGCGACCGCGGTGACCAGCGCCGTCCCGGCACCGAGGATCAGGCTCACCTCCCAAAGTCGAGTGACCGCATAGGAGAGCCGCTCGCGGTCATCGCGCGAGGCCCGGGCCAGCAGCGGAAACGCGGAGGCGACGAGCAGGCCGGGAACCGTCGCCAACACGAAGTAGACCCGGAAGGCCGCCGCGAACAGTCCGGTGTCGCGCTCGGTGCCGACGATCGAGAGCGCGATCACGCTCGTCTGCGCGTAGATCACGCCAGAGATGGCGGCGGCGGCGAACGGCAACGTCAATCGCGCGATGCGCGCCCACTCCTCGCGGTCGACCGTCGGCGACCAGTTGCCGCGCCGCTCGATCAGCGCGGTCGTTGCGACGATCAGCAGCAGGCCCACCGGTATCGGCACCGCGAGCAGCGGCACGATCCCGGCACCCGCAAGGGCCAGGACGACGAGGCCCACCGTCGTCGCCGCCTGGCGCAGCAGGTCTAGATTCGTGACCCAGCCGAGCCGCAACAAGGACTGGAGCGGGATCGTCAGAGTGCCGTAGACGAGCAACAGGATCAGCCCTACCCCGCCCGCTGCCGTACCGGCGACCATCGCGGCGTCGTAGCCGGCCAGAACCGCGAACGCGAGCGCCCCCGCCACCCCAAGGGCGCCGATCACCAGCCGGATGCCGAGCAGATGGCGCAGGAACACCCAACCGGCATCGCCGCGCCGGACGCTGTGCTCGCGCACGCCGAGCGTCGCCGTACCGGCATCGGCGATTCCCGTCACGATCGTCAGGAGCGCGAAGACCACCGAGTAGCGGCCGAAGTCGGCGGGTCCGAGGTAGCGGGTCAGGACCGCGGCCGAGACGACGGCCAGCCCGGAACCGGCCGCGTAGCCTGCGACCCGCAGGGCGCCGCCGCGGACGATCTGCCCCCCGGCCTCGCGCGAATCGAGGATGTCGCGGTCGTCGTCCTCGTCGCCAGAGACACGTGGGCTCACAACCACGCCCAGAGCATCCCGACGCCGCTCGGCTCGTGAAAGATCGGCTCGATCGTGTAACCGCAGTCGCGCAGGCGGTTCTCGACGGCGACACGCGGAGAGGTGCCCGCCGGCGCGCCCTCGGGGTGGTACTCGAGCACCAGCACCCGCGGTGGCGAGGAGGCGAAGCGCGGATCCGCGAGTATCGCCCACTCGCCGCCCTCGATGTCCATCTTCACGAGATCGGCATTAGCAACCCGGGCCATCACGTCGACGGCCGGCACGGAGGTCGCGGCCGTTTCATCGGCCTGAGAGCAGGCGAAGTCGCCCGTGCGAAAGCGGATCTCGCCATTAGAGTTACTCGCCGCAGCGGCCACCACCTGCCACTGCTCGTCGCGACCGTTAAGCGCAATCACCCGCCGAAGCATGTCCAGATTGGCCGGGTCCGGCTCGAACGCCTCGATGCGGGCGTTGGGCCGCCCGGCCAGCATCCAGAGGCCGAAGAGACCGACGTTCGCGCCGAGGTCGAGTACCGAGCATTCCCGATCACACGGGCCAAGCAGACGCTCGACGGTGTCGGGTAAGGCGTAGCAGGAGTTGTGGAAGACCTCGCCCAACGTGACCTGATCTGGCGTCCCGTGCCTGATCAATGTGGTCAATCCCCCGCGTCGTAGCCGGTAGGAACGGGTCTCGCGGCGGCCGGCCACCTCTCTGAGCACAAAGCCGAGCGTGCCGTGAACAGTCCGGGCCCGCAAGACCAGAGCAACGCTAGGCTCGATGGCCGGATGGGCACCGATCTTCCGCGCTTTGTCGACGAGGGCATCAAACCTCATCGCCGCTCCGAGACGTCGGTAGCAGACATGGAGACGACAGGTGGCAGCTCAAGAGCGCGCCGGTACGACTCCAGCGTCATTTCCGCGCAGCGCCGCCAGGTGAACGTCGCAGCCTGAGCGCGTCCAGCGCGGGCAAGCTGGGCGCGCAGGGTCTGGTCGCGAACAAGGCTAGCGATCGCGGCCCCGATCTCAGCATCGCTGTGCGGGTCGAACATCAATGCAGCGTCACCTGCCACCTCGATAAGCGAGCTAGTTCGCGCGCATGCGACAGGCACGCCGCGGACCATACCCTCGAGCACCGGCATCCCGAACCCCTCGATCAGTGACGGGACGACCACGCACGCCGCCATACCGTAGAGCGCCTCGAGCTCCTCCTCGCTAACCCAGTCGGGGAAGACAACGCGAGCAGCGACCCCCTGCTTGTGCGCCAGCGCGCGGAGTTCGCGCTCATGGGGAGTCGGCGATCCGGGCAACACCAGTGTGGCCTCTGGCACAGCGATCATCGCACGAATCGCCGCGGCAAGATTCTTGTAAGGACGCTTCTGCGCGACCGCCAAGACCACTGGGCCGTCGTCGAGTCCCAGCCTATGGCGCACCTCCGCCTCGGGAGGCGCCGCGGGCCGATCGCTCTGAACACCGAGCGGGACCACGTCGATCCGATTCGTCGGGACGCCAGCGAGCTCCGTCAGATCGTCAGCCGTCGCCCGCGAATCGGTCTGTACGCGCGTGGCCCTGCGCGCGCTACGAAAGGCGAGTCTCCGCATCGCCCGCACCTCCTCCGGGGTCCCCCAGTCGGTGCCGAACCTTGCCCAGATCGCATCGTGCACAGTCGTTACCGACGGTAGACCTGGAAAACGCGACGGGCCGACGTTGGCGATGCTGTGCAACAGGTCAACGCGGCGGGCGAGTCCGACGACGGGAAGGCCTCCGAGCTGGAGCGCCATTGCCCGTCGGCTCGTAGTGGTGACCGGGTAGCGCACAACCTCCACATCCTCCTCCCACGGCATGGGTGGCAGCTCCCGCGTCGCCAGAACGGTGACGGTCAGCGACGGGTCGACGTCAAGTAGGGCGGGCGGCAACGCAGCAGCGTGTCGTCCAATGCCTCCGGGCCGCGACCCGATCGGCAGCAGGTTGAGAGCGACTCTCATTGCCGCGGCAGGATAGCCCGATTGTGAGCGACCGTCGGGGCAAGCCGCGGACCCCGGCTTCCGGCTACACCTCCCACAGATGGGCGTGGACAGACCGACCGGGCAGGCGCTTGTGCCTTGACACACGGATACGAACCTGTTCTCCTCTATCCCGCGACCGGCGCCCAGGCGCCATGCGCCATTCTTTGTGCACACATCGATTTTCAGGGGGTTCATCGTGAGAGTTCTTCGACGTGCCGTTGCTCTAGGCGGTCTACTGATTCTGACCTGTTTTGCGGTTCAGCCGGCTAACGCAGTCACGCCCCGCAACGGACACGGTCTCTTCCTCGCTGACGATGACTGGGAGTTCGGAAATCCCAGTTACACGATGCCTTCCTTGGGTCCCGATTTTGCGAAGTTACGCCCAAAGCTGTTCCGGCTTCAGGTGATCTGGAACGCTATGGAGCCGGCCCCCCCTAACCCAACCCAGGCTCAGGTACTAAGCGCGAGCCGACGGGCAGAATGGGTGGCTCGCACCCACGCCCTAATCACCAAGGCGAAGTCGCAAGGAGTGGAACGGATCATACTCACTCTGAGGGCGAATCATTCGGGCACGGACTTCGTGGACGTCGGCACAGGCGGCTATACACCGACGGCAACCCGCTATGAGATCGAGATCGCGAAAGTAGTGAGAGAGTTTGCTAGCAAGGTTGACGTATGGGGCGGAATCAACGAGCCAAACCTGTGGCAAACCGGACCACATACAATCGGAGCGATTCCCGCCGCGACTCTCGTCGACTATCAGGCCAGTCTTGCGGAGACCGTCGGTGTATGGGACTCGGGCGCGACTTGGACGTCGCCTGATTTCAATGATGAGACCGACAACTGGGCTTCCTACGCGACCAACTATAAGAATCTCGGCGGCGATTGGGGACATGTCGCCGCTTTTCATCCCTATGCAGCGGTTCAGAGTCAAGACATGGCTACCGTGAATCAGTTTGCCCAAATCGTCCCAGCCGGACAGGAGATCTGGGTCACGGAGGTCGGGGCTAAACACCTTGGCGATCCGGCTGGACAAAACGCACGCACATCGTGGATCGCGAACGCCTTGGCCAACCATAGCCGTGTCACAAAACTTGCGTACTACAACATGCGCGGTAGTGGCAGCTCCGGGTGGGACACCGGCCTGCTAAATCCAACCTTCACGCGACGACCAGCCTGGAGCACATGGTGTGCAGCTACACACGGTGACAACTCAGCTCACCCCGACTGCAGTACCCCGCTTCGCCTGGATGTCTTCGTGCCTGGCACGGACGGGCGGGTTCACCACATCGCATATGACGGCGGCTGGCACGGCTGGGAGAACGACATCGGCGGCCTCGTGGCACCAGGAAGCGGACCCGCCGCGGTCTCTTGGGGCCCAGGCCGAATC
>CAYYRT010000117.1:0-4016 GCA_964474055.1 uncultured Acidimicrobiaceae bacterium | reverse complement strand
ACGACGAGCGACTCCACCAAGCGGAGGAGGAGGGAGCTCCATGAGCTGGACCATTGGGGCGCGGGGAGCAATGAGCCGCGCATGAGCGAGCTCACGTCTCGACCGTCGCGGCCACTGGGCCCGCCCTTCGACCGCCAACCCACGCTCTCGGGCGAGCTCGTCGAGCTACGACCGCTCCGTGCCGAGGACTACGACGCCCTCTACGCGGTCGCGTCCGACCCGCTGATGTGGGCACAGCATCCGGCCAGGGACCGACACCGTGAGCCCGTCTTCCGCGAGTTCTTTCGCGAGTCGCTCGGCTCCGGGGGCACGCTCGTCGTGATCGACCGTGCCACCGGCCACGTGATCGGATCTTCCCGCTATCACGGCTGGGACCCCGAGCGGCGCGAGATCGAGATCGGCTGGACCTTCCTGGAGCGCTCGCACTGGGGCGGAGCGTGCAACGGCGAGGTGAAGCGCCTGATGCTCGAGCACGCGTTTCGCTTCGTCGACCGGGCGGTCTTCCTCGTGGGCGCGGAGAACCTCCGCTCGCAGCGGGCGCTGGAAAAGATCGGCGCCGTCCGAGCGGGGACGAAAGCCGACCGCAGCGGTCGGAAGGGTGTGGTCTACGAGATCGGACAGGGGACTGCCGAGTAGGCACTCCTCGATGGCTCGGTGCAGCTCGTTAGCAGTGATGGCCCCTCAGGGGTCGAGCAACCGATTGGCACCCTACGCGCGGCTTTCTATCGTGACCCTCAAGAATTCCGTGCCATCTGGAGCAACGATTCGATCCGCCAGGATCCGTCCGCTTGGCGCCGATGCGTCGAGAGGAAGACGCCTTCGGTGTCGACCGTAGAGGCGTCACCGCAATTGAGAGAGAGCTGATACGTTCCCCGGGCATAGGCGAGGTCACCGGAGCCCTCGACGCGGTCGGCAGTAATTTCGGCAGACACCGTTCCGCACCACTCGACACCTCGGAGGCCGTCCAGGCCGACCCACGGCTCGTTGTCGTTGTAGATCCAGTGGACGTCCTGGGCAAACTGCGAGAAAAACGCATCCGGATCGGCGGTTGGATCGGCGTTCATGTATGCGGACAGGTTGGCTCTTACTGCTGGCGCATCCTGGAGACCAAACGACGTTACGTCGGGTGCCTGCTGAGCGCAGGCTGAGACGGCCACTGCGATCACGGGACAAGGAGCGCGGAGAGGCATCGGACTTCCTCCTGGTCTACGGTCCAGCCGGCGTGGGCCTTCAAAGACCATGAGCACAACCTATCCGCCAGTCTAGCGGTGCTGAAGCGAGCCCCGTCGAGCGCTGTCTACCGACCTTGCACACGTCTTGAGACCAAACGACGCGGGTTACCCGCGCACCACCAATCCCCTGTCAGGAAGCGCGCGCGGTCTCCGCCTCCAACAGGCCAAGTATGTCGATCGGCCAAAGCTTGAATGAACGCCGGATTGTCGAACTCGGACAGAGGCACGAAAAGCGGTGGTAACCCAATTCGGGCATGTGCGCGCCCCAGGAGGCAAAGCGTGGTCAGCCCATCAGGAAATCTGGTCGAGTTGTAGGGGGGGTGTGTTGGGCTGCGGCTGGCCGGGAGGGACAACGTGACTCCGACGGGACAGTTTGCCGGTCGCCCCCCTTCCGTTTCTTACGTCGAATCGTCGTCGCTCTACGTCGGACGGCGTACGGTGCCCGTGCGTTCACGGACGCGACATTGTGCGCGGAGGATCTACTTCGTCAGAGTGGAGGTCCCTGTGCGCTCGATTGTCCAAGCGACGGTACTACTCCTGGCCGCAACCCTCCCGGTTGCCGCCCAGGCACCCAGCGAGTCCGCGCAGTCCAGCGACTCGGAGACCGGTGTCTTCATAGGTGTCGGAATCGGGGGCGGCACGCTCGGCGTGGCAGGCCAGCTCTCCCTCGGTGCGGCGACATCGATCGGCGATTTCTTCGTTAGGGCCGTGCATATGACAGAAGTGCATGGTGGTCTCAACCCCCGTGGTGTTCATGAATCGTCGTCGGACGTGGGGTTGCTCTACGGCTTACGCTTGAGGTTGGGTTCAAGCGGCTGGCTGAGGCTGGCGGTGGGCCCGGCGGCCGTACGGACCGTCTTCGATGACTGCCAGCCCAACGGCTCCTGCAACGAGTGGAGCAAAGCAAACACCACCGGCCTGGCGGTGCAGTTAGACGGGGCCTTGGTGAGATTTGGCAGTACCGACATCGGCGTTGGCGCGTTTGGAAACCTGAATGCTGATCGCTCCTTCTGGGGCGTCACGCTCAGCCTCTCGGCTTCTGAAGACTTTTCCCGACCGGTTTCCGGTGTGTGGTGATGACTGGGAGCGCGGCGCTCGTCCCGTCGCACATGAGGCGGGCTGAAGCATAGCAACGGCCGGGTGATGCATCACCGCCAGTCCAGCAGCACGGAAGCGAGCCCCGTCGAGCGTTGTCCAACCGAGCTGTTCCGTCTAGAGACTACACCCACCAGACTACCCGCGCAGCAGCAGTTCCCTGTTAGCCAGCACCGCCCGAAGGACAGGCTGGAAGAAGGGCACGTCGTGTACCTGGTCCGCGATGAGCTTGGCTTCACGCATCAGCTCGAGGAGGCGATCCAGCGAGACGGCATAGTACTCCGCGACGGTGCGAACGACCTCGGTCCACGTCTCTGACACGAACTCCTCCACAGCCATGGTCGTTCGATAATGCGACGGGCTCTGCCACTGCCATTCCTGCCCGAGACGGAATCGGCGGCCGTCTCGGGTCCGCTCTCCATAGGTGTGGAACGACGACGGCTCGCGATTCACCGCTGCGTAGTCCCGCACCGAGATGAGAATCTGGCCACCAGGAGCCAGCAGTTGACGGAACGCGGCGAACGACGCCTGGATCTCGGCATCGGTAAGGAGGTGTGGAATCGAATTGTCGAACGCGACGATCGCGTTGAATGGGCCCGCCACGGCACGGCCGATGTCTCGCATGTCAGCCGTGCCCGTATCGATGTCCAGTCCTCGAGACATGGCTTCCCGCTCGAGCCGGCGGATCGAGGTCGGCGAGAAGTCGCGCGCGACGACTTCGTAGCCCAAAGCGGCGAGAGGCAGCGATTGGGTCCCGATTCCGGCCGAGACATCTAGGATGCGAGTCGAGGACGGGTGCGGCTCGCCGAGCATGGCTGAGATGGCAGCGGCGTGGCGACGCATGCTGCCCTCCCAGTCTGCATAGATCAGGTCGTAGTACTCGGCGATGTCGTCGTAGAATTGTCGCTGATCCAGACTCCGGCATCCGGCTATTGGTGGTATCTAACGTGCTGGCGTTCACCTGCGGCGCCCAAAGCGGGTGCGTTCAGTCTTACCCGCGGTCCCCCGGTACGCTGCCCTCGTCCACTGCGTCCACCCGCCGGACGGTCCGCTCGAAGACGGAGACCCAATCGACATCGCCATCCGTCCTGCCCGTCCTGATCAGGATCAGCTCACGGTCGGGGACCACGTAGATGAACTGGCCGAACCGGCCCTCGGCGTAGTAGCGGTTCGCTTCGCCTTCGACGGGGCGGACCCACCACATGTAACCGTACCGCGGTCGCCCGGCCGCCGAGTCGGGCTGGACGGACGCCCGCACCCAACCGGGATCGAGGATGCGGTCGCCGTTCCAGTCACCCTCGCGCAGGAAGAGGCGGCCGATCTTCGCGAGGTCGATTGCCGTGGCGTTGAAGCCGCTCTCCATCTTCTCGAACCCGTTGCCCTCCGAATCGAGGCTCCAGGACGCCGGGGCGTGCGCGCCAATACGCGACCAGAGCGCCTCGGACAGCAGCTGAGTGAGCGGACGCCCGCTCGCTCGCTCGAGTGCGAGGCCGAGCACAATCGGGCTGTAAGGGTTGTACTGGAAGCCGTGGCCGGGGGCCTGCGCGAGGTCGCGGGAAAGGGCGACGGACCTAAGGTCGGGCGAATAGTACGAGCGAGCCTCGTCGCTCCACGGCGTCTTGCCCCTGTCGAACCGGATCCCGGAGGTCATCGTGAGCAGGTGCTCGATGGTCACAGCGCCAAATGCCG
>CAYYRT010000116.1:0-4250 GCA_964474055.1 uncultured Acidimicrobiaceae bacterium | reverse complement strand
CGCGGAGCCGGTCCCGGTCGCGCTGCAGATCCTGGTCCTGATCCCGCAGTTGCTGGGTCTGCCGGATCATGTCGCGCAGCTGGTCACAGCTCTGCTCCAGGTTCCGGCCCAGGGTGCGGTACTCGTCCCGCATACGGTTCTGGTCCATCCATTGATTCGTTTCCCGGATCTGGAGCGCGAGCTGTTCCGTGTGCTGCTGCATGTGCTGCAGCTGTCTCTGCTGCTGGGTTGCCGCCATGGGCGGGGTCCTGGCGCCCTGCTGTGTCTGGCGCGGGGGAGCCTGGGGCTTCTGGGCGCCAGGACGCTCTTGAGCCGTTCCGTTAACGGCAAATGCCAAGGCGGCGATGAGACTGAGAGCCAATACGCGCATGTGAACCTCTCGTGGGTGAAGCCTACAGAAATGGTCGCGGCATTCGCCGATATCCACGGGGAAACTACAGAAAGCTCCTTGAAGCGGGCATGAAATTGCCCGGAAATCATTCACGAGATGCTGTTCCCGCCGGGAAGTCTGAAGGGGTCTTCACGCTCGCTTCACTCCAGCGCCATACCTGCCGAAATAGCCTGCGTCTGATCCTTACACTCGCTTCACTGTCGGGCTATAGTTTCCGGAATAGCATGGGCCTGACCGCCTTTCACTGGGAGGATATGATGTTGCATCAGGACACCCGCTACGGCATCAGCACCACCGTGTCCCTGCCGTTTGAGCAAGCTGTGGCGCGGACTCGTGAGGCCCTCGCAACACAGGGGTTCGGGGTGCTCACCGAGATCGACGTGACCGCTACGCTGCGGAAGAAGTTGGACGTCGAGTTCCGGCCGTACGTCATCCTCGGCGCCTGCAACCCGCCACTGGCGCACCGCGCGCTCCAGGCCGAGCTGGACATCGGGCTGCTGCTGCCCTGCAACGTCGTGGTCTATGCGACGGACGATCCGGCACGCACCGTGGTCGCCGCGCTCGACCCGGTCGAAGCACTGAGTCTGAGCGGCAATAAGGCCGTTCAACCGATAGCGGAAGAAGTCAGGAGCCGGCTGCAGCGGGTGGTGGCGAGCGTTGGGGAAATGTGAGAGGACTAACGAAAGGTCGATTCGCGACCAACGACCTCGAGCACCCTGCGTTCTCAATCCGCGGGCATCTGTGACCTGTTCTGGCACGTTCTCACCGCGGGTCTCGTCATGACGGTCATGGCGTTGAGCGGTGCCCTGACCCTTCTGCTGTCTCCCACCGCCGCCTTCTAGCTACAATTTCGCGGGCGGAGTATCAGTAGCCTGTCGAGGAGCGCCGGAGACCGCGAGAACGGGACCGCTGCCGTTCCGTAGCAGAAACTCGGCAACGCTGCCCAGGAAGCCGCCGCTGGCACGCCGGGCACCATGGCGGCCGATGATGAGCAGATCGGCTCCGTAGCGCTCGACGGCGGAGAGAATCTCCAGCCCGGTGTCCCCGAATGCCGCCTCGACCCTTCCGCCTTCGGCACCGGCGAGAGGGAGCTGTTCCCGCAGCCATTGCTCTGCCTGGCGGCGGAGCTGCTCTTCGGCACGATGGCGTTCCGAAGGCGACGCTGCGATCAGGGTGGGGCCATGCAGGAAGCGATGGACCACATGGACGGCCACCACCTTCGCTCCGAACCGGCGGGCAAGCAGTGACGCCCACTCGATCACGAACGGGGTGACCTCCGATTCGTCGAGTGCGACCAAGATGGTGCGGAGCCCATCGGCTGGCAGGCAACGGGCGAGGAGCACGGAAGTGGGCGCTCGGCGCACGGTGTGCTCAGCGGTACTGCCGAGCAGCCGCCAGATCCCCGGCCGGTCGCCGTGGGACCCGATCACCAGCAGGTCCGCCTGGAGCTCCTCGGCCAGCCGAGCCAGCTCCTCGTATGGGCGGCGTCCGACGCGCACTTCCGGGCGAACCTCGCTCGCCTCGAGCGAGCTAATCAACTCTTCGAGACGGGATTGGGCGCCCCGCTTAGCTGCCTCGATCAAGGGCTGGGTCGGAGCGTAGAGTCCGCGCAGAAACCGGGGTGGCTCTGGAACACAGACGGCGTGCGCCAGCACGAGAGCAGCGTCGCCCGCCAAGTAATGGGCCGTCCAACGGGCGGCGGCCAGGGAAGGCTCGCTGAAGTCTATTCCGACGACGATGTGACGTGCGGCCATGTTCGAGCCTCCGGAATCGATCACGCCCGGTTGTCAGGGCATCCCGCTGTAGAGATACACCAGCCCCAACCCTACGAAGTAGACCAGCAGCATGAGGGCGCTACTCGGCTCCAGCCTTGCGAACCGGCTCTCACTGCGATACACGATGCTGGCAATACCGATTGCCATCAGCACGATCGCTACCAGAGCCGAAAGAACATGCACCGAGCTCACGCTTGCGAGAAACGGCTGACTCCCATGGGCCAGGTCGAGCGGGAGGAACATTACCATATTGACTGCGTTGCTACCGAACAGATTGCCCACGGCGAGGTCGTAGGCGCCCATTCGAACCGCCGCGAGAGAAGTCACCAGTTCGGGCAACGAGGTCGCGAAGCCGACAAGCCAGGTCCCCACGAAGCTCTGAGCCAGACCGGTCAACTCTGCCAGTCTCTTGGCCGACAGGGCGAAGAGAGGCGCTGCGATCAGGACCACGAGCGACGCGACCACGAAGCCGGCGACCGCGGTGCGGAGGGGTGGTGATTCCGGCCGCTCCGATGCTGCCGCGACCGTCCCCGGATCCCCACCTCCAGCGGCCATCTCCTCGATTCCGCCCGCCCGCTTTGCCAGCGTGCTATTCCGATAGACGGCCCACATCCCAGCCACGTAGCCGACTCCGAGCACCAGGGATCCATACCCCACACCGAGGACTGAGCCCTCCGGTCTGATCGTGACCAGCAGAGCAGCCGTGGCCGTGAGCGCGATGGCTAGGGAGGCGCAAAGGCCGTTATCGAGCGCTGCTCGGCGGAAGAGCTCCGCCCCGGGGACAAGACTCAGGAGCGCCAGGATGAGCATGTTGGCCATGCTGCTGCCGAACAGATCGCCGGCGGCGAGATCCGGCGCCCCAAGCCGAACGGCCGCGATATCGGTCGTCAGCTCGGGCAGCGAGGTTGCGATGGCCAGGAACAACGACCCGACCCACAGGCGGCCCAACCGGGTGCGAGCCGCGATCACGTCGCCATGGCGTGCCAGCCGCACACCGGCAAATACCACCGCAGAGGCGCTGAGAATGAATCCGACGACTGTGAGCGCGGCCGCTTGCGTTATCACGGACAAGGGTGGTCACCGTTCGGCATGCGGATGAAGGGCCACTTCAGGAGCTCGAGCCGGGAGCGGCTCAGCAGGGGCAGATTCGGGGTGGCCGCCCTCGGAGGGCGGGGCAGTGTAGCGCGCTCCAGTCGGGTGGCTGGTCGGCAGCAGCAGATTTTCAACCCGCTCCTCTTTGGGTGACGGTGGCAGCGCCTTGGCCACCCGTTCTGCGAACCGATCCACGGCAGCCCAGTCAGTCATCTCGTGGTCACGCGTCGTATCCGTCGGTCCACCACGGCGCCGACTGACCATTTTGGTTATCCAGCGCAGGATGGGTCCGTACTGGGTGTACGCCATGGACCCGGCAAAGCTCGCCGCGAACCTCGGGCGCCACCCGGTCTGGTCGAGGAATGCATCAATGTACTCGCGGGCCTGTGCTGGCATTCCCTGGGCCGACCCGGAAACCGACACGAACGCAGAAGGAACGGCGTTGAGCCGGACCGTGTGGCGGCGAACGAAGTCACGGATGTAGCGCTGATGCCGCCCCCGGATGATCGAGGCCGCGATCACAAAGGCGTCATAATCGTCAACCACCAGATTCGACGGCAGGTCATCGCCCTTGTAAAGGCACACCCCATGACCGTGGACGGTGAGCTGGTCCACGATTCGCCGGGCGATGCGTTGGGTCTGGCCGTAGGCCGTGCCGTAGACGACTAGGATCTTGGCCATCGCAGGGCTCCTTGTTGGCCGGTTACTCTTCTCTACTCATTAGTACTCTTCTGCCGGCGTCCGCTCCGGCTTTGCCTCGGGCAGCTCGGTGAGCGTCGCTTCAGATAGAAGGAGGACACCGGCCACCGAAACGGCATTCTCCAGAGCCAACCGGACCACCTTGGTCGGATCGATGATCCCCGCCTCGACCAGATCCCCGTAGACGCCGGTCGCCGCATCGAAGCCGTAATTCCCGGTGCCTGCCCGCATGCGGTCCACGACCACCCCGCCGTCCACCGCCGAGTTCTCGGCGATCTGCCGCGTGGGCGCCT
>CAYYRT010000115.1:0-3692 GCA_964474055.1 uncultured Acidimicrobiaceae bacterium | reverse complement strand
GGGTTTCCAGCGGCCGATCGGACCGCATTCGAGCGGGACTCTCTCTTTCCCCTCGCAGGGCTGGATACGTCCCTGGCGGAGCGCAATGCCGCCGTTCGTGAGGTGATCGAGGATCTGAATTACGCCCGCAACGAGGTGGCTCGCCGCTATCTGAATGGAGAGATCGATCGGGCCGGGGCGGAGGCAGCGATGCGGCGATACTGGCTGATCACCCCCGAGGCTGCCGCCAAGCAGCTGCGGTTCGTAGACACCTACCGCAGCTACGTGATCAACTACAACCTGGGCCGCGACCTGGTGGCCGGGTGGGTCGAGGGGCAGGCGGGCGGCTCGCCGGATAGCCTGCCCCGAGCCATTGAGGCGAGGGGCTGGCGCGCCTTCTGGTCGCTGCTCTCGTCTCCTCGTCTGCCGGCCGATCTGAAATGATCAGGGCCGGCTGGCTGAGAGTCCGGCATCACTGCCCGGGATCAAAGTTCGAGCGGCTATCTGGCTGCGAGAGTGTGCCTGCTGTACCATAGGGTGACCCACTCGTCGGACCTCCATGGGCGACATCAGCTCTCGAATCTCGGCTGGCCTGGCTGAACGCTATGTGCTCGAGCGCGAGCTCGGGCGCGGCGGCATGGCCACGGTATGGCTGGCCCAGGACGGGCGGCACCATCGCAAGGTCGCGATCAAGGTGCTACACCCCGAGCTCTCGGCGGTACTGGGTTCCGAGCGCTTTCTCCAGGAGATCGAGCTCACCGCCAATCTCCAGCACCCCCATATCCTCCCGCTGTTCGACTCGGGGAACGCCGACGGGCTCCTTTACTACGTGATGCCCTACGTCGAGGGCGAGACACTGCGCCGCCGGCTCGACCGTGAGCGGCAGCTCCCCATCGCCGACTCCCGGCGGATCGCTCGAGAAGTGGCCGAGGCCCTCGATTACGCCCACCGCCACGGCGTGATCCATCGCGATATCAAGCCCGAGAACATCCTGCTCCACGAGGGGCGTGCGCTGGTGGCGGACTTCGGCATCGCGCTCGCGGTCCGGAATGCGGGGGGCGCACGGATCACCGAGACCGGCCTCTCGCTCGGCACGCCGCAGTACATGAGCCCCGAGCAGGCCACCGGCGAGCGCGAGCTGGACGCGCGCAGCGACGTCTACTCGCTGGGCAGCGTGCTTTATGAGATGCTGGCCGGCGAGCCGCCCCATGCCGGCCCGACCACACAGGCGATCATCGCAAAGATCATCACCGACAAGCCGAGGCCGATCACCGAGCTCAGGGAGACGGTGCCGGCGACGCTCGCGGTGGCCGTGCATACGGCCCTGGCCAAGCTTCCGGCCGACCGCTTCGCGTCGGCAGCGGAGTTCGCTGCCACGCTCGCGCGGCCCGAGGCGGCGAGGGGCGAAGCCGCCATGAGTCGGCCCCGCCGCCCGCGAGCCTCCCTGCTCGCCGCTTTTGTCGGGGCCGCGGTGGCGGCGCTGGCAGTCGGCTGGCTGCTGGGCCGGCGCGATGGGCATGGTGCCGCCGCACTTCCGCCGTCCCGGCTCGCCATCCTGGCGCCCGGCCTCGGCGGTTCGGGCGGCTCTTCCCTCCAGCGGCACCTCGCCCTGACCCCCGACGGCGCGACGGTCATCTTCGTCGCGGGCGGCCCGGACGGCTACAACCGCCTGATGCGCCAGGCGCTCGACGCCACCGGGGCGACGCCGATTCCTGACAGCCGCACAGGAACCGGGAACCCGGTCGTTTCGCCGGACGGCCGTTGGGTCCTCGGCGCCGCCTACGGAGAGCGGCAGGTCTACCGTTATCCTGTCGAGGGGGGTCTCGGCGAGGCGCTGCCGATCCAGGCAGCTGGCTTGTCATCGTTCGCCTGGGATGCGGATGAGGCGATCTGGTTCACCGTAGGCGGCTCGACTGGTCTTGCGCGACTCGGCCCTGGGGACGACTCTGTCACCCAGCCGTTTGGCAAGCGAACCGACGGCATGCAACTGCAGCAGATCCTGCCGGACGGCCGGTTCGCGCTCATGACTCGGAGACCCACCGGGACGGGAAGTGGACCGGCCCTGACGTTCGATCTCCGGACCGGCGAGCAGGCCCCGCTCCTCACCACGCCGGTCGTCGAGCTGCGCTACGCGGCCGGCCACTTGGTCTACGTGCTGCCCAATGGGGCCCTCCAGGCGGCTCCCTTCGACCCGAGAAAGCAGCGCATCACCGGGCCTGCCGTCACGATCGCGACTGGTGTCTCGGTCACCGGCACCGTGATCGCGCAGGTCGCCGTCGCGCCGAACGGCACGCTCGCATACATCCCCGAGGAGCCCCGCTCGCTCGTCTTTGCCGACCGCACCGGGAACGCACGTGCTGCCGTCGGCGCGCTCCATAACTTCCACGCGCCCAAGTTCTCGCCCGACGGGCGCCGCCTCTCCGTGGACCTCAGTTCGGCCGATGGCCGGGACGTCTGGATCCTCTCGCTCGACGAGGGCACGCTCTCGCGCGCCACGTACGACCGCGACGGGCACGACGCGGTCTGGACGCCAGATGGGCGGTCCATCACCTATTTGTCCAGCCGGGCCGGACCACTCGGGGTCTACCGCAAACGGCCCGGCGGCGCCGAGTCTGCCGAGTCGCTGCTCGCATCGCCGGCGCTCGGGTACACCGGCACATGGCTGCAGGACGGGAGTGCTCTGCTGACGACGGGTGTCAACCTCCGGCCAAGCTCGGGCAGCGACGTTGCGATCGTGCGCAACGGTGGCCGGGGGCCCATCGAGCCCCTAATCGCGAGCCCGTTCAACGAGGCATACCCCGCCCTGTCGCCCGACGAGCGGTGGGTTGCCTTCGTGTCCGAGCAGTCGGGCCGGGCGGAGGTCTATGTCCGCCCGTTCAGCGGCGACGGCGACCAGGTACAGGTCTCGCTGGCGGGCGGGAGCGAGCCGGTGTGGAGACCGGACGGCCGAGAGCTGTTCTACCGGACCCAGGGCGAGGGCGAGCCAAAGCTGATGGTGGCGACCGTGCGGACCGAGCCACAATTCACGGTGACGTCGCGCCGGGCCTTGTTCCCGGTGGGCGATATCGCCGGGGGCGCTCCGCACGCCAACTACGACATCTCCCCCGACGGACGCACTTTCGTCATGGTGCGCCGGAGTCCGGCGACCCGCATCATGGTGATTCAGAACCTGCCCGGCCTGGTGCTCCGGCTGCAGGGCAATAGCGAGGGCAGCCGGTGACGAAAGTCGCCATCCTCACCATCTCCGACGCCGGCAGCCGGGGCGAGCGGGCTTCTTGACCATGGGTGTACCTCACCGTAAGGTACCGCGCACCAGCCCGTCACATCCGTGCCGCTCTCTCGATCGGAACAGCAGCACAAAGTGATTCTCCCCCGGAGGGTCAGCATTCTCACACTGTGGAGGAGTTATGCGGCAATCCGCCTCGCTGATCTTCCTGCTGTCGTCCCTGGTGTCTACCACGGTCGTAGCCCAGGGGACGCTCGTGCTGTCACAGAACAAATGCGGATATGACAAGCAGGGGCAGATTCGGCAGATGACCGATTCTCTCTGGATACCGGTCGCGCAGGAGCTGGTGAACGAGGGGAAGCTCACGGCTGCGGGCTCCGCTTATCACAGCTGGGGGGATGAGTGGAATGTGGTTGTCTGGTACACCGCAGCCAGCATTCCGGCGTTCCTGTCGGCCTATGACGAGCTGTTCGGTCGTGTCAACAAG
>CAYYRT010000114.1:0-3531 GCA_964474055.1 uncultured Acidimicrobiaceae bacterium | reverse complement strand
AGCTGTCCGAGCAGGCGAAAACGGCCGAGTACACGCACAGCTTCAACCGCGTGTTTTGGCTCGACCCTCACTCGCCTCAGGCAATCGAGTTCCATACACAAGGCTAACTACAGGATTCACCCGCTGGCCTTCGGCCGCGGGTGATCCTGCGCGTTATCGCACCGTTAGACTCAGGAAACAGCTCGATGAGGGACAGCTGAGGGTCGTATGGGAATCGAACTGATCGAGAATCGGGGTCCCAACACGTTGCTCTCGACCTTTCGCGGGCTGCTCGGAAAGGCCGGGGTCCTTGACGCTCAGGCTGCTTTCGCTTCCGCGGCCGGAGTCGGGACCTTGCTCCCGTACCTGCGAAAGGCTGCGGCGCGAGGCAAAGTCCGAATCGTAACCGGGCTCTATCAGGCCGTGACTGAACCCTCAGCCCTTCGGCTGTTACTCACCGCACAGCGCCAGACGAAGGGCCGACTTGAGGCACGGTTGGCCCGCGATCCTCGCTTTCACAGGAAGCTGTATCTCATTCGAGACGGTAAGGCGTGCTGCGTCATCTCCGGATCGTCGAACTTGACCGCCGAAGGTCTCAAGAGTGCCGGCGAGTTCAATCTACTCGTTCGGTTTCCCAATCCCCAGGCGCCAATACAGCGACTCGTTTCCAACTTTGACCGCCTTTGGGCCACCGGCACAGTTCAGCTCTCGCCGGCACTTATCCAGCGCTACGAGCGGGCGCGACCGCGGAGGCCTCGGCCAACCCTGTCCGGACGGGCGCTGGCACTCATCCTCGGTTCTGCGTCCTCGAACGATGTCAAAGGTGGCGACGCCTCGCCTGATGCAGCACCCCGCTATTGGCGTGACCACATCAGCGGGTTCGCTCGCGCACGTACGGAGGCAGTCGTGAGCGAGGAGACCGACTGGGACCAGAGGGGATACTTGTGGTATTCCTCTCGGTCCGATGTCTTCGAACGCGGAGATCACATTCTGCTGTTCGATCAAGCGAACGGATGGGCTGATCCCGTGGTGGTCAAGGACACCACCCGGACGGCGACGCCAACGCCTGACGGGCGGCACTTCGTGGCGTATCAGCGCGTCCGCGGATGGCATCGACGGCGCTTGAACCGGAAACTTTGGAAGAGGTTCGCCGATTTCGGTTTGGCCATAAGCCCCGCTGCAAGGACCAACCGTCGACGGTTCACCCAAGGTCAATGGGGACGAATCGCGTCCATCTTTCAGAGGTAGGCGGTCCGGGTCTAACTTTCAGCGTCCAGCGGACGCCGAGACGGCGCCGCTGACGCTGACGCTGACGCTGACGCTGACGTTGGACGGTTGGACGGCTCGTTGAACACGTCGAGGTAATCGACGATTGGTTCGGCTCCATATGAGCGCGCCAGGAGCCGAGAGGCCGTTCCGACAACAGGCTTGAGCGGACCGCTTGACGCCGGCTCCTCAGCCTGCACGTTAGAGAGACAGCGTATGGCCGACACGCCCAGGCGGATCAAGCGCCTCCTGCGCGAGCATGCCGGAGAAGCGCACGAGGAAGAACTCCGTCGGGCGCTCGTGCCGCTTGCCGAGGCCTTCAAGCGCTGGGAGCGTGGCGAGGTCGGCAGCGGGGAACTGAGCGAGATCATCCATCGCTTTCACCAAGGCCCAGCCCGAGAACTCTTCGTCCGCTACAACACTCCGTACCTGGAGCTGGCCGTGGCCTACGCGATCACGGTAGGCGTCCTCGACCGTCAGAAGATTCCGGCCGAACTCCTCGATCATCTCGCTCGTGCGCTCGAGTTCTACGAGAGTGAGCAGGCTATGCCATGAGAATGAGCAACCGGGAGGATGGATAACAGAACAAACCGGGAGAATAGGTAACACTCGCCGAGTGAGATGCGGTAGGTGTCGCGCCCCCCAGGCTGGGGCACCGAACGGCGGCGGACTCTCGTCGTGCCCCGCGGGACCCGGGGCGCTCCTCGATTCACTGTCTCTGACCGCGGCGCGGGCCAGGCGCCCACGTCCGTCGTCACGTCTGCGGCTGGCCGGCCAGCGCGTAGGCCTCGTCGATCAGCCGCACGCTCGGGAGAAGGTCGTGCACGCTGATCGGCGCGGGTGAGCCTCGCCGCCAGTGCTCGAGCACGTCACGCACCGCCGTCAGCGCCTGCGGCTCCGCGAGCGGGGCCGGGGTGGTCTCCTCGCCGCTCGCGGTGGCCAGGCGCAGGGTCTCGTCCTCCAGGATCAGCAGCGCGTCGCGGCCGGCGATCTTCCAGTTCCGGTCGGTGCCGTCGCGCGGAAAGGTGTTGCCGACCTCGATCGTGCCGAGGACGCCGCTCGCCGAGCGGAGCATGACGGACGCGTAGTCCTCCACCGGCTGGCCGAGGGCCCGCCGGCTGAGCTGCGCGCCGGTGACCTCGGCCCGTTCGCCGGTGAGGAGCAGGAAGAGATCCAGGCAGTGCGGACCCAGGTTCCGCAGGCACCCGCCGCCGGTCGCGGCGGGATCGAGCATCCACGGCGCGCCCCACGCGGGATAGCGGGCGGAGGTCGGACGGTTCAGGCGGAAGTAGAGATGCGACAGGACGCCGAACCGTCCCTCGGCCAGGAGCGCCCGGGCACGGGCGACGAACGGGTGATAGCGCTGGATCAGCGGGACCGCGGCAAATCCCTTCGTTGCGGTGGCCTTCTCGGCGATCCCGCGCACCTCCCCGGCGTCGATCCCCATCGGCTTTTCCATCATGAACGGGACACCGCGGTCGAGCAGGTCGTGGGCGACCTCGGCCATGTCGCGGTGCCGGCCAAGCGCGATCACGAAGTCCGGCCGCGTCGTGGCCCGCATCTGCCGGTAGTCGGTGAAGGTCGGCGGCCCGCCAAGCGCGGCGGCTCGCTGCGCCGCGATCTCCACGCCGGGATCGTGCAGGCCGACGATCTCCACGTCGGGCATGGTCCCGAGATGGCGCAGGTAGGCCGAATCGTAGAGCGAGTGCCAGTGGCTGACCCCGATGGCGGCAACGCGAACGGACATGGCTCGTACCCTCAGAGGCTGTGAGTGATTCGAGGGGCGCCCCGGCTCCGCCGGGGTGCCCCCACGGTGGGGGGTCGGGGGGGCCTTTTGGGGGCCCCCCATGTCCCCAGGTGATGGAGTCGACGGCGACAGAGGCCCCGGGCCCGATCACCCGGGACGGCGCTGCGGCTTCACGACGTCCGCCGCGGAGCGGGCGGCATCACGCCGCCGATTGACGAACGCGGTCATGAGGCGCCGCGGCTCGTCGGTGCGGAACGCGTCGACGTAAGCCTGGATCCCGGCGCGCGCGGCGTCGGTCGTCGACATCCGGTCCCAGTCGATGATCAGGCGCTTCTGGATGCGCAGGGCGTGCGGTCCACAGGCCAGCACGGACGCGATCCACTGCTCCACCGCGTCGTCGAGCCGGTCGGACGGCACCAGCTTCTGGACGAAGCCGATGCGATACGCCTCGGCCGCCTCGATGTGGTCGCCGGTGAGCACCAGCTCGCAGGCCTTCCCCCAGCCGACGAGCTTGGGCAGCAGCGAGGCCTCCATGCCGG
>CAYYRT010000113.1:0-2914 GCA_964474055.1 uncultured Acidimicrobiaceae bacterium | reverse complement strand
ATGAGCTCGATTCGATGATCGAAGGGGCACGTCACTGGTCGCTGCCTGCCGGCTGGGTGATGGGGCTTGAAGACTTTGGCGAGGAACCACAGTTCAGATAGGGCGGGCCTTCCGATCGAGGCGTGGCCAACCGAAATTGGGGTGGATTCAGGCGCGAGACACCTGAATTCACCCCAATCTCAGGATTCGGCAGGGAACAGCTTGTAGAGCGCCCAGGCCACCACTCCTCCGACCAGCGGGAACACGATGTAAACCCATAGCTGGCTGATCTCTCCCGAGACCACCGCCGGCCCAAACGAACGGGCGGGGTTCACCGAGGTACCACTGAACGGGATTCCCGCGAGGTGAACGCCGGCAAGGGTCAGTCCGATGGCGGCCGGTGCATGGTGGTTGCCTCCTCGCTTGGTGACGGAGAGGACCACCCACACGAAGATGGTGGTCAGAGCGATCTCCACCAGGATCCCCGTCGACAGCTTCTCATATGCGGTCACGGTCCCCCCAACCGCGTCCTGGCTGGAGGCGGCCATAACGACCAATGAGGCAACTCCCGCTCCTGCGAACTGGGCGATCCAATAGCCGATGGCGTCCCCGAATGAGGTACGGCCGTCGAGCACCATGGCCAGGGTCACTGCCGGGTTGAAGTGGGCGCCTGACACATGACCCAACGCCCAGATCCCGGCAAGCAGGGCCAGACCGAAGGCAAGACCGATAACCATGATCTCGGCGGCCCCGCTGGCGCCGCCGACGCCAAGAATCGCCAACGAACCGAGAAACACAAGGATGAACGTGCCGAGAAGCTCGGCTAAGTACTTGTTGATGACCATTTGGGGGTCCTCCTCGTTGAGTCCGCACCCTTTGACCGGTCCGGGCCAGCAAAGGTTTCCGCAGTCTCAGGCTATTCCGTGAGGAATGCGTCCGGTGGATTTGAGGGAGGTGTCCGGGCTCATCTCTGGTTTCGTTGCCCCACAGAACAGGGTTTCCAACGCGCAGAAGGCCCCTCTCGGGGGCCCCCTGCGACGGTTGCGAGCCCGCCTGTAAGCCGGATTCTGTCGAGGACGACCATCCATCTCGACGCATCGTTGCCGATACGCTCATGCGGCCTACCCGGGACTTGATCGACGGGCCGCCGACGTCCCTGCTTGGCCTTGCTCCGGGTGGGGTTTGCCGAGCCGCCACAGTCACCTGCGACGCTGGTGAGCTCTTACCTCACCGTTTCACCCTTGCCTGTGCCCGTTAGGGCCATCGGCGGTTTGCTCTCTGTTGCACTTTCCGTCGGGTCGCCCCGCCTGGGAGTTGCCCAGCACCGTGCCCTGTGGAGTCCGGACTTTCCTCGGTCTTTGGACCGCGGTCGTCCGGCGGGCTCGCAATGACAAGTCTACGGGACTGATGGCTTACGTCGACCCGCCAACCACCCGGTCATCCCGCTGGTGAGCATTGCGACCACGGCCAACCAGATCACACTGGTTGTCGACGCGGGGCTCCCGCCCAGCCTGGCCACGAGAATCACCACGCCGGCAAGCACCAGACCTGTCACCGCACCGTGGAATCGCTCCGAATGCCGGGCCAACCGGCCGGACACCCATCCCGCCACGGCCAGACCACCGATCACCCCTGTCGTCAGGCCGATGTTGGCGCCGTTCTCGACTCCGAGCAGGGCCAGGAGTCCGCCGAGGGCCAGGGAGACGATGGTTGCAGACAACCCTCCAGCCCCGACACCGAGGCCGACGGCGGCAATGTTTAGCGCGGCGAGCATGGCCGGTGCATCTTGGCACGGGCGGTGCGAATCGCCCTAGTCGTGATCAGGGAACGGTCACGGTGCCGTTGGCGTCGAGAGGGAAGAACGGGTTGTGGGCCACCTCCCAGAGATGCCCGTCCGGATCGGCGAAATACCCGGTGAACCCACCCCAAACGGCTCGGGACCCGGGTCTCGGGATGGTCCCCCCGGCAGCCAACGCCTCGTCGAGGATGGTGAGGACATCGGCCTCATCTTCCACGTTGATGGCCAGGGTCACCGCCCGGAAGCGCGGAGGATCCTCCGGCTCGACCCCGATCTCGGCGGCCAGGAGCGGCACCGGGTACAGGCTGAGAACCGCCTGCGGGGTCTGAAAGAAGGCAACCTCGTCGGTTGAGGTACTGGATCGCTGCCAACCCAGGGCCTCGTAGAAACCAGCAGATGTCTCGAGGTCCTCCACGCCGAGCGTCACGAAGCTGATCCGAGCCGGGACCGACATCACCTCATTGTGGCACCTGCCGGAGTCGTTTTACGTGTGTGGGACCCGGGTATGGTCAATATCGATGGAAGGCAACCGGGTCGGTGCGAATCTCGTGGTCGCCGCCCATCGTCTCCCGGTCGCCTGGGATGAGAAGTCCAACGAGTGGCGTGCCAGCCCTGGCGGTCTTGTCTCCGCATTGGCGCCCGTCCTGCGCGAGCGCGGTGGGGTTTGGGTGGGGTGGAACGGTGGGCCTGGCGGCGAATCCCGCACCTTTCGAGCCGCAGGGATTCGGAACAAGCCCGTGGTCCTCAGCGAGGCCGAGATCGAGGATCACTACGACGGGTTCTGTAACGGCACCATCTGGCCGCTGTATCACGACGCTATCCGCCCACTCGAGTTCCACCGCCACTGGTGGCGGCCCCATGTCGAGGTGAATGACCGATTCGCCCAGGCCGTGGCACGCGCTTCGGGTCCTCGCGGCAAAATCTGGATCCACGACTACCAGCTGCAACTGGTACCCGAGATGGTGCGCCGACGCGTCCCTGAGGCGAGAATCGGCTTCTTTCTCCATATCCCGTTCCCTCCGCTCGACATCTTCGAGCGGCTTCCCTGGCGGGCTCAAGTGCTCGACGGTCTGCTCGGTGCGGATTACCTGGGATTCCAGACTCGTCGGGCGACCCTGAACTTTGCCGCCGCCGCCC
>CAYYRT010000112.1:0-2730 GCA_964474055.1 uncultured Acidimicrobiaceae bacterium | reverse complement strand
TATCGACAAATGGGTCTTGGCCATGCAGATCGGGAGATAGCCGTAGCCTGCGGCTTCGTATCCGTCGATCTGTTTTTGCGCCAGAGGCGAATACTCGACCCCGTCGGCGTTGTAGACGTCACGAGCGATGATCTCGATCTTTTGGCGTATGCCCATGTTGAGCGGATATAGGTAGGCGAATTCACTCGGCTGCTCGCACGCTGTTACCACTGCCTCGGCTAGTTCCCGCGCCCCCTCGCCACCCTTCTCCCAGTGATGGGCTTCGACTGCCGCTACTGCTCCCGCCTCCATCGCGGCCTCTTTGATTGCATTCATCTCTGCCCAGGTGTCGGTGGGGAAATAGTTGATGGCGACCACGACGGGCAGACCGAACCGCTTCACCGTATTTATGTGGGCAGTGAGGTTGGGGATCCCCGCCTGCAAAAGCGACAGGTTCTCTTCCATGTACGCCTTGTCGAGGGGCCGGCCCAGGACGACTTTGGGTCCCCCGCCGTGAGTCTTCAGTGCGCGTACCGTGGCCACCAGCACCACACAGTCCGGCTTGAGGCCGGAGGTGCGGCATTTGATATCCATGAACTTTTCCATCCCCATATCCGCCCCGAAACCGGACTCCGTCACCACGTAATCGCCCAGGTGCAGGGCCATCCGATCAGCCAGAATCGAGGAATTGCCGTGAGCAATGTTGGCGAACGGTCCGGCATGGACAAAGGCAGCCTGACCCTCGAGGGTCTGCATCAGGTTGGGGTGAAGGGTGTCCTTCATCAAAACGGTCACGGCTCCGGCCACGCCCAGATCCTCCAGGGTCAAGGGCTTGCCGTCTTTGGAGGTCCCGAAGACGACCCGGGCGACCCGCTCCCGCAGATTGCGCAGAGCGCTCGAGTAGTCGGCTCCGTCAACGAGTGCGAGGATTGCCATCAACTCAGAGGCCACGGCTATGTCGAAGCCGGTTTCACGAGGCCGCCCGTCCTCGCGACCCCCGAGGCCGACGATTACGTGACGCAGGGCTCGATCGTTGATATCGAGAACCCGGTTCCACTGGAGGTTGAATACATCGATTCCGAGTCGTTGCAGACCAAGCTTTTGGAGGGTCTCGTCGGTCAAGCGAGTCTCGTGAAACCAGCGGGCATCGATGGCTGCCGCCACGAGATTGTGAGCAACCGAGATGGCATGAATGTCACCGGTGAGATGCAGGTTGAACTCGTCCATGGGAACCACCTGGCTGTAACCGCCGCCGGCGGCGCCACCCTTGATCCCAAATGTGGGTCCCATCGATGGCTGGCGAATACAGGCGATCGCATTGTGGCCGAGCAGCCCGAGGCCTTGCACGAGACCGACCGTCGTGGTTGTTTTCCCCTCTCCTAGCGGTGTCGGGGTGATGGCAGTGACATCAACGTATTTGCCCCGAGGTCGAGGAGAGATACGGCGCAGCGTGTCGAGATGAACCTTGGCTTTGGTCTTTCCATACGGAATCAACTCATCCACTTCGAGACCGACCTTCACGGCTAGATCGGTGATAGACATCAGCTTGGCTGCGCGGGCGATGTCGATATCGCTGGGAACTGCCACGGACTCTCCTTATTGACTCTCGGCTCGGGTTGAAAACCGTTCGGCTGCCTCCATCACCGTCGCGGCGATTCTGTCGGCTTGACCGGTAGGCGGGAAACGGTAGGCGGGGCCATGGACATGGATTGAGCCAAGGGAGCGACGGCCGGAGGCAAACACCGGTGCCGCCACCGAATTGATGCCTTCGGCAAACTCCTCGTAGATCCAGCAGTGACCGGACTCACGGATCTCCTCAAGCCGCTTTCGGATTAGGGCAGGATCGCTGATCGTATGCGAGGTGAAAACCTCCAGCGTGCGTCTGAGGTAGCGCTCGAGATCCTCTGGCGGCCATTGAGCCATCATGCACAAACCGGAGGGCCCGACGTGCATGGGCACCGTCAACCCGGTGTAGTCCCGCACCTGAACCGGGTTGGGGCTTTCCACTTGCACCACGTACTGCATCGTGTACCCGGTCGGAACGCTGAAACCGCAAGCCTCGCCCAATTCGCTGGCCAGCCATTGCAGATGTGGCATCACCGCCGTGGCCAGGGCAGCAGAAGCATCGATCGCCCCCGCCAGTTCAGCCAGCCCGGAGCCAATGGTGTAGAGCCGTCCGTCTTCGTCGCGCTGCACTGCTCCCTCCGCCTCGAGGGCACCCAGAAGTCTGGCGACCGTTGACTTGGGCAGGCCTGCGCGAGCAGCGAGCTCAGTGATGCCGGCTGGTTCGACCGCCACCGCTCGCAACAACTCGAAGGCTCTGGCCACGGACTGCACGCCCGACATCAGCGCACCGCCCGCAGCGACCGTTGATACCAATCGACGGTGGGAGCGATCTGGTTGAAGGTGAAGACGTGCAGGCCACTCAGACCGAGACCTGCGCCTTGCTGTGACAGAGACTTGACGAGCTTGCCCGGTTGGTAGACGCCGGGGCGCAGAAGCCGGAGGACTGCCCGGCGATTCTTCGCTATGAACTTGATCGAACCGCCGACTCCGATCCGGGCGGCGATTGACAGGAGCTTGGTGGGATCAGTCACTCCGGGGATTCCAACCCTGACCGGGAGTTCCACCCCATCCGCCCGGATCGACCGCACCCAATCGGTGATGGATCGCGCCCGGAAACACATTTGGGTAGCGATATAGGTGGCAAAAGACTGCTTATCGATCAGGGCCGTCCTGAGGTTCTCCTCG
>CAYYRT010000111.1:0-24742 GCA_964474055.1 uncultured Acidimicrobiaceae bacterium | reverse complement strand
CTGATGCGTCAACTCGGGGTAACGGCCACCGCCCGGGCCTCGTTCTCCGTGTACTCCACGACCGAGGACGTCGACGCCTTGATTGCGGGACTACATCGAGCAGCAGAATTGTTCAAGCTCTGACATGGCCCTCGAAGAGCTCTACCGCGAGGTCATCCTCGATCACTACCGCAACCCCCGTAATCGTCAACCATTGGAGACCGCAGATGCCGTCGCCGAGGGAGTCAATCCGTTGTGCGGCGACGAGGTCACAGTTCAGCTGGCGTTTCTCGAAGACCGTGTCAGCGCCGTATCGGTTCGTGGCCACGGCTGCTCAATCAGCCAGTCTTCGGGTTCAATGATGAGTGAGGCCATAAAGGGCCTCGACCGGGAAGCAGTCCGCCAGCTGACTCAAAGATTTCACCAGATGCTCACTGCCGAGAACGGCGACAGCCAGATAGACGAGGAACGCCCCGGGTCTTACATGGGTGATCTAGAAGCCCTGCAGGGGGTCCGTCGATACCCGGTCCGTATCAAATGCGCGGCTCTCCCCTGGACCACCCTCGAACAGGCTCTGGCGGACGGATCCACGAACCCCGGGTTGTAGAGCCCATTAATGGGTCCGTGAACCCGGGGTTCGCGTCCGGTTGCCGAACCAGGTCTCTTGAGGAATCCTTGACGATCCGGTGAGGCGGCCCTGAGCGGTTTTAGGAGATGCTTGACCTCCCAACCACAAGGAGGTCGTCATGAAGAATCGTCTAGGACTAATCGCTGGCCTGGTCACGGCAGGACTGCTGATCGCAGGGATTGCATGGGCAGCCATGGATTCCGGGTCACCCGCCAATGTCGGTGTTACCGCCAGCCAGGAGACCGAGGTCTCGGCAGGAGACGCCAGCGTCCAAGCAGCGGCTGAGGTGGCTGCGGTGGCGTCAACCGAATCCACCCTCACAACCGCTGCGGGAACGGCCTCCAACGGTGAGTCGACCGTCAACCTGAATCTGGCGGCGGGTACGGAAACGGAGATCCTGGTCGAGGACGCCGGGACCATTCGCTTGGCCAACTCCGGCACCACCCTCACGATTCTCTCCGCCCAACCGGCGGCCGGATTCGTTGTCGAAATCGAGGTACCCGAGGGTCGTGAGGTCGAAGCCGACTTCCGCGGCAATGGACGACGTCTCCAGTTCAACGCCGAACTCGAGGATGGAACGATACGGGTGCGAATCCGTAGCGAGGCGAACGCCAACACCGGGTCGACCTCAACCACGAGCACCACTAATGGCACGACCAATGGCACTTCGACCACGATTGATGACAATGGTGGCGACGACAACCGCGGCAACGTGCCCAACGGTCCGGTCACCTACAACGTCGGTGGCGCCGGCTCGGTCACCGTCATCTTCCTAGACGGCCAGGCCCAGCTCGGGCTGGTGAGCCCAGCCGCCGGTTGGTCGATCGAGGAGACCCGCCAGCGGAGCGACGAGGTCGAGGTCCGTTTCAGCGACGGCGACAACGAAGCCCGTCTCAAGGTCCGAATCGAGAACGGCCAGGTCCGAGTCGAGATCGAGAACAAGGACTGAATCGCCCCCAACCCCGAACCCGGGGTTCACGAGCCCACATATGGCGCCGTGAACCCCGGGTTCGTTTGCTGCAACCTCACCTCGATCTCGGCTCCTCCCAGCCGGGCCCGGCCAAGTCGGACCGCTCCCCCGCAGCGTTCGGCGACCCGAAGGGCGATGTCGAGACCAAGACCGGTCGATCCGGCGCCCGAGACGCCCCGCCGCAGGGAGTCGACTCCTGGCGGGAACCCTGGACCGGCGTCGCCTACGACTAGAACCACCCCCGAGGTTTGATCCCGCCACAGCCTCACCTCGAAGGCAGTCCCCGGCTTGGTGTGGCTGAAGACATTGCCGATTAGGCCATCGACCATGGAGCCCAGTTCATCGGCACCCACAGGTACCGGCAGAGGGCCCGGATCGATAATGGCGGTGACGCTGCGGTCCTGTTCGATGGCCAGCACCGCCCAGAACTCAAGGTGACCACGGACTACCTCGGCCATGTCCGATTGGTCGGACGATGCCCGGCCACTTCTGACCGCCACGATGAGCCCGTCCACCGCAGTCTGCATCCGGTCGACTCCGTCCATAAGGGCCCGTCGATCTTCTGTCTCCGGCAGCCTCTCCGCCTGAAGGCGCAGCCCGGTGAGAGGCGTTCGCAATCGGTGAGAAAGATCTGCCAAAGATTCCCGTTCGGCTGTGATCATCGAACTAAGCCTCTCTGCCAGGAGGTTGAGGGCAGCACCGACAGCCGCCACCTCCGGTGGCTCCATCACGGCCGCCCGGGCCTCGAGGTCACCCTCGCCCAGCCGTCGGGCCACGCCGGCAAGTTCGTCGACAGGCCGCACCAGGCTTCGGCCAAGGCGATCGGCAACGGCCACTGCCGCCCCGATCACAACTATCCCCACCAACCCGAGAATAAGAGTGGCGGTTCCCACCCCTCGGGTCAGTTCCTGGTTGGACGCGACTGCGACAACTCCCACCACCCCGACCCGCGATTGGACCGGGATTCCAACCTCCCATCCGTCGGTGGTGAATCCAGCGGAAGGAACCCCCAGCCGCACGGCGGCCGCCGCGTCCGAAGCCAAGGCAATGTCACCAATCGTCTCTCCGTCCGGGAGGACCACTCCCACTCCCGCCGGCAAGTCCCCGAGACTGTCCACGATTGAGGCACGGGACAGGGTCTCGGCTCCCGCCAGTGTCACCGCAAGCAACGCCGCGAATGTCTGCGCTTGAGTCTCGGCGCCGATTTGTGCTCTCTCCCGGGCTTCACGGCGCACGACGAGTATCAAGGGCACCGTGAACGCGATGACCACCAGTGAGGTGATCGCCAGAGCCAGCACCGCCAGTCGCCGTCTCACCGGCGCCGGTCACCTTCGGGAGCTGACAACTTCACGCCCACTCCGTGCACGGTGTGCATGTATCGAGGTCTCCTAGCGGACTCACCCAGTTTGGCTCTGAGGGAGGAAAGATGAACGTCAACGGTCCGGTCGCCACCGCCATATGGCTGACGCCACACCTCAGCCAGCATCTCGCGCTTGCTCACTACCTCGCCCGCCCGATCCGCCAGGAGCAGCAACAGGTCGAACTCCTTAGGACTTAGCTCGAGAGCCTTGCCCGCCAGGGTCACCTCGCGGGCTGCGCGATCTATCACCAGCTCGCCCACCGCAAAAGTCACCGAGGTTCCCGGGAGCTCGCTTCGGCGCATGACCGCCCGGACTCTCGCCTCAAGTTGCGCCACCGAATAGGGCTTGGTGAGGTAGTCATCGGCACCGGCATCAAGAGTGCCCACCACATGCTGATCCCCTTCGCGAGCTGTGGTCACAATCACTGGCACCTGAGTCACGGCCCGCAACATCCGCAGGAGTTCGGTTCCGTCAAGGTCGGGAAGTCCGAGGTCGAGAATGACCAGTTCGGGTTTGGTCGCCACGACAAGCTTTAGACCTTCCAGCGCTGAGGCCGCCGATTCAACATGGTGCCCATTGGCGGCGAGCGCTTCGGCAGCCAACTGGCGGATATGGGGGTCGTCTTCGATGATCACGATCGCAGCCATTACAGGCAGGCTATCGGTGGCTTGAGAGAACCTTGAGGTTGTCCTGAGGTTTAACGGTTGCCGTTTGCACCATGATGTGGGGGTGCGGAAGACGCTGATGACTATTGGGTGGCTGGCGGCCACCGCTGCCACCACGTTGGTGGCTTACCTTGCGGTCGACGCGGCCGGATCCCGGGTGGGCGACAGCCCGCTGGCAACCATCGTTGCGCCCGACAGCGGCCTGACGACCGCCGCGGTCGATCCCACCTCTACCACCTCAACGACATCCACTGGCTCCACGGCAGTCACCACCACCTCCCCCAACCCCACAACGTCTACGTCGACCACCACCGCCGCGACCACCGGCTCCACGTCCACAACGTCAGGTTGGGAGCAGCAGACCATCAACTCGGCGGCCGGCAAGGTGATCATCTCTTATCGTCCCGGTGAAGTGAGGTTGGAGTCGGTGGCGCCTTTGGCCGGCTACAGCTACGACATCGAAGAAGCCGGACCTCCGGAGGTGCGGGTCGAATTCGACGGACCGCTCCGGGTGGAGGTCCGGGTGCGGTGGCGCGATGGTCAACTGGTCACCGAGATCGACGAGAGCAACTGACACCACCGGATTCGGATCCACGAACCCGGGGTTGTAGAGCCCATTAATGGGTCCGTGAACCCGGGGTTCGCGTCCGGTTTAGAGGATTCCGCCTTCGGTCATCCTCTTGAGGTCCAGCGCCTGATCGAGTTCCTCCTCTGACATCAGCCCGAGTTCGAGCACCACCTGACGAACACTCTTGCCGGTGGCCAGCGCTTCCTTGGCGACCTTCGCTCCGTTGTCGTAGCCGATGTGGGGGTTGAGGGCGGTGACGATGACCACATTGCGCTCGACCAACTGGCGGATCCGAAGTTCATTGGGCGTAATCCCAACGACACAGCGCTCAGTGAATACCGATGCTGCTGACGACAAGAAGCCGATCGACTCCAAGAGGTTGTGCGCGATCACGGGCATCATCACGTTCAACTCGAAGTTGCCGTTGGCCGCTCCCCAGGTGATGGCCGCGTCGTTGCCAAATACCTGCGCCGCCACCTGCATCATCATCTCTGGCATAACCGGGTTGACCTTGCCAGGCATGATCGAAGAGCCAGGTTGGAGGTCGGGGAGGTGGATCTCCGCCAAACCCGCGGTCGGGCCGGATCCCAACCAACGGATGTCGTTGGCAATCTTGAACATCGAAGTGGCCACCGTTTTGAGCGCCCCACTTGCCATCACGACAGCGTCCTTGGCGCCCTGCGCCTCGAAGTGGTCGGCGGCCTCGATCAACGGGAGATGGGTGCGTTCAGCGATGAGCGCGATCACCTCGGAGGCAAAACCCGTGGGGGCGTTGATTCCGGTGCCAACCGCAGTCCCACCGAGGGCTAGCTCGAAAAGTTCCGGCGACACTTTCTCCAAACGGGCAGCTCCGTTGCGGATCTGCGCCGCATACCCACCGAACTCCTGGCCGAGGGTCACTGGCGTGGCATCCATCAGGTGGGTGCGACCAGACTTGACGATGCCGGCGAAATCCTTCGCCTTCGCCTCGAGCGTGCTCGCCAACTTCAACAGGGCCGGGATCAGGTCTTCCTTGATGGCCGCGGCTGCTGCGAGGTGAATCGCCGAAGGAATGACGTCGTTGGACGACTGTCCGTAATTGACGTGATCGTTGGGGTGGACTTTCGAGCCTGCCCCCAGCGATTGGGAGGCACGGCGGGCGATGACTTCGTTGGCGTTGGTGTTGGTGGAGGTGCCGGAGCCGGTCTGAAAGATGTCGAGGACGAAGTGATCGTCCAGCGACCCCGACATCACCTCTTCGGCGGCAGCGGCAATCGCGTCGGCTATCTCGGGAGCGATCGATCCCCGTCGGCCCGCCACCGTGGCGGCCGATCCCTTGATAAGACCCAGCGCCCAGATGAATCTCCTCCCAAACCTCATGCCGGATATCGGGAAATTGTCCCTCGCCCTCTGGGTGGAGGCGCCGTACAACGCCTCGGCCGGTACCTTCACCTCTCCCATCGAGTCCTTCTCGATTCGATAGTCCATGTCAGGAGTCAAGCACGTGACGTTCCTGCGAATAGAGGTATCTCATCCGACCCGCAAGGTCCGACTCGGTCGAGTTGAGATCGGTGGCTACCGCTACCAGCAGTTTCACGAGCCCTTCGTAGTCAGCCAGGTCGATCTCCTCGGGAGCGAGCCGGGCCCGGCTCCGTCCGGCGAGCACGCCGTCGATGTCGACCATGTTGTGATAGTTGTCAAGCGCCAGACATAGACCGGTGGCCTCCCAGCCGAGGGCGACAAAGGCGGTGGCCTCGCAACTTCCCCCGGCCATCAGACGCCGCTCGTGGCGGATCCGACGACGCTTGGCGATCCCGGCCACACGGTTGGTGAGATCGGCGGTGAACACACTGGAAGCGTCACCTACACGGACGATCGGCCCCGCTCCCAGGGTCACCTGCGAGGACGACCGGGAGCACTCGATGGAGAGAATCTGGCTGTCGAGGGGAAGGGTGCCGAGCTCGCAGGCTGCCAGTGCCCCGACAAAACCGACCTCCTCTGCCCGGGTCAGGAGCACCGAGAAGTGAGCCTGTCCGGTCTCCTGCGCTTTGACCAGGGCGGTCAAAGCAGCCGCCGTCCCGGCCAGGTCGTCACAGGCGTGGGCTCTCAGCCTGCCATTCCTCACCCCCAGGGAAGTCGGGGAGAACTTCCAGCGCAGGATGTCGCCAGGTTTCACAGGCCCCGGGCCGCGCCATGAGACCGTCGCCACCGATTGTTCGATCGCGACAATTCGACCTCTGGTTCCCGGATCCTCGCCGTGCTCCACCGCTGCTCCCAACAGATACGGCAAGTGCACCCCGCCTCTCAACTCGGTGGTGGCAGTACGTCTACTGCTTTCGGCTACCACGAGGGCAGGGTGATCCATGTGCGCCACCGCCACCACCGGGCGTTGCCTGCTACGGGAGCGAACCGAGACGCGGAGGTTCCCGGCATCGTCCGGTCGCACCCGGAGGTTGCGGGTGGCAGCCCAGCGCTTCACCCAGGCGATCACATGGTGTTCGCGGCCGGAGGCCGTCGGCAGGGACGTCAGCTCCGTCAGCCACTTGACCCGGGTTTGTTTGCTGACGCCGCTCACCGTTCGAAAGGGAGATCCGTGAAGAAGTCTGAGGCCTTCCGGGTACGGGGTTCGATGGAGGCGGCGGCCATCCCCAACCGCGCCCTGATCCCGTCGTAACCGGCGACCTCCAGTTCGTCTGCCAATTCCGGGCCGCCACTATCAACCACCCGGCCATCGATCATCACATGAACCCGGTCCGGGATGACAAAGCGGAGAATCCGTGAATAGTGGGTGATCATCAGCACCCCGACCCCGGGTGAACGCATGGCCTCGACGGCCGCCGCCACCTGGCGGACCGCATCGATGTCGAGGCCGGAGTCGATCTCGTCGAGCAAGGCCACCTTGGGTTGAAGCACAGCCATCTGGAATATCTCGGAACGCTTCTTCTCGCCTCCAGAGAGATCGTCGTTGAGGGCTCGGTCAAGGAAGCGAGTCATGTCAAACGTTGCGGCCGCCTCCTCGATCCGTTGTGATGTGGCCTCGGCGTTCTGGCCATGGCTAACCGCTGCTTCCTCGACGAACTCACGCAAGTGAACCCCCGGAACCTCGACCGGATATTGGAAACCCTGCAAAAGCCCAGCCCTGGCGCGGTCGTCGATCGACAATGCGAGGAGATCGGTGCCGTCCAGAACCGCCTCTCCGCTTACTCGATACCCCGCCTTCCCGGAGAGGACATGGCAGAGAGTCGACTTCCCCGACCCGTTGGGGCCCATCAGCGCATGAACCTCGCCAAACGGGAGTTCAAGAGTAAAACCCTCGACAATCATCTTGTCGCCAGCCGCGGCATTGAGGCCACGAATCGACAGGGCGGCGTTCACTCAGGCACCTCAACAAACACGATCCCCTCTTCGATTGTGGCTCGATAGGACTGAACCGGCTTCGTAGCAGGAAGCGAACGTGGCTCTCCGGAGCGGATATCGAAGGCCGATCCGTGCCGGGGGCACTCCACCTCGTGGTCGAAGACCTCCCCTTCCGACAGCGAGGCTTCAGCATGACTGCAGCGGTCGCCGATGGCGAATACCTCGCCGTCCACGAGAAAGACCGCCACCCGATGATCTCCAAGGTCCACTCTGATACCAATCCCGTCTCTGAGTTCAGAGAACGAGGCCACTGGATGACGGCTCATGCCGGCTCCCCATGGGATCCCACGAATCTCCGGTCGAGCACGGTCGTCAACTCGTCATCGAGGCCGCGCACCGGCAACCGGTCGATCACCTCACGGAAGAATCCCTTAACCAACAGGCGCTCGGCCCGCACTGGGGTCAGACCCCGGCTCTGGAGGTAGTACATGTGCTCCTCCTCCAGCGGCCCCACGGACGAGCCGTGTCCGCACATGACGTCGTCACAGAGGATCTCGAGGTTGGGAACGGAGTGTGCCTTGGCGTCGGCGGAGAGAACCAGATTGCGGTTGGTCTCAAACGCGGACGATCGAACGGCGTCCTTTTCGATGCGCAGCAGTCCGGAGAAGATCGACTGGGCCTGGTCCTCGACGGCCCCCTTGAGAAGCACCTTGGACGTCGTGTTGCGACCCCGGTGAGTGATCGTCATCCGGTAGTCGAACACCTGACTGCGGTGGCCAAAAAAGAGGCCAGCAACGTCAGAGCTGCTGCCCTGCCCCTCCAGGTCGATGCCAAGGTCGAGACGGGCGATATCGCCACCCAAACCAACTTCTCCCAGGCGGAACTCGGCATCTCGTCCCAGCCGGGCACGTTGATGAATCACGGCGGTGGTCGAGACTCCGAACTCCTGCACAGCCAGTAGGCGCAGTCGGGCGCCGTCGCCGACCACGACTTCCAGTTGGGGGTTGACGGTGGCATGGACGTCGTCTGCGCTTCGGTAGACGATGACCGCCTCCGCCTCGGCGTTGGGGCCGACTTCAAGGCTGAGATGGGGAAACGACACCGTTCCATCAGAGGTCGCCTGCACCTCGATCACGATGGGGGTGTCGGTGATTTTTCCGGATGGCACTTTGACGGCCGCACCGCCGGTTGCGAATGCCAGGTGGGCGGCGGCGAACTTGTCTGTGGATGCGGGAACCATCCCCAATATGACCAGGGTCGGTGAAACGAACTCGCCTTCGGCCCGGACGGCATGGCCGTCAATGAGCACAGCCCGAGCCGAGGAGGTGAGGGACGATGTGAACGGGTCCGGGGGGAGCTCGGAACCGGGCCCGACAGGTAGATCCAGCTGGGTGAAATCGCTCACGATCTCCACGTATCGCCAGGCTTCATCCGCCGGAGTGGGGAGCGGCAGCCGCTCGAACTCCGCAAAGGCCGATTCCCGGCCGTCGGGGGCTAGGGGCGCGGCCAGTCGATCAAAGGTTGGTCGGGTAAGGGGGGCCACGAACACCCGATGGTATTGGCCCTCAGACAGGACTTACAACTCCGCCCGAATGCCATAGGAGGCTCAAGAAACTTCAGTCCGAGAGAAGCGCCTCCACCGAAACCTCACTCCGCGCGTTCCACAACATCCAGCCGAGGCCCCGCTTCTCCGCCTCATCGATCTGGGCTCGGACCTGGGCCGGGGTATAGCCGAAGTCCTGGAGCCAGGGCCGGACCACCGTCTGACGGGACAAACGCCCGAGGCCGTCGTCAAGGGCGTTGGCGATGAGTTCGGCCGGATGATCGTTGGGATTATCGAACCCATACCAACCAGAGTCGTAGTGACTCGGGTACAACATCGGTGAAGCCACGTCCAGGACCGACGTCATCGTCTCCCACTTCTGGCCAATCCCTCCGTCGTCGACGGCCCTGGTCAGAAAGCCGAAAATGTCCGCCGCCACGGCACATCCGAGAGGGTGCAGCTCCGCCACCGCGGTGGCGAGGAAGTCACGGGTCGTGGCCGTGCGAACCTCGGGAGTGACTCCGCCGTCAAATCTGGCCGACTCGCGCCGGCTATCAGGAAATCGGACATAGTCGAACTGGATCTCGTCCACCCCAGCCTTGCAAGCTTCGACCGCCAGCTCAAGGGCATAGGCCTGGGCGGCCGGATCGGTCGGATCGAGGAAATACTGTTCGCCGGCGGCATAAGGACCGTTGATCTCGGTGTCCCAAACGGCGATTTCCGGAGCGCGGATCGAGGCTATTGGATCCTGAAAGGCAACGATCCGGCCAATGAGATAGATGTTCTCCTGGTGGGCATCGGCGACAAGGGCTTCAAGGTCGTAAAAGTCATAGGTCGCCCCCACCTCCTGGGCCATCGCCACGTCGGAGAGGTAGAAAACTATGCCCGACTCGTCTTTGAGGTCGAGCATCAGAGCATTGATCTCAGTGTCGTTGGCCATGTCGACGAAAAACTGCCAGTTGTCCCGGGCGGCTTCCCCTCCCACGTGCACCGCCCTCATAACCTGAGGAGCGATGGTGATCATCTCCTCGCCCAAGCCACCCCCCCAATCGACGGAGTTGCCATCCCAGGCAGGACGCCAGACGTTCACCGGTCCCGGAGCAGCCTGGCGAACGGTGAATCGCCCCTCGACGTCAGAGACGGCCGTGCCGGCCCCGGCAGTGACATATGCTCCTTCGACCGGTAGTCCGTCACCGTCCAGAACCCGGCCCCGGAGCAGGTGTGCCCGCAGCACTGCCTCGATCGGTGCTTTGGGCTCCTCGAGCACAGCAAGCTGTAACTGCGGGTAACCCGTCGCAGATACTTCGAAGACGGTTTGGCCCGGCGACCAGGCAACAGTCGTGCGCCCATCGTCCCCGGTGACACCGAGCAAACGGTCGCCGGCGCGGATTTCGGCGCCAGCGACTGGAAGTCCGACATCGTCGATGACGCTGACCCCCACGTCGGCGCCGGCTCCGAGGACAGACCAGGTCGCCCAGGCGGCCCAGGTGAATGTCACGCTGACGAGAACCCGGAAGAGAAGCTTCTTGGACAAGCCGTCAGGTTACAGAAGCCCGTCGGCTTCGGGCCTGGCGCCCAAGCAGAAGCGGCCACCAATCAGCGAGGACCTAACGGCGCCCCCGCCTCCGCCCCCGGGATTGGTACACGGCTTTGCGCACGGGAGGTTCTCCCAAAGGCCGTTCACCGACCCGACTCCCACCTTTGGCGGAGAGCCAGCCGTTGTCGGGATCGTGCAGAGCGTCGTGGACCCCAACCTGTCGTTGCAGGGACCGGAGATCGTTCATCTGGTCGGCCAGGACCAGCGACACCACAACCCCTGCGGCGCCCGCCCTTGCAGTCCGACCGGAGCGATGGAGGTAGTCCTTGTGGTCATCCGGCAGGTCGAAGTGGACAACGCTGGCTATCCCATCCACATGGATGCCCCGAGCGGCAACATCGGTGGCTATCAAGGCATCGACCTTGCCGTCGCCAAAGGCCTTCAGGGCCCGCGTGCGTTGGCTCTGGCTGCGTCCTCCGTGGATGGCCGCCGCCCGCACGCCGAGGCGATCCAACTGCGAGGCAACCTTGTCGGCCCCGTGACGGGTGCGGGTGAAGACCAGTGTGGGTGTGGCTGACTCGATGATCTCAGCAGTGATGCCTATCCGCTCGGACGCATCTACTCGCCAAAAGTAGTGGGCCGCCTCCAGGTGGTCTTCGTTGTCGCCAACTTCGTGGCGGGCAGGGTCCGTTTGATAACGCTGGGTGAGGCTGGCGACATCACTGTCGAGCGTCGCCGAGAACAGCATCGTCTGGCGGGGGGTAGTGGTCTGGTCCAGCAACCGCCGCACCTGCGGCATGAAGCCCATGTCGGCCATCCGGTCAGCCTCGTCTATGACGACAATGTCCACCTCGGCCAATGACACTGTCCGCTCGTCGATCAGATCGGCGAGGCGGCCAGGTGTTGCCACCAGGACGTCGGCGCCTTTGCGGAGCGCGTTGCGTTGGGGGTCGTATCCGACCCCGCCGTAGACAGCAGTCACCGCTCTTCCCGATACCTTGGCGTACGGAGCGAGTTCGCGGGCTATCTGCTCTGCCAGCTCACGGGTCGGCGCCAGGATCAGGGCCCGGGGCCGACGCGAGGTCGCCTTGCCGACCCTGGTGATCAGAGGCAGGCCGAAGGCAAGCGTCTTGCCAGAGCCCGTGGGGGCGCGTCCAAGCACGTCGCGACCTGAAAGAAGGTCGGGGATGGTCGCCTCCTGGATTGGGAAAGGTTCGGTGATCGAATGTTTGTTGAGGACCGCGATCAGGCGCGCAGGCACCCCGAGATCGGCGAAGGTTGACATTGTTTACTAGCTCCTCGTTGCCCGAAACACGGGCGGCGGCGTACGGGATGTGGTTCGATACTCGGGATTCGTACACATATACCCAAGGGATCGGAACGCGCCTGCCCGAGGCCGACTTGCGCTAGTTCATTGTCGATCTGACCTTGCCCTGCTTGGTAACAGCGCGGGTCTGAGCCACTAACCACCGGACGGTGCGCCTTCCTCTACACGAGGTCTTGAGACGCCTTCCTCGAGCCGGTGCGGCCCGTAGGACGAACCTACTTGTGAAATAGTGTACCAGCCCGGGTTCCTGTTTCTAGCAACCAGGCAAAAAATGGTATTGCGACCGGGTGGCGCCCTTGTTACGTTCCCGCCTTAGGGAAGTCCTGTTGACGAGGCCGAATAATTCCGGGGCCTCTGGGTCCGACACGATGGGGATGTACCTGGAAGAGGTCTCCTCTCATGTGCTTCTTACTGCCGAAAACGAGGTGACCCTGGCCCGATCGATGGAACAGGGCCGCAAAGCCGCCGCCCGTCTCAGCTCCTCCACATGCAATCTGGAAGAGCGAGCACGCCTCAGCGCCCTGGCCGAAGCCGGCGAGGCCGCCAAGATGACCTTCATAAGGGCCAATCTCCGCCTGGTGATCTCGATTGCCAAGCGCTACACCGGCCGGGGACTCGATCTGCTCGACCTCATCCAGGAGGGCAACCTTGGACTGATAAGGGCGGTTGAGAAATTCGACTGGCGCAAAGGATTCAAGTTCTCAACCTATGCCACCTGGTGGATACGTCAGGCCATCACCAGGGGCTTGGGGAACCAGGCCCGAACGATCCGGCTGCCGGTGCACATGGTCGATGTGGTGCGGACGGTCTTTGAGACCCAGCAGCTCCTCACCGACCTGTTTCACCGGCCCCCCACGATCGACGAGATCGCCGAGGCGAGCGGACTCGACCCCGAGCGAGTATCGGACGCAATCAATGCGCCTGGAGACACGGTATCCCTCGACCGGCCGGTGGGCGAGGAGGGCGATGCCCGCCTGGTCGATCTGGTGGAAGATGCCGATTCGCCCGACCCATTTCGGGCGGCCTCGGCAGTTTTCGTCCGTAGCCGTCTGCTTTCTGCGATCGAGATCCTCGAACCGGACGAGCAAAGGGTTCTGTGGCTGCGTTTTGGCTTGGACGGCTCCGAGCCCTGGACGCTCTCCGATGTCTCACGCAGGCTGCGCATGACCCGGGAAAGAGTGCGCCAGCTCGAGGGTCGGGCCTTGGCCAAGCTGCGACACCCCTCCTGCTCCGGCGATCTGGAGGAACTCCTCAACGGTGGTGGCTAGTCACCGAGTGTCCATCTAGTCTGAACCTCGTGGACGACGACATCATCCGGGCCCTGGCCACGGTCGCCCTGGTGGGCGGGCTCGGGGGCCTGTTGGGGGGATGGTTCGGCAGCGGCAAGAAGCTCATCGGCAGCATCCTGCTCGGGATTATCGGCGGGATCTCGGCGTCGGCGATCGCCCGGATGGGCGGGTTCCCGGGTGCGCTCACGGTCGGTGACGGATTTTCCCTGCTGTGGGGTGGAGGTGGCGGCCTGCTCCTTGGGTACGTGGTCGGAAGGTCGACCAGGTAGGCCTTAGCCGACGGCACCCGCCTCGGCCATATTGAGTTCGATCAAGGCGTTCATCTCGACGGCATACTCCATCGGTAGCTCGCGCACGATCGGCTCGATAAAACCGGCAACGATCATCGAGGTGGCCTGCTCTTCGGTCAGTCCCCGGCTCATCAGGTAGAAGAGTTGTTCCTCGCCAACCTTCGACACCGTGGCTTCGTGACCGATCTGGGCATCGTTCTCTTCAATCTCCATGTAGGGATACGTGTCTGAGCGCGACCGCTCATCGAGAATGAGGGCATCGCAACGGACGAAGCTCTTGGCGTTCTCGGCGCCCGGCTCCACCCGAACCAAACCCCGGTAGCCGGCCCGACCGCCGTCCTTGGCGATCGACTTCGAGATGATGGTCGATGTGGTATTGGGAGCCGCATGGACCATCTTGGCGCCGGCGTCTTGGTGCTGACCCTTGCCTGCATATGCAATGGAGAGAACCTCGCCGTGGGCACCAGGCTCCATCAGCCAGACGGCGGGGTACTTCATGGTCAGGCGGCTGCCGATGTTGCCGTCGATCCACTCCATGGTGGCGTCTTCGTATGCGGCTGCCCGCTTGGTGACGAGGTTGTAGACGTTGTTCGACCAGTTCTGGATGGTCGTGTATCGACAACGCCCCCCCTTCTTGACAACGATCTCGACGACCGCCGAGTGCAGGGAGTCGGTGGTGTAGACCGGCGCTGAACAACCCTCTACGTAGTGGGCGAAGGCACCCTCGTCGATAATGATCAGCGTGCGCTCAAACTGACCCATGTTCTCGGAGTTGATCCGGAAGTAGGCCTGGAGCGGTTGGTCGACGTGCACGCCCGGCGGCACGTAGATGAAGGATCCGCCGCTCCAGACTGCCGAGTTGAGAGCGGCAAACTTGTTGTCGTTGGCGGGGATGATCGTGCCGAAGTAGCTCTCGACCAGATCGGGATACTCCCGCAGCGCCGTGTCCATGTCGCAGAACAGGACTCCCATCGCCGCCAGATCATCCCGGTTGCGGTGGTAGACGACTTCGGAGTTGTGAACAATCACTCCCTCGGCGACGAAGTTGTGAGGTCCCGAAACCTCGATGTCGAACACCGGCGATACGTCGGCCGGTTCGATGGAAATGACCGAAGCGAATCCGGTCCGGCTTTCCGGTCCCGTGTTGCCGGTCAACTCGGCCAACTCGGCCACGTCGCCGGCCAGAGGCCCCGACAGCCCGGTCTGGCGGGACCCGTCCAACAGTCCCCGCAAGAAGGCCGCCCGCTCGGTGGTGGGAAGACCGAAAACCCAGGCAGGCACACGCCGGGCAGCGACATCTCCAATGAGACCGTTGCGCTGGAACCAGCGGATCATCGGTTTGGAGTCGACCAAGACCCGGCCGCCGCCAACTTCGGTGGGAACGCTGAAGGTGGTGCCGATCGTCCCCTGGACCAAGGCGGCGGTGTCGCCGTCGGCGGTGAACACGAGTTGGGAGCCATCCAATTCGAGATTGGCCCCGGCTAAAGCGTATCCAAACAACCAGGCGACCTTGGGTGAGGTCTCGGTTGGAAACTCGTCCGGTGTGCCCTTGGGCCGTTCAGGCTGATAGGACCGGCCGGCATCGGGCACCGTTAGCGCAACGGCTACCTCGCTGCCCTCATGAAGTTCGTCGACGTTGCGCCAACCCTCCCTGGTGAGGAACGGGTGATTGTCGGTCGCGTACAGGACCCGTCCGCCGTCAATCGCGACTCGATAGGTCTGGCGAATGTCGGTCTGCTGGGCGGCCTTGACCTGGTGAACTTCGAGCAACTCGGTTCGCTCGTTGTAGGAGTACACACGGTCACCGGCCTGAATCTCTTTGATCGCGACCATGCCCCGGTCGGCGGTGTAGACCTTGACATCGCCCCGCAGACACTCGTACTGGGCGGTCACGCCGGCGAGGTATTTCCGCTCGGCTTCGGGGATGCCGAGTTTCTCGTACGTGGCTTTGATGTTCTCGGGAACCATGTCCCAGTCCTTCGACTGCCCGCCCGAGGGCTTCACGTAGTAGTAGATGTCGTCGAAGTCGATCTCGTTGAGCGCGCCTCCCCCTCCCCATTGCGGGATGGGCTTGCGTAGGAAACGCTGATAGGCCTTGAGCCGCTTGTCGAGCATCCAGGCTGGTTCGCCCTTCATCCCCGACATTTGCCTGATGATCTTCTCATTCAGGCCCTTCTCGGGCTTGAACTCGTACTCGATCTCGTCGTGCCAGCCGAGTTTGTAGGCACCGAGATCAATCTCGACGGTTGCCATCTGGGTTACTCCTCGCCGTTCCGGCGGTTATTTTCCACTACCGCCATAGTGTAATTGGTTCCGGGTGCTGCGTGGTGGGTCGCGAGTTCCAACTCATAACCCACCACTCATAACCGCAGCCGGAACGGCTGCCCCGACCGGTTTACTGGCCCTCAAGACCCAGAATCGGCCCACCTGGATGTTCCAATCCTCCAATACCGCATCCACCACCGGGCTGTGGGTCTCGGCCTGGTACCGGATCAGGAGGTCGGCCAACTCGATACCTTCGGTTTCCAGGGGCCGACGCATCGCCGGAGACGTGTCGGCGACGTATCGATTGAATACTCCGCGGGGATCCCAAACATAAGCGACTCCCCCGGTCATGCCCGCAGCAAAGTTGCGACCCACCGGACCAAGCACCACCACCGTGCCACCGGTCATGTACTCACACCCGTGATCGGAGCAACCTTCGACTACCGCCGTGGCGCCCGAGTTGCGGACCGCGAACCTTTGCCCGGCCACCCCGGCCAGAAAGGCGGTTCCCCCAGTGGCTCCGTACAGAACCGCGTTTCCGGCGGCATGGGGGACCTGGCTGTTGGGGCGCCGGGGGACGACTGTGACCAATCCGCCTCCCAGACCTTTGCCGACGTAGTCGTTGGCGGTGCCCCGCAATCGCAACTCGATTCCATCCACCAGAAAGGCCCCGAAACTCTGGCCGGCAACCCCGGCCAGATGGACCTTGATGGTTCCCTCGGGCAACGGGGCCAATCCCCTCTTCACGATCTCCCCCGCCAATCTGGCCCCCACAGTCCGGTCCATATTGGTAATGGGGAAGGAGACCTCGAGCGATCCCTGGCCATCCATGACTCCCGCCGCCTCTGAGACCAGGCGATCGTTGAGACGCGATGCGGTCTGTTTGTTGTAACCGGGATGGCGCCGCCGTCCCTCCGCCCGCACCAACAGCGGAGTCAGGCCTGCTGCCAGAGGATGAATACCAGGCTGGAGCCAGTCGGCCCTACCAATCAACTCGGCCAGGGAGTGGACTCCTAGCTGGGCGAGATGACGGCGAACGTCTTCGGCCAACAATCGGAATAGCTGCACCACGTGGTCGGCCGCTCCGTTGAATTTGGCTCGCAGGTCCTCACGTTGGGTGGCAATGCCAACCGGACAGGTGTTGAGGTGGCACTGGCGGACCATTTTGCATCCGAGCGCCAGCAGAGGAAGGGTCCCGAATCCGAATCTCTCTGCCCCCAACATGGCGGCTATCACAACGTCTCGCCCGGTTCGAAGACCTCCGTCGGTTTCCAGGGTGACCTGGGAACGAAGTCCGTTGGCGACCAACACCTGGTGGGCCTCGGCCAGCCCCAACTCCCACGGGGCCCCGGCGTGCTTCACCGACTCCAGGGGGGAGGCGCCGGTCCCCCCTTCCGTCCCCGAGATGAGGATCGCATCGGCCTGGGCCTTGGCGACTCCAACGGCCACTGTCCCCACCCCCGGTTCGGACACCAGCTTCACCGATACCCGGCCCCCGGCATTGAACGCCTTTAGGTCGTAGATCAGCTGGGCCAGGTCCTCGATCGAATAGATGTCGTGGTGCGGGGGTGGCGAGATGAGCGTCACCCCTGGCTCGGTGTGGCGAAGACGTGCGATCTCGTGGGTGACCTTGTGGCCGGGAAGCTGACCACCCTCACCTGGCTTGCTGCCCTGTGCCATCTTGATCTGCAACTCCTCCGCCGAGGCGAGGTAGGCCGGCGTCACTCCAAAGCGCCCGGAAGCGACCTGTTTGATCGCCGAGTTGCGGGGAGTTTGATATCGCTCGGGCCCCTCGCCGCCCTCACCCGAATTGGAGTAGGCACCGATCTGGTTCATGGCTTCGGCCAGGGCCTCGTGGGCTTCCCGGGAGAGCGCCCCGTGGCTCATAGCCGAGACGACGAACCTTCTCATCAACCGGTCGGCAGGCTCGACCTCCTTGAGGGGAATCGGGCGGCGCTCGGCAAATTCGAGCAGATCGCGGACTGTGGCCGGGGGACGGTTCTGGATAGCCGTGAGATAGGCATCCCAGTCGGCGAGCTCACCACTCCGAACCGCGCGCTGCAAAGCCAGGACGACGCCCGGACCCGTTATGTGGACCGCGCCTCCCCCCCGGTGTTTGTAGAAGCCGCCGGGGTGTTCCTCGCCCTGGTCGTACCGTGAGTGCAATACCAGGGCTCGAGCGGCAATGTCCTCCAGGCCCAAACCCCGGAACCGGCGGGGAGCGTTCCGGAAGGCCAGTTGGCAGACTTCCTCCGACAACCCCATCACCTCGAACAGCTCGGACCCGCGATACGCCGACACCGTGCAAATGCCCATCTTGGACATGATCTTGAGGAGACCCGACTGGAGCGCGGAGCGAAAGTTCTCCTGCGCCAGCACAGGATCAACATGAACAACCCCCTGTTCGGCCAGCGCCCGAACCTGATCGATCGCCAGATAGGGGTTGACCGCCGACGCCCCGGCGGCAATCAACATGGCGAGGTCATGGGAGTCACGCGGTTCGCCCGAGACCACCATGATCGAGGCCCTGATCCTCACACCGGCCTCGATCAGCGCATGGTGGACTGCCCCGACCGCCAGCACCATGGGCACCGGAGCATCCTCCCGACTGACTTCGCGATCCGAGAGGACGATCAGCGCTGCCCCCCCGGTGACAGCCTCGACGGCCTCGGCACAAATCCGGCTGATCCTGGCCCCCATCCCCGCGGGCCCCTCGATGGCCGGCCAGGTGGCCGCGATCCAGTACGAGAAGAAGGTCGGGTCATGGGAGCGCACGACCCTCTCCAATTCGGCATCGGACAGAACCGGGGATGAGAGCTCAACCAGATGGGCGGTCTGCCAGGACTCTTCGAGCAGCGACGCCCGGCGACCCATGTAAGTGCGGAGCGACATGACGAGTTGTTCGCGTATCGGGTCCATGGGCGGGTTGGTGACCTGGGCAAACAACTGATGGAGATATTGCGTGAGGCGACGCGGCTCCTCGGCGAGCGCGGCCAAAGCGGTGTCGTTGCCCATCGAACCGGTCGGGGTTTTACCCTCGGCCATCTCGGCCAGGATCACCCGCCGTTCTTCAGGTGTGTAGCCAAACACGCGGCAGAGCTGGGCAGGATCAAACCGGTCGTCGGCCATCGCATCAAAAGGCTGTTGGACGTAGAAGGTTTCGGTGCCGATCCATTGGTCGTAAGGCGCCTGCCGGGCTAGCCCCTCCTTGACATCTTCGGACATGTGGATCTGGCCGGAGACGCGGTCGAAGAGAATGATCTCCCCAGGACCGAGTTGTCCGGTGAGCTCCGCCCGTGACTCCTCTTCGGGACAGACACCGGCTTCCGAGGCCACCAGCACCACGTCGGGAGTGATGGCCCATCGGGCGGGCCGGAGACCGTTGCGATCGACAAACGACACCAGGTTGATGCCGTCGGTGGCAGCCACGGCCGCCGGTCCATCCCAGGGTTCGGTGAGGAAAGCGTGGTACTCGGCAAAGGCCCGGCGCTCCGGAGAGAGGTCGACCACGTTCTCCCAGGCAGCAGGGACCAGTAGCTCCTTGACATGGGCGAGCGAACGCCCCGAGAGCAGCAGCAACTCGAACATGTTGTCCAGAGTCCCCGAGTCGGACTGGTCAGGCTGCAGGAAAGGAGCGACGTCGGCGAGCCGCGCGCCCCAGGCGCTGGAGGTTGCCACCCGCTCCCGCGCGTACGTCCACGAGCGGTTGGAGGCGATCGTGTTTATCTCGCCGTTGTGGGCCAGGGTGCGAAACGGCTGTGCGATCTCCCAGGACGGAAGCGTGTTGGTGCTGTATCGCTGATGAAAGACCGCGAACGCCGTCCTGAAATCGGAGTCGGCCAAATCCCAGTAGAAGTCGGCGACGTGGGACGCATGGAACAGTCCCTTGTAGACCACTGTCCGGGCTGACGAGGAGGTGACGTTGGTACCGGGGACGGCCGCTCGCTCGACGCGTTTCCTGGCGAGAAACAGGCGGCGCTCCAACTCGGCCCCGCCAACTTCGTCAGGAGCAACAATCAGCACCTGTTCGATCAGCGGCAATGATTCCAGTGCCCGCCGTCCGAGTGCGGCCGTGTGAATCGGCACTTTGCGGAACATGAGAGCTCGCAGTCCTTCGCCCGCCAACGCTTCAGAAATTACCGCCCGAGCTTGGTCGGCCTCGGCCGGACGTAGGAAGCAGGACATGACACCCAGTTGGCCCTCTGGTGGCGCTGCCAGTCGGCGGATCTCCATCTCCCGGGCCAACAGTTCGTAGGGGATCTGAGTGAGGACGCCTGCCCCGTCACCAGTGCCGTCTGCGGCCCGCGCTCCCCGGTGCTCGAGCCTCGAGAGACAGTCGACCGCGAGCCTTGTCAGTCTGTGGGAGGCCGCAAGGTCGCGCGACGCCACGAATCCGACGCCGCAGGCGTCGTGCTCATATCTGGGGTCGTAAAGAGGCGCGCTCCACATGGGAGCCAGGCATCATACGAGATAGGCATCCCCCCTAAAACTCGGTCACACCATGTAGTGGTGAGGTGGGTCGTCCATTGTCAGGATCTCCCGGGTGGCGGCGAACAACTGACGGTCGATCGCCGGCTCATTTCCCGTAGCCAGATCGACCAGGGCGCGCCCGATTGTCGGTGCGAACTTGAAACCATGGGCAGCCCCCAATCCGATCGCAACCCGTTTGTGCCCCGGAACGACGTCAACCACGAACTCGCGGTCAGGTGTGAGTGTGTATAGGCACGTCTTGACTGCGACCGGATCACCCCATCCCGATGGAATCAACGACCGAAGGAAGGTCTGGACCCGGGCCGTGTAAGCCGGATCCGGCTCAAACGTGCGAGTGTCGGGAGTCACGACGTGGCCTCCAACATCCTGGCCAATCTTGAGCCCGGTGCCGCCGAAGTCGGGCAAGCCGTAAAACCCGGGATCGTCGTTCCAGATCCAAACCGGAAAACGTTCCGGCGTGAAGGTGACGGGAACCGAGGTCTTGAAGTAGCACACCTGTTCCTGGCGAACTTCGAGATTGACCTGCACCCCGAGTTGACCCAGGAGGGAATTGGCCCATGCATCGGCCGCGATGATCAGCGAACCGGCCCGGTGACGGTCGCTTCCGGCATTGATCCAATACTCACCGCCGTCTTCCATGATCGATGTGACCGGAGTCCGCTCCCTGAGGTGGGCGCCCCCCTCGATTGCCAGCCCACGCATCGCAGCAGTTGCATTGCTTGCCGCCACCAGACCACCGTCTTCCTGAAAGAGCGCGGTCGTCCCGGCCGGCAGATCGAATTGAGGCCACCGGCGCGACACCTCCTCCCCCTCCAGGGCTTCATAGCTCACACCGCATGAGTCCATGGCAGCCTGATACATCTGCTGGGTCGCCCCGGCACCGGCCGGGTAGAAGTCGAGACCCCCTCCGCGGAAAACCAACTGTTGTCTGCTCAGGTCCTCGATTGCGGCCCAATCTCGGTAAGCGTTGTCGGCCAGGCTGACATAGGTGGGGTGGTGATAACTTCGCCGGATTATCCGGGTGTGGTCCTCTGATGCTCCCCGATCATGGCCGAATCCGAACTGTTCGAAGCCGGCGACCGAACCGATCCCACTTACCGCGGCCTGGTATGCCGCCGCGCTTCCGAATGCGCCCAGGCCGACCACAACCACGTCATAGTCGGCCACCGTCAGATCTCGGTCTCAGTGTGCCCGTGTTGTTCGTAGGCGGACATGGCCTTGCCAGTGGGAGACTGCCATGGACGTTCCTCCACCCGGGTCTTCCCAAGCACCTTGGCCATGGCCTTCACATGTGCCTGCACCGAGCCACAGCAAGAACCGATGTAAGAGACACCGGCCTCCCGGGCGCTCTCGGCGAAGCGCGCCATCTCCCGCCGGGATACCTGCAACGGGTCGAGCTCGAACGGAAAGCCCGGATCGGCCGTGAAGTCCATCGACTCGTCGGACGTTCGATAGGCAGCAGGTTGGCTGGCCACATAGCAATCAACCGCGGCAGCCATAGCTGCCGCGATCGGGAGTTGTTGACGTGGACCGTTGAGGCAGTTGACCCCGACTATGTCCGCCCCGGCCTGTTCCAGCCGGCGAGCACACTCGGCAGGGTCCAAACCTTCATACGACTGGACCGGCTTCGACTCAAACGAGATCGTTGCCATCACCGGCAAGCCGGTGGCCCGCGCCCTTTCCACAAACAGCAGCGCTTCTCCCAGCCATCCGAATGTCTCGCCGATCCAGAAGTCGACACCGCCGGCGTCTGTCTGGGTCTCGAGTTGCCTATCGAACAACTCCCTGACGCGGTCGGCCGAATCCGGACTTGCCGGGTCATACGCCCAGGTCAGCGAGAGGTTGCCGGCCACGAGTGCCCGGCCCTCAGCAGCAACCCTTCGGGCAATCTCCACCGCGGCTCGGTTTATCTCATCGACCTTGCCGGCCAGCCCGACGGTGGCGAGTTTGTCCTCCGAGGCGTAGAAGGTCATGGTCTGCAAGACATCGACTCCGGCCCGCAGGAATTCGCGATGGAGTTGTTCGAGAGCGTCGGGATGCTCGATTGTGACCTCAGGCGTGAAGGGTCCTGCCTGTACATATCCGCGCTTTTCCAGTTCGAGGAGGTAGCCGCCGTCGCCGAGGACAGGTCCGGCCGCCAGCCTCTCGAGTATCCCGTCCGCCATCGACACACCTCCTGATCCGAATGTACCTCAGTTGAGTTACATTCCTCGACGATGCCAGTGATCGTGATCGGAGCCGATACTCCGACGGGTCTGCAAGTGGTAGAGCGTTTGGCCGCGCCCGATCGCGAGGTGCGGGCCTTTGTCAGCTCCCCGGAGGTTGGCGAAAGGCTTCGCCGCCTCGGGGTCAAGGTCGCGCTTGGTGACGTCTCCGATCAGAGCCATGTGACAGCAGCATGCACCAATTGTTTCTCCGTCGTGCTCATCACCGAAGCGGCCACCGATGGCCGCGAGTTGAGTTTCGCCCAAAGCCCCGACCTTGTGCTAGCGGGATGGGCGGCTTCGATCCGGGAGTCTCGTGCCAAACGCGCTATCTGGGTGGGAGATGACGCTCACCCCCCTAGCGGCGCAAACGAGGAGGCAGTTGTTGCCGCCAGGATCCCTGTGGCCGAGATTGCCGAAAGGGTTGCCGCCCTTGACGACGCCGCCGTGATCTGAGCAGTGCTCAGGTGGTCGCGGGCACCCCAATGACCGGGCCAGGCTGCGGTCCGACCGGCAGGATGCATACCTCACCGTCGACCTGAAGGCCCCCCACGTGTGGCCGGCAGAGTTCAGCCACCTGATCAGCTGCACCTCGCGCCGCCAGGTCGGCCACCGCCCGGTCGTAGGCCCCGACAAGGTGGCGGAACGGATTGACGGCACGGCCGTCGCGGTGCAGTTCAAAGTGGGTGTGAGCCCCGGTTCCCTCTGCGTTCCCCGAATCGCCCGAAAAGGCCACCTGCTGGCCACCCGTCACCGACGCCCCTACCTCGATGCCGGGGGTCAGCGTCATCGACCAGTCGACGCGCCCGCGATCGGCGCCGCGCTCGTCATTGTTCAGATGCATGTACCACGTGCTCCAACCGCCGGCATGTTCTATCACCAGATAACGACCCGACGTGGGCCCGTCGCTGACGATCGTGACGATGCCGGCGGCGGCGGCAAAGACCGGTGTGAGCTTGGGTGCCATGAGGTCGTTGCCCTGGTGGCGACGACCGCCCGAACGGGCGGCACCGAAGGTTGAGGAGAAGTAGGTGACCAGCGGATCCTGCGGGAAGTACAACAACGGGTCGTCTGCCGCCCATGCGGGCAGAGAAGTTATGGGAGTCAGAGCGCCAGCAGCGGTGGCGCCAACCAGAACACGAAGGAAACGACGTCTTGTAGTACGCATAGTGCGGCAGGAACCCCCTTGTCCCCGAGAGAGCCGAGGAACCTAACCCTTGTGAGCGAAAGCGGCAAAACCAAAGGACTAGACACTGGAGAGGCCGGGGACGGGTTTTGCCGTCCCCGGCCTCTGGTAGGCCAGCGTTAGCCGCTGCGCCACGTGCCCGCATTTGGCACCCGTATCCGACGCCGAAGCGCCACTCCCTGGCTACAGGCTGATGGGCTGAGTGGGTATCGGCAAAAGCTGAAAAAAGCTTGAATCGGGCCCAAAAAAAGGCGTGAGGCGTGAGGCGTGAGACGTGAGTCGGAGGCCTCGAGTGGGTCGCTGGGCCCTATTTCTCGTGGAGCGCTTGGGTCACGTCGCGGGCACGAACTCGATTACAAGCTGGGGCTGACTCTCAGACTTCTCCCTGCTGTAGTACGACTGTTCGTGGCCAAGGCCACTCTCGGCCGAGTCGCGAATGACAAACCCGAAGTCACCGGAGCTGTACATGGCCCCGACCTGTGAGGTCACGTCCCACAACCGGTCGCCCTTGCCGGAGACACTTTGCGCTGCCGGACCAGTGGAGACCGGTTGGTTGGCCCAGGTGACGGTGTTTTCCAGCCAGGGGGAGCCAAGACGATACGCCTCGATAACTCTCCCTTCCTTGGCACCGTCCGAATAGATTCGAAGTTCTGCCGACCCCAATTCACATCCGCCCGGCGCCACCGGTAACTGGCCAAATCGAACCAACAGCCGGAAGTTGTCAGTTGGGCCTTGCGACTTGACCTTGAGAGTCGAGTCATTCCCTTTGTTGCTGTTTGGGGAGTTCTGTTCGAGCCAGGCATCGGCAATTGCTCCAACGATGATCGGGCCTCCGCAGTTGACCGGCGCGGGTGGCTGTGTCGTCGGAGGCGGTGGGGGCGTCACTGTCCAGGGCGATGTCGTCGTCGGTCCGATGTTGCCGACCGGATCGATCGGTTGCACCACCAGTGTGTGCTCACCCTCGGCCACCGTCACCTGATACGGCGAGGCGCATGCTGCGAAAGCACCTCCATCCAACGAACACTCAAACGTCGAACCGGGCTCCGAAGCGGTAAACACAAAGGTCGCTTCCGGCGAACTGGTCAAAGCCGGCGGACCCGAGG
>CAYYRT010000110.1:0-9161 GCA_964474055.1 uncultured Acidimicrobiaceae bacterium | reverse complement strand
GAGAAAATACGGCGCCTCCCCGGTGTGGAGGCTGCCCGCGTTGTTGGCAACGGAACGGCGATCACCGAGGTGCACGTCCTCACCGACACGGCCAAAGCTGCCAAGCAGGTCGTCCGCGATGTGCAGACTCTCGCCCAGGCGGCTTTTGGCCTCGCCCTCGACCGCCGGGTCGTATCGGTAGTGCAACTGCCCGACTCCGACCTTGTGCAGGGCGATCGACCGGTGGTCATCGACGTGGCCGAGCAGATGGATGGCAGCCGAACGTCTGTGGCCGTCAGTCTCGCCTGGCACGGCGACACCCTGGTCGGCGAGGTAACGGGTGCAGCCGCCAACAGCACCCGATTGCGTTTGGTGGCCGAAGCCACTCTCGAAGCACTCCGCCAGGGCCTCCAGGATGAAACAGCCTTCGCCATCACCTCGATCGATATTCCCACTCTTGGCGCGCGACCCATCGCCGTCGCACAGGTCGTGATAGTCAGCGATGGGGTCGAACGATTGATGGTCGGATCGGCGCTTGCGAGTGGCGATCAGAGCAGAGCCGTGGTCCGCGCCGTCCTCGATGCCCTCAACCGACACATCCCCGACCTGCGGCGCTGAAGTGGGATCGGTCCAGGGTTACGGCGCGGCCGTAGTAACACCCCATGTTCTTGCCACGCAGGCGGGTATGGAGATCCTCGGATCCGGCGGCACCGCCGCTGACGCCATGGTCGCGGCCGACGCTGTGCTCGGGGTTGTGGCGCCTGAAACGTGCGGGATCGGTGGAGACCTTTTCGCATTGATCCATGACCCCGGTATGGCGGAGCCGGCGGTGCTCAATGCATCGGGTCGGGCGGGATCGGGCGCTGACCCCCACTTGCTCCGGTCCGAAGGTCACCAGACCATGCCGCCTTTCCATCCGCAATCTGTGACCACGCCAGGGTGCGTGAACGGCTGGGGCCTCCTCCTCGAGCGGTTCGGTCGACTGGGTTTGGACAGGGTTCTCGAACCGGCCATAAGACTGGCAAACACGGGTTTTCCGGCCTCCTTCGAATTGTCTCGAGCATTGGCTGCCCGCAGCGATGTCCTTCGCCCCCAGCAGGCCGCCATCGGGCTGTTCCCTGGCGACCGACCACCCCGTCAGGGTGACCGCCTGTTCAGACCGGGACTGGCTTCGACCCTGGAGTCGATTGCCCGGGACGGACCTGAGGCGTTCTATGCCGGCCGAGCGGGACACGCAATCACCGAAGCTACCGGTGGCATCATCGAGAACGGTGACCTGGTCGCGGTCCAAGGAAACTGGGTCGACCCCATTGGTCTCGAATTGTTCGGTTTGACCGGATGGACGGTGCCTCCCAATTCCCAGGGGTATCTGACTCTCGCGTCGTTGGGGGTGTTCGCCCAACTAGATCCCCCTGATGATCCTGAGACTCCCGAAGCCTGGCATCTTGCCATCGAGTCCTACCGGTCGATGGCGGTAGATCGCAACGATGTTGTGGCCGACCCCGACACTGCCCCTCTGCCCCCGGCCGAGTTGCTTTCGCCTCGCCGGATCAGCCAACGGGCGTCCATGGTCGATCGGGAGCATGCCTCGGCTTTCGCGCCTCCGTCTCGGCTACCGGGCGGGACCGCGTATCTGTGCGGGATCGACGCTGCCGGACTCGGAGTGTCGTTCATCCAATCGAACTTCATGGGCATTGGTTCGGGCATCGGCGCCGGTGAGGCTGGATTCTTCCTCCATAACCGGGGTGCTGGATTCGATCTACGCCCTGGACATCCCAACTGCCTGACACCCGGCCGGCGCCCGCTGCACACCCTGGCGCCCTCCTTGTGGACGAGGAACGGAAGCCTCGCCGCCCTCCTGGGAACTCGCGGCGGCGACTACCAGCCCCAGCTTCTGATGCAGATGGCCATCCGCGTCTTCGGGGCCGGGTTCGATCCTGGTGAAGCCCAACAAAGGCCCCGCTGGATGATCGACCAGTTCGACCACGACCAGCCGGAGGTCGCCATCGAAGTGCATACGTCGTTGCCTATCGAGGAAGGACTCCGCCACCGCGGACACAAGGTGGTCCGACGTGAGGAGATCCAACACGGCTGGGGCCCCGTCGCGGTGATCACCGTCGATGAGACCGGTTTGCGCAACGCCGCCGCTGATCCCCGGGTCGCCACAGCCGCCGCCGCGGTTGCGTGACCGCTCGCAACCGCTAACCGATCTGCACCGGAGCGAGGGTGAACAACGGGATCGTGCGTCTGGTTCGACGTTGATAGGTCGCGTACAAGGGGAATTCGGCGGTGACAAGCTGCCACAGTCGTTCGCGTTCGCTGCCGTCGGCCTCGCGAGCCATGACATCGTGAGTCTGTTTTCCTTGACGGACCTGAGCGCCCGGTTCGGCGCGAAGGTTGTGCACCCAGTCGGGATCGTGGACCGCACCGCCATAGGAGCCAACCACCACTAGACCGGTGTCGTCCTCAAACCCGTAGAGCGTGACCTCACGAGGCAATCCACTCTTGCGACCAGTCGTTGTCAGGATGATCTGGACCTTCATCCGCGAGTCGTGGCGATCAGGCCAGCCCATTCGTCGTCGGTCCATCCGTGGATGTCTTCCAGGGCGTAATAACCGACCCGTTGGACCCGATCACCGTAACGGGCGCTAATAGCCGCTCCGAGTTGATCGAGAGGTGCCACCACCGCCACCTCTTGCACGACCTCGTCGGATATCAGACGGGCCATCTCTGCCCACTGGCCGCGGCGACTCATCGCGCCGAGCGCCTCGCCGAAGTCCCAACCGTGAAGCTCGAGGATTCCCGCATAATTGGGAGTCGAGGCGTAGAAGGCGATCTGACTCTTGACCGGACCCATCGCCTGCTCCATCTCCGACTGGTTCCGTCCGGTGACCACAAACACAGTCGTGATCCTCTGCACGTCGCTCAAGTCGCGACCGGAAGTAGCCGCACCTTTTGCAATGTTGGGAAGCACCACCTCGTCGAGGTAGCGCACCGTGTGGAAGGGGTGAACGTGAAAGCCCTGGCACAACTCGCCCGCAAGCCTCGACATGTAGGGACCAACTCCGGCGATAGCGAGCGGAACATCCGGGTGCTCGATCGGTCCGGGGTTGAAAAAGGGAGTCATCAATGACAGCTTGTAGAACTCACCGTCGTGGCTGAGGGCACCACCCTCCTGCCACACCCGAAACAGTGCGCGCAACGCCAGGAGATAGTCCCGCATCCGCGGACCGGGCGGTAGCCACTCCCCCGCGAACCGGCGGACTATGTGACCCTTGACCTGGGTGCCCAACCCAAGGATGAACTTCCCGCCGCTGAGAGCGGCGAGATCCCAGCTCATGTGAGCTGTGATGGTCGGCGAGCGTGGGAAAGCAACCGCGATGGCCGTTCCGAGATCGAGATCGGGCACAGCCCGGTTGGCGAGGACGAGAGGAAGGAAGGGGTCGTGGGTGGTTTCGGCTGTGAAGAAGCCGTTGAAACCGAGTCGGGCGGCCCGGGTGGCCGCGGCCGGCACTGCTGCGAGAGGGGCGGTGGGAGCAAGATAGAAGTCGACCTTCATACCGGCCACAGTAGAGCCAAGTTGGAGAGAGACCACCTGAGCTGGGGTACTGTTCCGGGATGAAGAGGCTGCTTCGAGCCCTGGCAGTGATAGGAGGCCTGGCGGGAATCGCCTGGGCCATGAGGGACCGACTCATTTCGATCGACGCCACCCGTGAGGAGAAACCTCCGACCTTCCGGGTCGTCAACGATGACGGCCGGGTGGAGTCACCTCCCCCGCGATCGAGTCAAACCCCTCGGAGCCGATAGACGCCCGCCCTTCGGCGCAGAACCAGCCAGCCAATCCCGATGTAGAGGATGCCACCGGTCAATAGACCGATGATCAACACGGGCAGGTCGGGAAGTCCTTCACCGGTCACACCTCTGATCGCGTCCTGAATGAAGAGCGGGCCGACGGGCCGGACCCAGACCGAGACCAGGATCCCCACCACCCAGCACAACACGCCTGCCACGTTCAGGAGTCCGTATTCACCTCGCCACATATACAGGTGGTCGGCCATGTAGCTTCCCGGCCGCAATACGTAGGCATCGGAGAGGATGACACCTACTCCAGGAGCGAACAGCACACTTGCCAACAGTGCCCAACTGCGCAGATCCTCCATCGAGAGGAAGACCGCTCCCGCCACCGATGCGCCCGTGGCCAACCAGGCCAGAACGAGCGGAGGCACGCCCGGGACCAGCGACTCCAGGGCAAACCCACCGGACGCCGACAGACCCCCCATCCCATCACTCTCCATCAGGACCACCCAGAAGAAGGCGACGGCTCCGCCGATAATGCCGGCACCGAGCACCGAAAGATCGGTGGGAAAGCCACCAACCCTCACTGCAAAGGCGGCACCTCCAAGCACAAAGACCAGTGACGCAACAGCAAAGCCGAACCCGGTCCCGGTCCCGGTCTCCTCTTCACGGTGACCATATCCTCCGATGTCACCCCCAACGGCCGCCCACAACAGGGCCAGACCAATAATCGCGTCGACCGAGTTGAGAAAACCGCCGGTGACCACCTCGTTGGGGGCGGCGGTGGTTCCGTCCAAGACCCGCCAGGCTGCTACCAGCACCACCAGCACGCCGATCCCGAAGAGCCGCCGACGCAGGAGCTTGTGGGCCATCCACGCCGGCCCCGATGTCAGGAGAAGGGTCCCCAAGATGGCGACCATGGCAGGTCCGGCCACCGCTGGCAGGGTGAAGCCGAAGGAAACCGCGGCACCTTGCAGCCAGTTTCCGGATACCGACAGGATCACCGCTCCCCAGGCAACTGTCAGCACCAGTCTGACGACTGTCAGGAGGGCGGCCCCGAGCGAACCAAAGGCCGGGCGAGCCAGGTAGATGGACGGCGCACCGCTGGCAGAGGCCTTGCGAGCCATGAGGCCGGCGATCAGCGCACCAAACAGGGCACCGATCGGGGCGGCGAGGATGAGCTGGCCAAAGCCGATTCCGTTGCCGGCCAGGTCCGCCCCCACCAACAGGGCAGGGATTCCAGCCACGAATAGCGTCATGGCCGCGGTGAAGTCCGCAGATTCCAGTTGGGCATCGCGATATCCGAATGGACCTCGGGTCCATCCCTTACGAACAGCTGTCGCCATGAACCCGAGCGAGTGTAGGGGGCTACCACCTCCCCCGTACCATGCGAGCAGTGGCGTACCTTCTTGCACCCGAAGACCTCGGCGAGCTCCTCGAGGGTGAACCGTCCTTTCGCGTCGATCAGTTGCGCGAATGGCTCTACCGGTGTCCCGTGCTCGAGTCATCGTCGATGACCAACCTGCCGAAATCGATCCGCGATCGCCTGGCCGACCGGCTCTGGCCCTTTCAGGTGGAACTGGATCGCAGTGCTGATGGCGGACGGACTCACAAGTGGTTGTTCCGGGCCCCTGACGGAGCCGCGATCGAGTCCGTGCTGATGGGGTACCCGGGCCGGGCGACGCTATGCGTGTCGAGCCAGGCCGGATGTGCGCTCGGTTGCACGTTTTGCGCAACCGGTCAATTCGGCTTCGAACGGCACCTTCAAGCGGGCGAGATCGTGGCTCAGGTTGCGTATGCGCAGGCATATCTCCGCCTGATCGGCATGCCGGGTGCATCGAATCACGTCACCAATGTCGTCTTCATGGGCATGGGTGAGCCGCTCGCCAACTACGACAGGGTCCGCGAAGCACTGCGACGATTGATCGAGGTCATGGGAATGTCGGCCCGCTCGTTGACCGTGTCCACTGTCGGAGTCGTGCCCGGGATCAGGCGCCTGGCTGATGAACCGTGGCCGGTGAATCTTGCGGTGAGCCTCCACGCCTCCGACGACGAACTGAGGAGCACGTTGGTGCCCCTCAACAAGCGCTATCCCCTGGCAGAAGTGGAGGCCGCGACCCGTGAGTACTTCGACAAGAAACGGCGCCGCGTGTCAATCGAGTGGACGCTTATGGCCGGAGTGAACGACACCGCCCGGCAGGCGGAAGGACTGGGCGCCATCGCCGGGCGGTTGAAGGCTCACGTCAATCTCATCCCCCTCAACCCCACCCCGCTCAGCCCCGAGCGTCCCTCCGACCCAGCGACCATAAGGGAATTCGTGCGAATCGTCAGAACGCACGGGGTGGCGGTGACGGTGCGAAATACGAGGGGTCGGGCCATCGACGCCGCTTGCGGTCAGTTGCGGGCCAACGCGACAAGGTTGGCCAACGGAGATTGAGGCGTTAGCCTGTCCCTCCGGGCGGGCAGGGGCCGGATCAAGGAGGGTGGCATGTCTCATGCCAACGAGGCCTCGCTTGCGAAAGCGACTTCGACCAATCAAAGGCTGCTTGTAACCAACGCCCGAGTGGTGATGTCCGTCTTTGTCTTGGCGCTTTCCGTGGTGGCTGCCAGCGCCGATTACGTGGTCAGGCAGGGTGATACCCTCGGCAAGATCGCGGCCGAATACGGTTTGAGCATCGCCGAACTGGCCGCAGCCAACGGCATCAGCGACCCCAACCGGATCATCATCGGCCAACAGCTGGCCATACCCGGTCAGTCGATCGTCCACAACGTGAGCAAAGGCGAAACTCTGCGCGAGATCGCCAACGAGTACGGAGTCTCGATAGAGGACATCGCCGCCGCCAACGGGATCTCCAACACGAACATGATTCAGATCGGGGCCAAGCTGACCATTCCCAATGGGTCCGCACCGGCTCCCGCCGTGCCCGCTCCGCCGGTCACGTACACCGTGAAGAAGGGTGACTCCCTAGCCGCCATCGCAGCCCGCTTCGATACCACGGTCGATGCTCTGGCCGCCGCCAACGGCATCACCAACATCTCGATGATCTTCGTCGGCGCCACGCTGCGTTTGTCTGGACCGGGTTTTGTCGCGGCTCCCGCGCCAACTTCGGCGAGCCACACCGTCAAGGCCGGCGAGAGACTGACATCGATCGCCTCGACCTATGGCATCTCTATCACCACCATCGCCCAGGCCAACAGCCTCGCTAACCCCAACATCATCAGGATCGGACAGGTGTTGGTGATCCCCGGTGCGGGGAGCAGCTGGCGTTGTCCGGTGGACGGAGCCAAATTCATCAACGATTGGGGTTTCCCTCGCTCGGGAGGCCGCACGCATGAAGGCAACGATCTTTTCGCCCCCCGTGGCACCCCGGTCTATGCATCTGTAGGAGGGGTGGTGACCTATCTCAACGGTCGGCTTGGCGGTCTCCAATACTGGCTCAAAGGAGATGACGGCAACACCTACATCGGCACGCATCTCGACACCGTGGGTACTCCGGGGTACGTGGCGGCCGGGACGAGATTGGGCACCGTCGGCAATACCGGCAACGCCGCGACCACTAGTCCCCACCTCCACTTCGAAATCCATCCCGATCACGGGAGTGCCACCAACCCCTACCCAACCCTCAAGGAGCACGGCTGTTGAGGCTGGCGATCAGACGCTGACCAACTCCCGCAGATAGTCGAGACGCACCTCACCCCAGCCGAGCAGTTTGCGGTGAAACTCTTTCAGATCGAAGGCCGCTCCTTCCCGGCGGCGCGCCTCCTCCCGCAAGTCGAGGATGACCCGCTCCCCCACCTTGTAGGAGATCGCCTGACCGGGCCAGCCCAGATACCTCTTGAGCTCTGACTCGGACCCGTCCCGCGGTAGCCCCGCCACCCGGTGCAGCAGTTCTACGCCATGCTCATAGCTCCACGGTTGGCCGGCCCCAACCGGGGCATGTTCCGGAATGCGATAGCCGAGGTGGCACCCGATGTCGATTACCACCCGGCAGGCGCGGAGCTGTTGGGCCCCCAGCATCCCGAGCAAGTACTCGGGTCTTTCGAAATAGCCGAGTTCATCCATGAGCCGTTCCGTATACAGAGCCCATCCCTCCCCGTAACCGGAGTACCAGATCAAGAGCCGATGTGCCCGCGAGAGGTTCTTGGAGAGAGTCATCGCCGTACCCAGCTGGAGGTGATGGCCGGGAAAGCCTTCGTGGTACCCGGTCGATACTTCTCCCCACAACGGAATCTGCTCTCGTTCGCCAAACGAATACCAGATGCCGCCTGGCCTCGAGAAGTCCTCCGTTGGGGGCAAGTAGTACGCCCCCAAAGCCGCACCCGGCGGAACCAGGTTCACCGTGACATTCCGTATTTCCTCGGGCACGTCGAAGTGGGTCCCGTCGAGATTGTTTAGCGCCCGGTTCTGGAGGTCTTGAATGAATTCGGCGAAAGCCTGCTGGCTCGGAACCGCATAGGCAGGGTCAGCCTCCAGCAATTCGATCACACCCTCGAGGTCCCGGTCGGGATCGATCTCGATTGCCACCGCCCTCATGTCCTCGGCGATACGGTGGACTTCCTCCCATCCCCACTCGTAAGTCTCGACCGGATCGATCGTCAAGCCCACCCACCGATCGGCCTCGGCGATATACCGCTCGGCCCCCACCCCGTCGGCCACCGGAGCTGTCGGAAGGTAGGTCTCCTCCAGATAGTGAGCGAACTCGGCGACTGCCCCCTGGGCAGTTTTGATCGCGGAGGTCAACTCCTGGAGGATCCCGGAGCCAGCTCCCGCCTGGGCCTTTTTGACTAGACCCAGCCACCTGCCCGAGGGTCCGGCCAGATGCCGGGCCTGTTCGATCACTGAAAGGACCTGCCGTCTGGCAACGGTTTGTCCCATCCCAATCCCCTTGTCGAGCGAGGCGCGGAATCCTGCCAAAGGTTGGCCGAAAGTCTCCAGCCTTGTGATCACGTTGGTCCAACCCGCCTCGGTGCTGGTGTCCATCCGGTCGAATATGTCACGCAGGTCATCGAAGTCGCCGGCGGTGTGACGGAGTTGACGAACGGATTCCGATCGCTCATAAGCGGTGATCTGTTCCTGGAGGAAATCGGTCATCACCCGGGCAGCGTGCCTTTGCCAGGGATCGGGATGGGCGAGATGAACCGTGGCATCGTCTCGTTGACGACGGAAGAGGTCGGCCATCCGGCCATACCCATCCGGGCTGAGATCGTCCCAAAGATGGTCATGCCCCGGGACACCCAAAAGCGTCGCCAACGAAGGCCGTTCCGCCACGATTTCATCCACCATCCGCACGGCCAGATCAAAGGGTTCAGGCATGGCGCGACCTTAACCTGGGTGTTTAGCCTGACCGGTCGTGAGGCCGGCCGACTCCGACACCATTGCAGTAAGA
>CAYYRT010000109.1:0-12564 GCA_964474055.1 uncultured Acidimicrobiaceae bacterium | reverse complement strand
CCGTGTCGTCGATCTCTGCCTTCATGGCCGAGTAGATGTCCAGACCGTGGGCCCAGGTCTCCATCAGCCGCATAGTCGCGAAGGTGCGCGCTTTCATCGAACCGGTGATCCAGCCGATGCGAACGTCGGCGTCCATCCGTGAAAGCGGTTCGATCACCTTGGCTCGGCCGCCTCGCCACCCCTCGATGACGTCCTGATAACGCATCTTGCGGCCCTTTTTGACCGCATCCTGGCGAAGGGCGTCCAGATCGGGAGCTGTTCGATACGTCTCGATCCGGTTGCCGCCGTTGAGGGCATCGGCCGCCAACTCGGCGCTATCGGCGAGGTGGCTGATGGTGTCCCGTACGGTCCATCCTTTGGCAGGGGTGGGTCGATCCCAGTCTTTGGCTACCAGGCGCTGAAGAAACTGGTCAAGAAACTGCTGCTCGGCCACGAGGTCGGACAGGATTTCGCGCACAACCCCATGGTAATAGCTCCCAGGAAACCCGAATCCGTCGCGGCGACCCAGTCTGCAGGCCGATTCTGACGACCCATGTTCTAGCAAACCGCCGGGAATAGAGTGTCCCGGTGGGGTGGAGAAGCAAGGGATCGGTATTGCCGCTGGTCGGCCTGACATTGCTGTTTGCTTGCAGCCAGACCGTCGCTACAACGACAGGGGAGGCGGCGGCCGCAGCCGCAACTACGACCACGCCAACTGCAACCGACACAAGCACAGTTCTCTCGACAAGCCCAGTTCCCTCAACGGACTGTTCACCGGCGGCAGGGTCAGCCTGGCAGCAACAGGCCACAGCCAGCGCCAGCCGTCTGCTCGACAGTGACGGGATAACCGTGGACATCGTGGAATACCCGTTGCCTGGCTATGAGGGCAAACCGTGGTCGCAGTGGGGGCAGGGGGCGGTCATGGCCGATGGAAGGTTCATCTCGGCCGTAGGTGACCACCACGGATTCGACGGCAACTCCTTCTTCTATGCGTACGATCCCACCACCTCCACCATCACCCGGTTCGCTGACGTGTTGTCGCTGGTCGACCACGAGGATGGCGAATTCGGATACGGCAAGGTCCATGCGCAGATGGTGGCGGGGACCTGCGGTGAAGTTTACGCTCATACTTATTGGGGGACACGGCGTGATCTGGAATACACCGACAGCTACCGGGGCGACCTGCTCCTTCGCATCGATCCAGGCTCGATCGAAGTGGTCGGGGTTACCGCCGAGGGAAGGGGGACGGCGTCGATGGCCGGTTCGGCGGATGGGACGCTGTTGTACCTTGAAGCGGTAGAGCCCGCTGAAGACAACTCCACTCTGGTGATCTACGACGTGCGAGCTCGTGGTCAGCTCGCTTCACTGACCGACCAGCACAGCGGCAACAGGTCCCTGGCGGTCGACAGCAACGATCGGGTCTATTTCTCGGCTGGCGTCGGTTTCCTTTCCGTGTACGACCCCCTGACCGGGGAGGTGACCGACTTGGGGGCCAGCCTGCCAGGTGACTTCCTGCGGGCCGCCACCCCCGCCCGGGGTGATGGATCGATAGTGGGAGTGACACGTGACCCCGATGAGTTCTTTGTCCTCGAGTCCAACGGGGCAATAAGGGACCTTGGGAATGCTGCCGGCTATACAGCCTCGCTCGCCATGTCGGCCGATGGCAACCATGTCTATTACGTTCCGGGCGCCCACGGGTCGTCCGGGGAAATGGGCACGCCCGTGATCGACCTCGATCCGGAGACCGGAGAGCAGACCACGCTGGTCAAGTTGTTCGAGGCTGCCAACGCGCAACTGGGGGTGCGGCTGGGTGGTTCCTACAACGTGGTCCTCGACCCCTCCGGTCGGCGACTGTACGTAGGACTCAACGCAGGTGACGGAGAAGAGACGTTCGGGAGGGTCTTCCTAGCGATCATCAATCTGCCGTGAGACGGTTGCGTCTCCTGGCAGTGGTGATGCTGGCAAGTTGCGCCTCGCCCACAACGACAGCCACCACTCCAACGTCAACCGCCGCGACGACTTCGACCACGGTTCCTTCGACGACGGGAGCTTCAACAACCGCTGGCACGGCCGGTTCAATGACATGCTGGCAAGCGGCCGCGGCTACGGGGGCTGGCGAGATCACGTGGGAAGAAGCCACTTCGTCGTTCGGTCTGGTCGAGCCCTTGATCGGTATGTACGGCCATGCCGCCGCCTGGGGTGACATCAACGCTGACGATATTCCGGATCTGGTCGTGGGAACGTTTGCCAACCGGCCCGTTGAGGCTTACCAGGTACGGGGAGCCGACGGACCCAGCCCCGACGTGTTGTTGCACGGTGGCTCACTCTTCGACCGGGTGGACGGCTTTTCCGATCGGCTGGGACGCACCTCGGCATCGGTCTTCGCCGATCTCGATGGTGATGCCGACCTCGATCTCGTCCTGATCCGCAACGCCGGGTCGAGAGAACAGTTCCGACAGCCGTCCCAGATATTCGAGAATCGGGACGGCCAACTCATCTACGCCGTCGACCTTCCTGTGCCTGAGGACTTTTCAGGACGCTCGGTGACCGTGGCCGATTTCGACCTCGATGGCGACCTCGACCTGGCGGTGGCCGAGGACCGGTTCGGCGATACCGGCGCCAGGCTTCTCTTCAACAATGGGAAGTTCGACTTTGTCGACGTGACGAAGGAGAGCGGCCTCCCAGCCCATTTGTTTGGCCTGGGTCTGGCTGCCGCCGATCTCAACCGGGACTTCGCCCCTGACCTGTTCGTAGGTGGAGCCCAGGAACTCTTCGTGAATCGGGGTGACGGCACCTTTCACCGGGTGGACTCGGAGGTCTTCGAGTGGGCACCTTCAGGAGACGAGGATGATGTTGCGGCTGTCGTGTTTGCGGACCTGGACCGCAATGGGTGGCCAGACATCTTGATCGGCCAGCATTTCAACTCGACCATCAACGAGAATCGTCCCGCCCCGGTTCGCCTGTTTCTTCATCAGGGTCTCGGAGCCGATGGAGAGCCGATGTTCGAGGAGTCGACCAATGAGAGCGGTCTGAGCGGCCTCCCCACCAAGGCGCCGCACGTCGAGGTGGTCGATCTCGACAATGATGGATGGCCCGACATCCTCACCACCGCCTCAGCGGAGGACGGGGAGTCCGTGGCCGTGTTCCATAATCGCGGCGTGGATAGCGGCGTGCCGCGGTTCGAAACTCCTGCGGGGATGGGTCATCCTCAATACTGGGTGGCCGGCCCCACCGCCGACGTCGATCGCGATGGACGCCTGGATGTCTTCCTGGTCGAGTGGGAGCCCTCGCTGCCTTCTCGCCTCCTGCGAAACACGAGTACCGGCGGTCACTGGCTCGAGGTTTCGGTCGCCGGCTCCAACACCGGAGTGGGTAGCACGGTGACGGTCTTCCCGGCGGGTGCTCTCGCCGGACCGGAAGCAGCAATGGGTTTTCAGGAGATCGGAGTGGGGGTCGGTTACGGTGCCGGCCGCCAGCCCTTCGCTCACTTTGGCCTGGGCGAAGTCGACCAGGTCGACGTCGTCATCGAGTTCCCAAATGCCCAGAGGACCGAGCTACTGGGAGTGGCCGCCGACCAGCACCTCCGTTGGCCCAACGGATGCTGACCTACCAGGGTCGCTCGGCCTGCTCTTCAGCAAATGGAGCCGGTGGCTCGACCCGATCGGGCGTAACTACCAACTGGTTGAGGCGATCGATCAGCTGACGAAGGCGTCCAAAGCTGCGGCGATCGAAGGTCATTCCCAGGCGGGCACACTCCAGGACGTCGTTGTCGGCAACCTCGTCGGCCGAGGGCTCCACGATCTCGATCCGCCCCGCCCCCACGATGTCGGAAAACTCACGATTCAGGTCCTCCAGGGTGGCCTCGTCCGGTTCCTGGTGGAAGCGGAGGATGAGGCGGCCGTCGACATAGCGCTGAGAGTGATAGTTCGAGTAGAAACCGAGGATGTGGGCGGTGGCTTCATCGGCGTCGGCGACCAATGTGAACAAGTAGAGGTCGGCAGGCGAGACGAGGCCCCGGGCCACGAGCACATTGTTGAGGAAGGCGAGCAGCGGCTCCCAGTAACCGGTGCCGGGTGCCTCCATGAGGACGATCGGATGCAGATCGCTCTTGCCCGTTTGCATGAGGGTGAACAACTCGAATGCCTCGTCGAGGGTGCCAAACCCCCCGGGGAACAGCGCGAAGGCCGCCGACTCCTTGACGAAGGCCAGCTTGCGGGTGAAGAAGTACTTGAAGTTGACCGTTTGAGCCGGGTTGAGATATCGATTGGAATCCGGCTCGAAGGGGAGCCTGATGTTGACCCCGTACGAGTGCTCACGCCCGGCTCCTTTGCTGCCGGCTTCCATGATCCCTGGGCCCGCCCCGGTGAGCACTCCCCATCCCCTGGAGGCCATGATCCGGGCGAAACTCTCGGCCAGGTCGTAGTTGGGGTCAGGTGGATTGAGGCGAGCCGAACCGAAGATCGTCACCTTGGGCTCGTTATGGCGTGCAAAGACCCGCAGGAAATAGCGCATCTCCTTGAGGGCGGTGTTGATCAACTTGAGATCGCCGCGGGTCGGCCGATCCCGATGCAGCTTGAGGGCTGTGGTTATGAGCTCGGCGATCAGGTCCTGGTTGGCGCCGTCGCCCGTGCTGGCAACCAGCTGGCGGACTTGCTCATTCAGATCCGGGTTCCCGAGATCGTATGGTCTCGCGCCCGGACCGGAGCCTGGTCGTTTGTTAGTCGGACGGTCAGCCATGTCGTGTCCAAATGGTCAGCGGGTGAATGGTCGGGTGGTAGGGCCTTTGCGCACCACTGCGTTCCAGACCGTCTCGTAGTGGTCGCGGTCGTAGAGGTCGATATGAGGGAGCACGAACTCCTCCCAGGCCCGCCGGAGGGGGTCGACCCGTTCCTGATGCACCCGCAGACCGGTGGGGACCCGGTCGAGAACGGAGCGAAGCGACAGCGGGGTCTCCACCCTGGTTGTCGTATCAGGAACGACAAACGATGCGTTGACCTCGCTGGCAAGGCGCGAGATCGCCTCGACGTAGTCGGGTCCGAGGGAGGGATAACGCCGGTTGAGCATCGCCACGATCTGTTCGGCGTCGGGGAAGTTCTTCTCCCAGATCACCCAGCGATCGGCGAAGGCCTTGTTGAGGGTCTGGGTGCCGGCGTAGTCGCGAATGTCGGTGGGATTCATCGTGCCGAACAGCCGGATGTCGGGTCGAAGCCGCACCGTTTCGCCGTTGGGAAGATCGAGTGCGGCATAACGGTCCAGCAGGCCGTGGAGAGCAAACAGTGTCTCGGCACCGGCGGCATTGAGCTCGGAGAGGTTGACCAGCGAAGGCCCTCGCAGCGCCCTGGTGATGTCGCCGTCCTCCCAGCGGCTCTCGGTCCCGCCTTTGCCGTCGCCGTGGAGGCGGGTGGATCCGATAAGGGTCACGTCCCTCACTTCGCCAGTCAGGGGAATCCGGTAGTAGGGCAGGCCAAGCCTGGCCGCGAACTGTTCGATGTCGTGATCCTTGCCAGTGCCCATGTGGCCCCGCACGGCAACGTGGAGGGGAGCGAAACCCTCCGGGCTCTCGCGTCGGACCTGTTCGATCTGGGCAAACCGGTAGAGCATGCCAAGGTCGATGTAGTGGGGATCGGGTTCGGGGATTTTTCCGAGCCGTTGATCACGATCGGAGATGTCCTTACCGATCACGAACTTCTCCAACTCGATCGGCTTGCCATCACCGGTGGGATCGTCGAATACCACTCTTTCAGACACCAACTAGCTCCTTCGTGTAGTCAACCTGAATGCCGATCTGGCGGGCGGGTCGCAGCCACCAGGTGTCCATCCCCCACAGTGCCAGCCCTCGTCTAAGAGCGTTGCGGGTTCCGTCGATCATCGCGCGGGTGAGGTCTTCGGGGCGGTTGACCACCTCGAATCGGTGATAGGCGTCGGTGACGGTGTCATCGCCGATCCCGATTCCGAGGACCGTCGTGCCAGCCCGCTCGACCGCTTCAACCGAGGCGGCCAGCGCATCGACAGAACCCCTGGTCATGCCATCGGCCAGCACCACCAGCACCCGGACATTGGCGCCGAGCCGTCCCATGCGCTCGGCCGCGTGGATCAAATTGAACTCGTCGACGTTGGCAGCTCTTTCGAACATCGAAACCGGTGGTGAGGTCTTGGGGTCGCGGCGGGCGGCCAGGGCAGCCTTGGCCGGCTCGTGGGCAGTCCAGAACATACCGGCGAGAACGTCTTCCGCCTCGCGCCAGCGGCGATCGAACGGTTTGACGAGGTAGTGGTTGATGGTCGTGGTCAAGCGGTCGGCGGCAGTGCCGTGAGACTGGCGCAGACCGGCCGCGGTCTGGCTGCCGGCTCTGGAGTAGCTCCACTCGGTATCGTCGGGCCGGGTGGCAAAACCCCGGTTGAACAGGGCCACCTCGAAGTCGACCTGGAGCTCATCACAGAGGCGAGCGAGCGTGACCGCTCCCAACAGCGCTGCGGCCATTCCCCAGGAGGTTCTCATCGAGCCGTTGGTGCGGGGTTGCAGCATTGAGGCCGAGGCGTCGACCAGCAGGCTGACGGCATACGATCGTCTGGTGCGGGCCGCCCGCCGCTCGTACATGCGCTGGTAGAGCCCGGCTCCGATGAACAGGGCAGCATGGGGGGAGACGTCGCCCTGGTCATAGCCGGATCGAAGCCCCCGTCGCTGGTTGGCAGCAAACAACGGGTACAACTCACCTGACACCTGGCGCTGGGTGATCCCCCACTTGCGGGCAGCAGTGGCCATCGCCGCCAGACCGTCGGGCGCAAAGGTAGCGAATTTCCGGGGGGCTGGGCCCACCACCAGCTTGCCGGCCATTCCGGTCGGGAGATAGACAGTGGGGGACTGGCTGATCCGGAGGAGCTGGTCGGTGGAAGCATCGCCGGCGAGTTCGGACGCGCCCTTGCGATCACTGAGACCGGCGCGGGCTTGGGCCGCCCGCCGGGTGTCCTGGTAGCTATCAGCGTCCTTGACCGATGGACTGGGCAGCCGGACCAGGTCGACTCCGTCGGCGGCCTGGGCGGCGTCGGCTTTCTCCACGGCCCGTTCCTGGGCGGGGGTGGCACTGCTCGGGAGCTTGGTGAGGAGTCCGTGGCGACGGGCGATCTCCAGCAACTCGAGGGCGAGATCGGTGACCCTGGAATTGGTTGTGGCCACTGCGGCGGCGGCGCATTGGGTGGCGGCTTCATTGAGAGCCCTTTGCACCCGGGCGTCGACCCGGCGCTCGAGGTTGGACCTTTCGCAGTAGTCGCCGGTCAGGAGGAAACATCCGAGCGTGAACTGGCCGATCGCTCCGGCCTGGGACAGGGCGGCGGGCAATGCGGCCAGGTAGACGTCGGCGAGCACCGACCGCGCTCCGGCGTATCTGGCCAGGCCCTGCCTTTCCTGGCGAGCGTCCTCGAGCGAGAAAAAGAGGATTTCGCCGACCGCTCCACCCTCCTTTTCGAGCCGGGACAACAGATCAGGCTCGTCCTTTTCGAGATTGGTCGAAACCAGGTGGACCACCTCATGAAGAGCCGAGGCCAGCGCCATCTCGTCGGCAGTCACCGGGGCCGCCCGGTTGGCGGCCGCCTGAAATAGTCGGGGATCACAGACGATCTCATCGGCTGAGGCCGCAGACTCCGGACCCAGCACCACCCTCAGCTTGTCGTTGCCGGCCAGGGTGCGGGCGAACCGCGTCACCGCCGGAGCGACCTTCTGATAACGGCCGACGACGGACTCAATCGCCCTCTCATCGGGGCGGAGCATCTCCCGTAATACCGTATGGCGATTGGAGATTTGGCTGCGGTCGCGCATGACCAACCATTGTCTCATGCTGGTCAAGTCATCCGTAGCTCCAGGGGCCGTACACTGCCCGGCCGCATGCACTACCAACTGAGCGAACTTCCCAACGGGCTCCGGATCATCACCGAGGCGATGCCAGCAGTCCGATCGATCGCCCTGGGTTTGTGGGTGGACACCGGAACCCGCGACGAACAACCATCGGAGGCCGGCGCCTCGCACTTTCTCGAACATCTCCTCTTCAAGGGTTCCGACCGCTATTCGGCTCGCTACATCGCCGAGACCTTCGACTCGATCGGGGCCGAGTCCAACGCCTTCACCTCCAAGGACAACACCTGCTTCTGGGGCCGCCTGCTCGACCGCGACCTTCCGGTCGGGCTTGATCTGCTGGCCGAGATGTTGCAGCGACCCGCCTTCCGACCGAATGAGATCGACTCGGAGCGCCAGGTGGTGGTCGAAGAGATCAACATGAATGAAGACGACCCTTCCGACGTGGCCTTCGAGGAGTTCACCAAAGCCGTCTTTGCCGGTCATCCGCTGGAGATGCCAGTGCTCGGCACCCGGGATTCCATCAGAGGTATGACCCGGGCCGACCTGCATGGTTATTGGGGCCGCCGCTACGGCCCCCCTTCGACGGTTCTGGCCATGGCCGGTTCGATCGATCACGACGATGCAGTCGATCTGGCAACCAAACTCCTCGGCGATTGGACCGGTACGACCAACGACCATGAGTTCGGACCCTCCGATACTCCGGCTGCGGTACGCATGGTGCACCGCGAGACCGAACAGGCCCACCTCGTGATTGGAGGCACCGGCCTCGATCGCTTCGACGAGCGCCGGTTTGCCTTCGACATCCTCAATCATGTCCTGGGCGGGGGCATGTCTTCCCGTCTCTTCCTGAAGATCAGGGAGGAACGGGGCCTTGCCTACGCCGTGTACAGCTTCCGGCTGGCTCATGCCGACACCGGCGCCTGGGGGGTTTACGTAGGTACGACTCCTGACCAGGCCGAGACTTGCCTCGGACTGATCGAAGAGGAGATCAACGCCGTGGTTGAAGACGGCATCACCGAGGAGGAACTCGAGCGCGCCAAAGGAAACATGCGAGGAGGCCTCGCCATTTCCATGGAGGACGCCAATAGCCGGATGATCAGATTGGGCCGCGACGAGTTGAACGGTGCTCCCCATCTCTCGATCGACGAGCGCCTCGCCAGGCTTGAGGCCGTGTCTGCCACCGAGGTCGTGTCCGTGGCGAGAGCAGTCCTCCGGGGCCGCCGGGTGATGGGAGCTGTCGGGCCGTTCAAACGGGGTGATCTGGACCGATGGGTGGCCTGAAGGTCGGAGTATCGGGCGCCCTCGGGCGGATGGGATCTTTGACCTGTGAGGCCGTCGAGTCGGTAGGCGACCTCGAACTGTCCGGCCGCTACGCCCCCGGTCATGGACTTGATGACGCCAAAGTGATGTCCGGTTGCGATGTGATCGTCGAGTTCAGCCGTCCAGAGGTGGTCATGGACAATCTGAGTCAGTGGCGCAAGCTGGACTCACACGTCGTGATCGGCACTTCCGGATTCGACGCTCACAAGCTTGATGAGTTGGACAAGTTGTGGACGGGCAGCACTCGCAACTGTCTGGTGGTTCCCAACTTCTCATTGGGAGCGGTTGTGATGATGTGGATGGCGGAGAAAGTGTCGCCCTATTTCACTGCCGCCGAGATCGTCGAGTTTCACCACGATCGCAAGGCCGACGCACCTTCCGGCACCGCCCTCGCCACTGCCGAGCGGATGCATCCAGCGGGATTTCGGGCAGTCGAGTCGACCGAGCTGAGAGCGGGGGCGCGTGGTGCCGAAATCGACGGGGTCTGGATCCACTCCATCCGCCTGCCCGGCCTGCTCGCCCATCAAGAGGTCGTCCTGGGTAACCAGGGGGAGGTCTTGACGATCCGCCACGACACCACCGACCGGAGCGCCTTCGTGCCCGGGATCCTGATTTCAATCAGATCGGTAACGGGTCTGGCCCCCGGGGTGACGGTCGGGTTGGAGCCCTTGCTGGGGCTCTAAGACAGCGAACCCCGGGTTGAGGCGTCCCCTAGCGGACTCCACAGCCCCAAGAACGGGCTCTAGGTCTCGCTGATTGTCACCGAGCGAATGACTGCGTCCTGCACCGGCTTCTCGCGGTTGCGCTCGAGGGCGGCAATGGCGTCCACCGCCTCCATCCCCGCGGTCACCTTGCCAAAGATCGTGTAGGCGTGTGGTAGTCCGACATTGTCGAGACACACGAAGAACTGGCTTCCGTTGGTGTTGGGACCGGCGTTGGCCATCGCCACCGTTCCCCGTGAGTAGGACCCGGTTCCCTCCAGTTCGTCCCGGAACTTGTAGCCCGGGCCGCCGCTGCCCGTGCCGGTGGGATCGCCACCCTGGACTACGAAACCGGGTACCACCCGATGAAAGATGACTCCGTCGTAGAACCCGTCACGTGCAAGAAACACGAAGTTGTTGACGGTGATGGGGGATCGGGCCGGATCGAGGTCGATCGTGATCGAGCCGTGATTGGTGTCCAACTCGGCCCGGTAGGTCTTGGCGAGGTCGATCTCGAGTGGTGGTTGCTCCGCGTATTTCTTAGCCATGGTCAAGACCTTAGAGGGGTTGTGATTATGCGCGATCGTGTGAGAATCTCGGCCGGTGACCACCACAGATTCCTTTGCTGACGCCCGCGCCCTGATCCGCAAGACAGCACTCGAACGGGCCCTGCTCGGTGCCCGATGGCTCGGGGGAGCGCTGAGACCCGAAGGCTCCTTCTTCTATATCTATGACCCGGTGCTCGACGAGTACGAGCCTTCGGAGTACAACCTGGTCCGCCACGCCGGCACTGCGTATTCGCTCTTCCAGCTCTTTGGAGTGACTGGAGACGACCGGGTTCTGCAGGTCGGCGACGAGGCGATCCGCTTCCTCCTCGCCAATGTGCAGAGAGTGAAGGGCGCACCCGGCCTTGGCTATCTCGAAGGGAGACGAGGCAAACTCGGGGGTCAGGCCCTGGCCCTGGTGGCCCTGTTGCAAAGACGGGCAGCTACGGCGGACGGCGTGCACGATCAAGCGATCAAGGACCTGGCCGATCTTCTCCTGTGGTTGGAGTACGACGACACCCCCGGCGCCTATCACAGTCACTTCACGCCGGCCGGCGACCGCATCCCCGAGCCAGTCTCGGAGTACTTCCCGGGGGAGGCGCTCCTGGCGCTGAGCATGCTCGCCACCCAGTTTCCCGACGACGGCTATCTGGAACCGGCGATCCAGAGCGGCAACCACCTCATTCACGAGAAAGACGGCGACTTTGTTGCCGAGGATCGGATCCCCCGAGAGGATCACTGGCTGGTGATTGCCATGAACCAGCTCTACCGGCTCCATCCCGATTCCGACTTCAAGAAAGCCGCCTACCTCAATGCGGACATCATGACCGTTCGCATGTGGCCGCGACTGTCGGAGCCGGTGCCGGCCTGGGGTGAGCGCCCGTCACGAGCTATCAACTTCACTTCTTTCGCCACCAAAGGCGAAGCCCAGGCCGCCGCCGGACATCTGGCCCGGTTTGCGGGTGACGACCGTGAAGCCAACCGCTACCAGATGGCAATCTTTCGCACCGCCGAGTATTTGATGAAGGCGCAGTACACGGAGGCCAACACCAGAGTGTTCGTCGAGCCAAGCCGGGCAATCGGTGGCTGGGCGGCGAGGCTTACCAACCACGAGATCCGCATCGATCAGGTTCAACACAACATGTCGGCGCTGATCGGCGCTTGGGAGTTGGCCGGGAGTTAGCGGCAAAGCCGTACTCTTTAACGCGTCGGTACGTCTCCGGGACCCTGGGGGCATTGTCTTTCCAAAATGGGCACGTCGCCAGCATGAATCCCGGCATTTATGCGCGGATCCCAATAGTCCACCAACCATGCGTCAAAACTTGGTGGGGCCTCCTGTGGGTATCCGGCTTCGGCCAGACAGTCTCGTGTTGAGAGTTGGTGGTCGTAGAGACGTTGGGCCTGCTCCAGTGTGTAACCGTGGTACGGACCATCAAGTGCAGGGACGTTGAGACCGTTTCTGCATCCAGCCACGATCTCGGTGGCTTGGCGTTGGTCTTGTGCGGGAACTTCTACGAGGTTGACTGCTAAACCAGTGCCATCGGACTTGACCGGCATTCCGTGGTCGTTGGCGCACTGGATGATGAGATCGTTGACCAGGAAGTGATTGACGTCAAGAACATCGAAATTGGAGAAATCGCCATAGCCGGTGATAGGTGGCCAGGTCTCCAGGCTCAGCACCCACGCCAGATAGGCCTCGGCACTGGTAGTGCTGGTCGTCGACGGGAGAGTGGTCGTCGGCGCCAAAGTCGTGGCTGGTGAACCAGGGTCGGTTGGCGAGTTCGGGGAACCGTCGACCGAGGGCGTGCAGGCCGCCAGGATCAGCAGCACAGCTACGCGCTTGAAACGCATCGGTTCCATTCAAGCCTCGTCGGATTGGTAGATGGCCCTCTAGGCCGCAGAAATTGGGGGACCGGCTATTCCTATCTACGGCGATCGGCCGCTGGTGGTGTAAGTGTTCCCGAGGCCCCAATGACTCCAGTGCACCCGCTGGAATGACGGGTAAAGAGGGCGCAGTGTCGAAGCTACATCGGCGCCTGCGCGCACCTCCCGTTCTTGGGGCTGTGGAGTCCCCTAGAGGACGCCTGAACCCGGGGTTCGCGGATCTACCATTTAACCGCAATGCCTGTTCGTACGATCCTCGAGCGGGGCCCCAAGGGGAAGAAGGTGGTGG
>CAYYRT010000108.1:0-5682 GCA_964474055.1 uncultured Acidimicrobiaceae bacterium | reverse complement strand
CGGCACTCGCGACGTCCAGCCGTTCCCCGGCAGCGGGATGTCGAGGATCCCGTTCCCATAGAGGGGCGCCAGCGGGCCGGCGAACCAGTCGCCGAAGAAGCGCAGGTGGGCCGGGAACCACATGTTCGTCCAGCGCACCACTGCGAACGGCGCGCCGTGGTAGAGGACCCGCCGGCCGCCCGACAGGAAGGAGTAGACCGGCGGCTTCGTCGCGTCCAGCGACGGGCGCTCGTCGGGGCGCGGCGGGCACTGCGGCAGTTCCCGGCGCTCGACGCGCTGGTCGAAATCGGCGCGGTTCTTCGTGTACAGGCGGTCCGCGAAGTACATCGGGCTGCCGAGGGTGACGAGATCGGTGATCTTCCACGGGTTGCCGTTCGCGCGCAGGCCAAGCCACAGGCGTCGCTGCGCCTCGCGGTATCGCGTGCGCGACGCGTCATCGTCGCCGAGCTCGAACGCCGCCTGCTGGAGCTCGGGCAGCCCGTCCGGCACCTTCGACCCGGGGACGCCGGGACCCGGCGGTCCGGCGTGCAGATCGTTCATCTGGCCCCACAGGTAGCTGATTGCGTCGTAGGCGATGTATGAGCCCAGGCTGTGGGCCACGATGATGATGCGCTGGTAGTTCGACGTCGAGTCGTGGAGCCCCTTGAGCAGGTTGACGATGCCCTCCCGCATATCCCGCCGCACCTTGTACGAGCGCGGCGAGGTGTCCAGGTAGCGGACGACGTCCACGAAGCTGGTCGTCACCCAGCCGCCGAACAGGGTGACCAGCAGGAAGGTGACGAGCGCTCCCCACAGACCGATGCCGACGATGGGCTGGAGCACGTCCTCGATCGGGTTGCCGGTGAACTTGATGTCCCGTCCGGGGCCGAAGACGAAGAAGATCGCGCCGAGCGCGATGAGCGCCCAGGCGATGGCCCATACCACCCGCAGGCCCTCGGGCACGGCCCACGGCCAGCGCAGCAGCATGCGGCTGAACGACGGCCATATGTCGCTGAGCCTGTTGCCCTCCATCAGGTACGCCCAGTGGTACTCGTAGAACTCGGTCTGGGCGTAGGTCTCGTCCTGCGTCGGGTCGGGAGGCTGGCGCGGGGCGAGGTAGCGCCGGGACTCGTAGGAGCTGGTGACCTCATCGGGCCGCGAGTAGAAGCGGCGGCGGCCGTCGACCGCCTGGAGGCCGGCCTCGATGAACTGGTTGAGGGTCTCGAGCGGCCGGTGCTCGCCCATGCCGTGGATGATCACGACCGCCTGCCGCAGCTTCGGTTGCTTGGTCACCGTGGTCGTCCTCCGTCTGCTTTCTCGGGCACCAGGCTGGTCACACGTCGATCGAGATCGTCCCGTTCTCGGCTCGCGTCGGGTAGGTGGTGGTGTACGGATGCCGGCGCTTCAGCGAGCGGTCATCCCAGGCGAGCGTCTCGTCGGATCGGTAGTTGAAGACGAGCTCCGGGTTCGGGCCGCCGAACTTGATGACCCGCGCCACGGCCTCGGGATGGGGATGGTGGAACTGCGAGCCGTTCGTCGAGAACAGGTAGCGGCCGCAGTCGACCAGCTCGATCAGCTGGCGGGATACGTTCTTCCGGCTGCCGTGATGCGGAAGCTTGAAGGCGTCCAGCCGCAGACGGCCGCCCTCGCGCCTGGCCAGCTGCCGGATCGACGCCTCGAGGCGGTCGGCGTGCCCGTCGGCCGCCAGCAGCGCTCGACGACCGTCGAACTCGGCCAGGACGACGATACTGGTGCCGTTCGGCTCGCTGGGGTCGGGGGTGAACGGCTCGGCGGCCAGCTCGTCGACGTCGAGGCGCCCGAACGCCTCCACCCCGGGCTCGCGCGGCTCGGGCTTCGGGTCGACGCCCGGGATCAGGCCCGCTTTCTTGGCCTCGTCCTTCCAGACAGGGATCAGCAGCTCCAGCTTGGCCCGATCGGGCGACAGCAGCTTGAGGCGCAGGCCGCCGGCGAGCGTCCGCTGGCGCATGTGGCCGATCTCGATCGAGCGGCGCTGCATCGCCTGGTTCCACCGGCCGCCGGCCACGAGGGCATCGGTCAGGCGCTCGCCCTGCTTCGCGCCGAACGGCTCGAGATCGGGGTCCTGGAGGTGGTTGAAGCCGTTGAACCACACGTCGCGGAAGGTGACCGGGAAGGCCTTGTCCTCGACGACCTTCAGCGCGCCCTCGATGTGGTCGCGGTCGACGTGGGTCACGATGAGCAGCTCGAACGCGCGCTCGTCGGCCGGCAGCTGGGCGAGCCGCGCCTTGAGCGCCGTGTACGTCGCCGCGCGCCCACCGTCGACCAGGATGTGGCGGAACGGCGCGGCCGAGCCGTACGTGACCAGCAGGCAGTCGCCCTCGCGTGCCGGCAGCATCTCCAGGCGGAACATGCGGCTAGCCCCGCAGCCGAAGGGTAGTGAACGGCTGCTGGAGGTTCGCGCGCCACGCGACGGTGCGGACCTGCTTCAGGAGCCGATCGGTCGCCGGGTCGCCCTCGAACATCGTCAGGCCCTCGACCAGGCGCTGGAGACCGATGGAATAGAAGGGCAGGCCGCGCTCCACCGCCTCGTGGAAGGCCGCGCGCGCGTCCTCGACGTCCGCCTGGTCGCGACGGCGCTTGAGCTTCAGCCAGCCCGATTGGATCGAGCCGTCCGGCAGCCACGGGAACCCGGCGCGCAGGTTCTCGATCCAGTCCGGCCAGTCGGCCGCCTCGCCGGTGGGCTCGGTGGCCAGCAGGACGTAGCCGCCGCCGGCGGCGGCCAGCGGATTGGCGACCTTGCCGAACAGCATGCCCTTGGCCTGGTCGTACAGCTGCCGGGCCTGGGGCAGCGCGCCGATCGTCATGTAGCTCAGCGCGGACCCGAAGTTCGGGTCGCGCAGCGCGGTGGCGGACGCCGCCTCGCCGTGCGCCGGCGTCGAGCGGACCAGCACCTCGACCACCGACTGCTCGCCGGTCGACTGGTTGAACCACGGAACCGGCGCGCAGACGAGCTCGGTCCAGGCGCGGGCCTCCACCAACAGGTACCGGCGCGGCAGAGGCTCGCCCCAGTCGCGAAGCGGCTGGGAGGAGGACGCCGCGCCGTCGCCGCATAGCCGATACAGCTGGTGGTCGCGATCGCCGTCGCCGGCCGCGATCGTCTTGGCGCCACGGGGCGCCAGCTTCTTGAGCGCCGTGCGACTGGACGCGTCGAGCGTGTCGAGCACCAGCTCCCAGGCACCGCCGGGGGCGCGGTCGCCGCGCAGCGGATCGGCCGGGTCGGCGATCCAGCGCGCCTTCGGCGGCGTCGTGCGTGGCCGCGACCGCCTGGCGGGCGGCGAAGGGGGCCTGACCGCCGCGCCGACGCCCCCACCGCGGCGAGCTGGCGCGCCGCGGGTCCTGCGTTCGACCGCCGGTGGCCCCGACTCCGGCTCACCGGCCTCCGGCTCGGCGGCCTCCGGCTCGTAGCGCGGCCCACGGCCGACGTTGCCGACCAGGCGCTGCCAGGAGAGCCACTCGTGCTCGGAGGCTTTGCCCTCCAGCTCCACCGGCGCCACCTCGCCCTCGCCGACGTCCACCTCCTTGGCGACCGTCTCGCCCGACGGCAGGAGGGCCTCGACCAGGTAGCGCCCGGTGCCGACCTCCACTTCCACGGGCTCGACCGCGCCGGCGGGGATGACGACGCTCTGGCGCCGCGACGTGGCGGCGTCCGCCTCGAGCGGGTAGAGCGTGGCAATCACGCCGTGCGCGGCCGACGGGCCGAGGAGGTACTGCGAGAGCCGCAGGTGCAGCTTGCCGGTCACGGGCCGGCCCCCAAACTGATCCGGCGCTCGACCGGACGCACCGTCACCGTGCGCGTACGCACCGGCTGCCCGGCGATCTCGGCGCGGAACTCGTACTCCCCCATCGGCAGCTCGATCATCCACGGGCGCGGGCCCGGTGGACGGGTGGTCCGCCGTGCCTGGCCGGCGACCGACCAGCTCAGCCGAGCCAGCGCGGTCTCCTCCGGCGGCAGGCACTGGACGAGGGTCGGGACCACGGGTGGCTGCGAGAGGAAATGGAGGTCGAACGCCGACAGCTCGACGGTGGCGGGCACCTGGGCGCGGTCCTGCCCCGCATCGATGGCCCGCTGGAGGTAGACGTCGATGGCGCGGTTGAGCTGGGTGGTCTCCACGCGCCAGTCGCCGTTCGTGTCGTCGGCCCCGGCGCCCGAGAGGGAGCGCAGGAGCGCATCGGTGAAGAAGCTCGGTTGCCTGGCGCGACCGAATGCCTTGGCGCCGCCCAGGGTGGAGTAGTAGACCGGCTGCCGGCTCGGCGTTGGGGGGCGGGGCGCGTTGACATCGGGCGCGATGACGGGCAGCCCGGCGCGGCCGAACTGCGAGAGCAGCGTGTCGGAGCTGGCCCGGCAGGCATCGACGAAGTACACCTGCTGGCGCGCCGCACAGGCGTCCATGCCGCTGCGGAAGCGGACGAAGTCGAGCGCCCCCAGTAGCGCGTCGTTCGGATCGGCCCCGTAGTCGGCCATGAGCAGGGCGACGTCGGCACCCTGGGCGATGCCGTGCCCGCAGAAGTAGAAGAGGAGCCGATGGTCCTCGCTCCGATCCCCCTCGGCCTTCCAGTCAGCGATCGCCTTCGAGACGTTCGGCATGGTCGCCCGCTCGACGGCGACATCCTTGCGGGTCCGCGGGTTGCGGAATGGCTTCCTCCGCCGCTCGGAAAGCAGGAGCGACACGCTGGCCAGCGGCTTGTTCGGGTCGTGGAGCTCGCCGATCAGCCACGTTGCGACTTCGCGGGCCGAGACCGTGGGCGACGTCAGCTGGCCCATCCCGTCGGTCGCCGGCGACCGTCGCCCGCCGCCACCGTTGAGGTGCGGGTAGTGGCTCACCCCGATCACGATGGCGTGCGTCGCCGGCCCGGCCACGCGCCGGCGGTGGACGTTGAAGCGGGTCAAGACAAGCTCGGCGTACGCATCGGTGCCCCTTTGCGAGCGCGCTGCGGTCCTCCGTCCTGGGCGCGCCTCGGCTTCAGAGTATGACACCCCGGGCAAGCCCCACTTGACCCTGCTCGGGCGACGGTGCGAGCCGCTAGCGCACGCCGCCCTGGAGCCTGCGCCAGCCACCGGCGCGGTTGTGGCCGATGATCTGGCGGAACATCGCAAGCAGCGCCGGGCGGTTCATCGGCTCACCCTCCCGAATGCTGATCTGGCGGCCAGTGGCGTTGCCGTGGCCGTGGGTGATGATCCCGTCCGGGTCGTCCACCAGCGGGTCGTACAGGAACACGTTCACGTGGTCCTTCGCCGCCAGCAGCGCTGCGACATTGCCCAGCAGCACGAAGTACGGCTGGACGGTGCGCTTGATGGTCTCCTCCAGCTCGGGATCGGCCTCGTGGGCGATCTCGCGCACCTCGCGGCAGATCCGCTGCTGCCACGCCGGCAGCGGGTCGATGTACGCGTCCACGCGCGGATCGGCTTCGTACGTCATGGAGGATCCTCGGGCGTCTGCACACGCCGATCGTCGCAAGCCAGGTCAAGCATCGGGAGCGACGGCCTGGCCGATGCCCGTGTCGCGCTGCGGCCGGCCGGTCGATTCCTCGGCCAGGGCTCGATGCACCAGCCCCACCGCGCCCGCGACTGTCTTGACAGGCGTACGTTCAGATGTACGCTTGACCGATGAAGAGCGTGGCAATCACGGAGCTACGGCAACGCGCCGCCGAGGTGATCGAGGATGC
>CAYYRT010000107.1:0-29727 GCA_964474055.1 uncultured Acidimicrobiaceae bacterium | reverse complement strand
CGAGACCGTGCTTGGCCATCTTCTGCGAGGTGCCGGGCTCGAAGGGCTGGCGGGAATCCCGGCCCGGCGCCCGCCGATAGCCAGACCATTACTGGCCATCGACCGTTCGGCCACAATAGAGGTAGCCACTCTCGCTGGTCTCCCCTGGCGCGACGATCCGGCCAATCTCGACCTCGTTCCAATCCGCAACCGGCTTCGACTCCGGCTTCTTCCCCAGATTGAGGCCGAATACAACGCCGGTTTTCGCCGACATCTGGCGGATCTCGCCACCACCGTCTCGGCGGTGGTCGCCGGGCCGCAGGTGGGTTCGCTTCTGGGGGATGGCGAAGTCCGTTTGCCTCTGCCGATGCTTGCGGCGGTGGCGCCGGAAGTGGCAATCCGATCCGTACGGGAGGCCGTGCGACCGTTGCGCGCCGGCTACTCGCTCAGCCGGGCCGAGACCGATCGCGTCTGGAAGGTCGTATCTGGTGCCCAGCCTGCGACCGAACTGGCCGGAGGCATGCGTGTCACCACCAGCGGGCCCTGGCTGGTTCTTTCTGCGCAGATGGAAGAACCACCGGCTCCGATTGAATGGCGAGTCCCCGGGTCAGTCAACTGGGGCGGGTTTCGTCTGGAATCAATTGTCACCATGGCACGGCCGGTGGCCATGCCGTTGTCGCCGTGGCAGGTGGTGCTTGATCTCGACCGGGTGGGCGACGAATTGACGGTTCGGGCCGGGCGGAGAGGAACCCCCGAGCTGTACGCCGGGATGAGGTTGATCTGGGAAGTGGGACGGAATGCCCATGCCTCGGGTTGGATTGATGACACCACCCGCCGCTACCTTTCTGCACTGTGCGTGGAGCAGACCACAATTCCGTGAAGACCCTCATCTCTTCCGAAGACATCGCCCGCGAACTGTCCGCCATGGGTGCTCGCATCTCGGCGGACTACCAGGACAAGGACTTGCTGATGGTCGGCGTGCTCAAAGGCGCCTTCATGGTCATGGCAGATCTAGCCCGCCATGTTTCCGTACCTGTCGAATTCGACTTCATGGCCGTTTCTTCATATGGAGCTTCCACCCAGACCTCGGGGGTGGTTCGAATTCTCAAGGATCTCGACCAGGAAATCGCCAGCCGGCACGTGCTGATTGTCGAGGACATCATCGACTCCGGTCTCACTCTCAGCTATCTCCTCAAGTCGCTGTCGGTGCGCAAGCCGGCGTCCCTGGAGGTCGCCACCCTCCTGCTCAAGGAAGGGATTCAGCGAGTACCCCTCGAAGTGAAGTACGTCGGCTTTCGGATCGGACCTGAGTTTGTGATCGGTTATGGCCTCGATTACGCCGGGTTGTATAGGAACCTGCCTTACATCGGGGTGCTGGAGGGCGATCTCGGGTGAGTCCGACCCGAATGGAGATCGAACGCATGCTGGCGGACCGCCTCGACTTCCTAATGGGGGTGGGCCACGACATGAGGGTTCCTCTGACCGGGATCGCCGGGTTTGCCGCGGTTCTGTCGGAGTTGGAATCGGTCGTCGCGGACCCGACAGCCGCCGAAGCCGTGGCCTACATACGCAGGGAGGCCTCCCGCTTGGTCGACATGCTCAACCAGCTTCTTTACTTCGGTCAGGTGGAGCAGGGAATGCCCCAACTCGAGATCGAGGTACTCGACCTCGGGCAGTTGGCACGACAGGCCATCGAACCTTTTTCCGCTCTCAACCCTTCGCTTACCTTTCGCCTGGTTCAGACCGGTGAGACAACGGTGGACGGGGACTATCTGAAGCTGCATCGAGTGCTGGGCAATCTCCTCGACAATGCAATCAAACACAGTCCGCCTTCCGGCCGCATAACCGTCGAGGTCGGCTCCAACGGAGAGGAAGCCTGGCTAGCGGTCATAGATGAAGGTGAAGGGGTGGCGATCGAGGACCGGGAGAGAATTTTCGACCGGTTCGTACGTCTCAACGGCCGACACCGGTCCGGGGCCGGCATCGGGCTGTACATCGTCAAGGGTCTGGTGAGCGCTCACGGAGGTTCGGTCACGGTGGAAGACTCGGAAGGGTCGAAGTTTGTGGTGCGCCTGCCCGTTAGTGCCGATGCGATCGACGTGGAGGTCGCTCTCGTCGAGGAAGGTGCGCTGAGCTAACGGGCTTGCAGACCCGAATTGATGAGTTCCCCTAACCCGGCGGGTGCCGTAGCATCAGGTAACTCGTGAACCGCACACTCCGCACGCTCGCCATCTACGCAATAGCGATCCTGGCCCTGGCTCTGGTGGCCCAACAGTGGTTTGACAACGTCGGCCAGCCCACCGAGACCCCCCTCACCGGATTCTTGAGCGAGGTTCGCCAAGGTGATGTCGAGAGTGTCGAGATCCTCACCCGCACCAATCAGGTACTGGGCCGCACGGCCGGCTCCGAGCTTCCTCCTGGACAATTCGATCTCGTAGCGGCGTACCCCGATGGCTGGGAAGGGGAACTGACCGATCTGCTGGCCAGCGAGGGAATCAGCTTCGACGTCAACAACCAACCTGACGGCCTCTTTGCGATTCTCATCAGTCTGCTTCCCTGGGTGTTCCTGCTCGGGTTCATGATCTTCATCTTCATGCAGATGCAGGGGAGCGGGAACCGGGTGATGCAGTTCGGGAAAGCCCGGGCCCGAATGGTGACCAAAGAAACCCCGAAGGTGACCTTTGGTGACGTCGCCGGGTTGACCGAGGCGATCGAAGAGTTGCAGGAGATCAAGGACTTCCTCCAGAACCCGGACAAGTACCGTGCCCTCGGAGCCAAGATCCCCAAAGGGGTGCTGCTGTTCGGGCCCCCCGGCACGGGCAAGACCCTGCTCGCCAAAGCGGTCGCTGGTGAGGCGGGTGTTCCCTTCTTTTCCATCTCCGGTTCCGACTTCGTTGAAATGTTCGTGGGGGTCGGTGCCTCCCGGGTCCGCGACCTCTTCGAACAGGCCAAGGGCCACGCACCAGCCATTGTGTTCATCGACGAGATTGATGCCGTCGGACGCCACCGGGGCGCGGGGCTCGGCGGTGGTCACGACGAAAGGGAGCAGACCCTCAATCAGTTGCTGGTCGAACTCGACGGTTTCGACACCAACGTCGGTGTGATCGTCATCGCCGCCACCAACCGCCCCGACATTCTCGATCCGGCTCTGTTGCGGCCCGGGCGCTTTGACCGCCAGATCGTTGTTGACGGTCCTGACATCCTGGGACGCAAGGCCATCCTCGAAGTCCACTCCAAGGGGAAGCCCCTTTCGCCCGAGATCGATCTCGAGGTGCTCGCTCGCCGGACACCCGGATTCACCGGCGCCGACCTGGCCAACCTCATCAACGAGGCCGCCCTTCTCACCGCCCGGCGTCGCAAGAACCAGGTGGGCATGTCGGAGTTGGAAGAGGCCATCGACCGCGTCATCGCCGGCCCGGAACGGAAATCCCGGGTGATGACCGAGGATGAACGTCGTCTGATCGCATATCACGAGACCGGTCACGCCCTGGTTGGCTGGTGCCTGCCGATGGCCGATCCGGTCCACAAGATCACCATTGCCGCCCGGGGACGATCCCTTGGACACACACTTGCTCTCCCCACCCACGACAAATATCTGGTGCGCAAGTCCGAACTCGTCGACCAGCTGGCCATGCTGCTTGGCGGCCGGACCGCCGAGGAGCTGATCTACGCCGATCCCACCACCGGCGCTTCTAACGACATCGAGAAGGCCACGATGATCGCCCGGCGGATGGTCATGGAGTACGGAATGAGCGACCGGCTAGGGCCGATGCAGTACGGTCGTCCGGCCGCAGAGGTGTTCCTCGGTCGTGACTACGCCCGTCAGCAGGATTACTCCGACGAGGTCGCCGCATTCATCGACAACGAGGTACGCAGGCTGATCAGTGCCGCCCACGACGAGGCCCGGACCATTCTCGAAGCACACGGCGAAGCCCTGGAGAGAATGGTCGCGATCCTGCTCGATCAGGAGACAGTCGGTCCGGAGCAACTGGCGGAGATCTTTGCCGATGTTCCCAAGTGGGAGCACGCCCCTGACGGTGGTTTGCGTATTCAGCCTCCCTCCAAACCGCCGGTCGAGACCGAGGAGCCCGAAGTGGCCGCGATGGTGGCCGAAGAAGGGCCGCCACCCGACCGCCCTGCTAGCGGGCGAAAGTCTCGCACCCTCCTGCCCCGCATGAAGCCGGCGGACGCTCCGGGATCCTGACTTGGCTCCGAAAGAGGAGTCCGTCTCCGACCCGACCCCGATTGACCAGGCGGCGATCGCCGAAGCGATGCGCGCGATCCTGGTTGCTATCGGAGAAGACCCTGCGCGCGAAGGCCTCCGTGACACTCCCGAGCGCGTTGCCCGGTTCTACGCAGAGGCTTTTGAGGGTCTTCATCGCGATCCCGCTGACGAGCTAGATGCGTTTTTCGGTGAGGAGCATTACCACGAAATGGTGATGGTGCGGGAGATCCCCTTCGACTCGTTGTGCGAGCACCACTTCTTGCCGTTCCATGGCAAAGCCCACGTTGCGTACATCCCCGATGGCCAGGTCACCGGGTTGTCCAAACTGGCGCGGGTGGTCGAAGGCTTCGCCCACCGACCGCAGATGCAAGAGCGGCTCACTGCTCAGGTAGCCGACGCCCTCATGAAAAGGCTGGCCCCGATGGGGGTGATGGTGGTCATCGAAGCGGAGCACCTTTGCATGGCCATGCGCGGGATCCGCAAACCTGGCGCGATCACGGTGACCTCGGCGGTGCGGGGGATCATGGAGACCAACTCCGCCACCCGCGCCGAGGCCATGGCACTGATCAACGGCGGGAGATGACCCGCGGTCGCCGCTGGCGGCTTCGCACCCGGTACCTGTCCCTCGAGAGGCCGCTGATCATGGGTGTGGTCAACCTCACTCCCGACTCCTTCAGCGACGGAGGGAAGCTCTCGTCCACCCAGGACGGTTTGGCGCACGCCCGCCGGCTGATCGAGGAAGGAGCCGATCTGCTCGATCTCGGCGGGGAGTCGACCCGGCCGGGGGCTGAAGCCGTTTCAGCTGCCGAGGAGATCCGGCGCGTTCTTCCGGTGCTGGAGGCACTGGTCGCCGACGGAGTGCCGTTGTCGATCGACACGTCCAAGGCCGGCGTGGCTCGGGCAGCTCTGGCCGCCGGGGCCGAGGTGGTCAACGATATAACCGCCGGCAATGACCCCGACATGTTCCCGCTGGTTGCCGCCGCCGGGGCGGGTCTTGTGCTGATGCACATGCAGGGAAACCCGCGCATCATGCAGTTGGAGCCTCGCTATGGCGATGTGGTTGGTGAGATCAAGCGGTTCTTGGGGGCAAGGGCTGGCGCGGCCGAGAAGAAAGGCGTGCTACTGGATCACATTGCCATCGATCCCGGAATCGGCTTCGGGAAAACGACCGAACACAATCTGACCCTGATCCGGGAACTCGAGGCCTTTCGATCGCTCGGGTTTCCTCTCGTCGTAGGGGCGTCGCGCAAGAAGTTTCTCGGCATGATCACCGGGGTCGACAGCCCGGAGCACCGCGACCTGGCCAGCGCGGTTGCGGCAGCCATGGCAGTCGAGCGCGGTGCCGACATCCTGCGTGTCCACAATGTGGTGGCATGTCGGGAGGCCGTGGCAGTCGCCGTAGCTATCGTGCGAGGGTCCGGAGGATGACGGTCGTCACGGGTTTAAAGCCGAGGGGGTTCATTTGGGTAATCGCCGATCGACTGGCGGTGTCCGAAAGAATCGGGGGTTACGGCTTCCAGCATCGCAAGATTCGCCGGGAAGAAGAGATCGGCTGGTTGACCCGGGAAGCGTCCATATCATCGGTCATAACACTCCTGCCGGGCAACCAGAACCTGCAGGCCTATCGCGAAGCGGGGCTCTCCGTGTACCAGGTGGCGGTCCCGGTCGAGCCCGGCCCGGCCGACGCCGAACGGGTCTTTCAGACACTCCATAGGGCTTTGTCGGACGCCGACTCACGGGTGCTCGTACACCGCGAAATCATCGACGACTGTTTGGGCGGCATTCTGGCCGGTTACCTTGTCTGGTCGGGCATGGTCGACCAGCCGGTGCTGGCAGTGGCGCTGGTGCAGGAGATCCTCCGTCGACCACTGGGGCCGGAAGGGCGGGCCCTCGTGCCGGACCCGGCGTGAGTGGTCTCGGGCCCGACGTCCCCGCCGGGAGGACCGATCAGATTCGCTTGACCGGCATCGAGGTGTTCGCTCACCACGGTGTTCATGAACACGAGAAGGAGAGCGGGCAGACCTTCTTGATCGATCTGGTCATAACCCTCGACCTTTCCAAGGCCGGAGCAAGCGATCGGCTCGAAGACACCGTTGACTATGGGGCCCTGGCCAAAGCGGCGCACGATGTGGTGGCAACGGAGCAATGGGACCTATTGGAGCGGGTGGCCCAACGAGTCGCCGACGTAGCGTTGGGATTCCCGATGGTCACCGAAGTCGTCGTCACCGTGCACAAACCGGAGGCACCGATCCCGATCAGGTTCGCCGACGTAGCAGTGACCATCCGCCGGCAGCGGTGAGCGCTCAGGCTGCGATCGGGCTTGGTTCCAACCTGGGCGATCGGCTGGGCTACCTGCGGTTGGCTGTTTCCCGGTTGGGGTCGTTGGGAGAGGTGGTCCGAACCTCATCTCTCTATGAAACTGCTCCCGTCGGAGGACCAGCCCAAGACCCCTTTTTCAACGCCGTGGTGTTGATCCAAACGAGTCTCGAGCCCTGGCCATTGCTACAGGGACTTCATCGGATCGAGAATGAAGCAGGACGAACCCGCCAGGTCCGCTGGGGGCCGCGAACCCTCGACCTCGACCTCCTGGTGTACGACGGCCAGGCACTGGAGACCGAGGTGCTCACGATTCCCCACCCCCGGGCTCGTGACCGTGCGTTCGTTTTGATACCGCTGGCTGAGGTCTGGCCGGAAGCAGGGTTGGGATCCGCGACCGCCGGCGACCTGGCAGAGAGCGTGGCCCGCACCGATGTCAGGTTGATCTCGCGGGTGTGGACTGCGGCTACCGGAGAACCAACTCCGGGTTAGCCTGACCGACGGACCGGTACCCGAGCAAAGGACTGGAGCCGACCGAATGGACATCATCGTTGCCAGTCCGGGCAGGGCTGGTGGAGCCCTGGCCCTGGCAGCCTTTGCCGCTGGACACCACATCGTTGGTGTGGTCTCCCGCTCCGGTGCTTTGACGGATCGGTTTGCCCGCCTCCCGTTCGACCGTCCCCTTCCCAACGCCGATCTGCTGGCAGTAGCGGCCCGCGACGACTCCATCAAAGAGGTGGCGGATCGCCTGGCCCCACACGTCTCCACCCTCGGCGGGGTGTTTCACCTTTCCGGGTTTTCGTCGGTGCACGAGCTTGACCCCTTGGCCGACAAAGGTGTGGCGATCGGGTCGTTTCATCCGTTGCAGACCCTTCCCTCGCCCGAGTCGGGAGCAGAGGCTCTCGCCGGTTCGGCGGTGGCGGTGACCGCCGACGGTCCTCTGCTGGCGAGTTTGTGGGAGTTGGCGGTCAGCCTTCGGATGCAACCGTTTCTCCTGGCTGATGAGGTAAAGCCCACCTACCACGCTGGCGCCGCGGCCGCTTCTAACTTCGTCGTCGCTGCGCTCGGTTTGGCCGAGGAACTCTTCGCGGCATCAGGGGTGCCTTTTCTGGCTGCCCAGCCCCTTACCCGACAGGTGGTTGCCAACGCGTTCGCGATCGGTCCACGTTCGTCCTTGACCGGGCCGATTGCTCGGGGCGACTGGCAGACAGTCAGGGGCCAGATCGTCGCGGCCGAGGCGGTCGGGGCCGGCGAGGCATTCGTGGCCATGGTGATTGCTACCGCGAGAGTCGCCGGTATCGAGGTTCCGCCTTCCGTCTTCGGGTCACCTGAATGAACCTGGTCCGCACTTTCGCCGACGCCCGCGCCCGTTATCAGGGCACGGTGTCCCTGGTTCCCACCATGGGGTTCTTTCACGAGGGACATCAGGCACTCATGGCTGCCGCCCGTCAGTCGGCGGACACCCTCGTCGTCTCTCACTTCGTCAATCCCCTCCAGTTCAACAACCCGTCCGATCTGGATCGTTATCCGCGGGATCTGGAACGGGACATGGAGATCGCTTCGAAGTCGAATGTCGATGTGCTTTTTGCTCCTACGGCTGCGGAGATGTTCCGCCAGCCCCTGGTGACCAAGGTAGAGGTTGAGGAGTTGAGCGAGCCGATGGAAGGGCGAATGCGTCCGGGTCATTTCGCCGGCGTCGCAACGATCGTCACCAAGCTGTTGGCGGGACTCCAGCCCCACCTCGCCTACTTTGGTCGTAAGGACGCCCAACAGCTGGCCATCATTCGTCGCCTCGTTTCCGATCTCTCAATCCCTGTCCGCATAATCGCCCATCCCACCGTCAGGGAAAGCGACGGGTTGGCGCTCTCCAGCCGCAACACCCAGCTGTCGACCGAGGAGAGACTCGCTGCTCGTGAGCTTTCTCAAGGGTTGTTTTCGGCTGCGGAGGCGGCGGAGGCCGGTGAAAGGCGCGCCGACAAACTGGAGGACCTCGTGCGGGCAGGCCTGCGACGGACAACTCCCGAGTACGTGGAACTGGCCAGCCAGGAAAGAGTCGAGCGCCTGGTCGAGATCGATCGGCCCGCCTTCCTGGCCGTAGCGGCCAGGATCGGAAGTGTCCGGCTGATCGACAATGTCGCCTTCGACATCGTCGCCGGGGAAGTGGTGGCGGACCGGGGCGTCAGGCTCGAACAGTCCAGCCTTCTCTACCGCTGATGTTGTTGCTCTGCGACGTGGGCAACACCACCACGGTGGTAGGTCTGATGGAGGACAACAAGGTCCTGAGGCGGTGGCGCGTCTCGACCGATCGGGAGCGAACCGCCGACGAGTGCCGTCTGCTGCTGCGGGCGATGCTCGCTGAACAGCAAGGCGTAGTCGACGGAGGCGCCCTCTCGAGTGTGGTTCCCCCGCGGACGGTGGCCTGGCGGGAGGCGATGTCGGCCGTGGTCGACGGCGCTGTGGTGGTCGTTGGTCCCGGAGTCAAAACTGGTATTGCGTTGCAGGTCGACAATCCGCGTGAGGTCGGAGCCGACCGGGTGGTCAACGCCCTCGGGGCGGTGTCGCTTTTCGGGGCTCCAGTGGTGGTGGTCGACTTCGGGACGGCCACCACGGTCGATCTGGTCGGTGACGACGGCTCGTACCGTGGAGGGGCCATCGCCCCTGGTCTGGAGGTATCGGCCGATGCCCTGGTAACCCACACCGCTGCTCTTCGTCGAGTCGAACTCATCGCGCCGCGGAGTCCGGTGGGTCGATCCACCGTCGAGGCGATTCAGAGCGGGCTGATCTTCGGCTACGCCGGACTGGTCGACGGCCTGGTGAGGCGCATCCTCGCCACGCTCGACGCCCCGTGCCCGGTGGTGGCCACCGGTGGGCTGGCCGAGGTGCTCCGGGATCACACGAGCACGATCACGCACCTCGAACCTGATCTGACGCTCTTGGGGCTGGCCGTGGTCTATGCGAGGAATCAGCCGGAACGGCCCGGACCTGGTTCCTAACCTGCGGACAGTGGAAGCCAACTCACTCCCATACCGTTTCGATCGCACGGCGTTGGCCGCCCAACTGCAAGAGCGCCACTCCGGCCTTGGACCGGCGGCCCATACCGGCGAACGGGTGGCGGTGGCCGGCCGGGTGTTGCTGATGCGCTCGTTCGGAAAACTGGCGTTCGCCACCATTCGCGACAACTCGGGGCGGATCCAGCTGATGGCCGAACTCACAGAAATGGGGGAGGACGCTTTCCGGGCATTCGAGGCCCTGGACCTGGGTGACTGGATAGGTGGCTCGGGTGAGGTGGTCACCACCAAGAAGGGTGAGTTGACCGTGAAGCTCGACACCTTTCAGCTTCTCGCCAAGTCGGTCCGTCCCCTACCTGACAAATGGCATGGGATAACCGACGTCGAAGGACGGTCCCGCCAGAGGTATTTGGACTTGATCGTCAACGAGGAGTCACAACGGGTAGCACGGGCCCGGGCAGAGGTGGTAGCCGAGCTGCGACGCCAGTTCCAGGCGCGGGACTACATCGAGGTGGAAACCCCTGTCTTGCTTACCCAGGCAACAGGCGCACTGGCCCGACCATTCGTCACCCATCACCATGCCCTCGACCTAGACATGCAACTCCGCATTGCCACCGAGCTCTATCTGAAACGACTGATTGTCGGAGGTCTGGAGCGAGTCTTCGAGATCGGCCGCATCTTCCGCAACGAGGGGGTTGACGCCACCCATAACCCTGAGTTCACGATGCTGGAGTCGTATGAGGCTCTGGCCGACTACCAGGACATCATGAGGCTGGTCGAAGAGGTCTTTTCCGCTACAGCTCTGGCCGTCTGCGGTACCACGGTCCTCACGTACCGCGGCCAGGGACTCGATCTAACCCCGCCCTTCAGACGTGAGCGGTTCATGGATTTAGTCGAGGAAGCCGTCGGTGAGCCGATCGGTTTCGACCGCGGTATCGAAGAGGTGCGCGCCATCGCTGCTCGCCATGGGATCGAACCCAAACCGTCGTGGGGCCACGGCCGCCTCACCGCCGAGCTGTACGACGAGTTGGTCGAACCCACCATTTGGGAGCCGACTTTCGTCCTCGATCACCCCAAGGAAATATCGCCTCTCGCCCGACAGCACCGCCAGGATGCCAACCTGACCGAGCGGTTCGAACTGGTTATCGCCGGCTCGGAGTACGCCAACGCGTTCTCGGAGTTGAACGATCCGGTCGATCAACGGTTGCGGTTCGAGGAACAGGCGCGAGCGCGGGCGTTGGGTGACGACGAGGCCCATCCGATCGACGAGGATTTCATCCATGCCCTGGAGTACGGGATGCCGCCCACCGGAGGGCTCGGCATAGGGGTCGATCGGCTGGTCATGTTGTTGACCGACACCCATCACATCCGCGACGTGATTCTCTTCCCGACGATGAGACCGAAAGATTTAGAGATTTAGAGATTTAGAAACTTAGAGACTCAGCGGCGTTGCCAGTCGTACGACGTGATGCCAGCCTCAACCGTCACGACGCGAGACATGCCGAACCTGGATGTCGCGACCAACGGTTGCCTCGCCTTTCCGGTCGGTACAAAGGCACGGTGGAGGATTAACGCGCCGTCGGGCGACCAAACCAGAGGGCCCTGCACTTCCGTACTCCGAGTGTCCTCGTTTAGCGGCTGGGGCAATAGGGTCAGCCCACCTTCCTCGTAAAGGGCCACATGAGCCCGACATTCGAACTGGCCGCAATCCGTTTGGACTATGGCTAATTCGCCTAGCGGAGACCATGAGGGCGACGACTCCCATTCGTTCCCCTGCGTAACCCTGATTTCATCGGTGCCGTCTCGATTGATGAGAAACAAGTCATTGCGATCGCCTTCGGTGACCCCGGTGTATGCAAACCGCTGGCCGTCGGGGGACCAGGAAAGCTCCTCCGGTGTCGCCGATGTAGCCACCACCGAGACATCGCCGGTGGAGATGTCGGCAATGGCAATTCCGTTGCCGGTCAAGAATGCCAGGAGATCACCGCTTGGGGACCAATCGATAGAAGCCGATGACGGTGATGCGGGTAGGAACGCCACGGTCCGCTCGTCGATGGAAACAATGGCTATCTCCATGTCACCGTTGTCAGCTACTCGGAACGTTGCAAATGCCTGGCCAGTGGGTGACCATTGCCCGCACATACCCGAATTGCTGCTTGCAATGGTGACGAGAGGTTCAGCAGCTGGACTTGGTCGGCCTTGATCGTCGACCCGACTCCTGAGCAGGCCGATCTTCCCAAGGGCTGGATCGCCAATGAGCCCACCAAGCATCCATTGCTCATGAAGTAGCCAGAGGCCATCAGGTGAATAACGGGGGCAGGTCTGTCCGATTCCGTCATTGAAGGCTCCAATCACGCGCCCATCGTCCGAGCCGTTGGGGTTGACCATGCGGATATTGCCGGTTGCTTCGTAGACGATGGTCCCGTTGCTCGCGAGAAGGCCTGGACCGCCGTCCGCGTCAGCAAGGTCTCCCAGGTTGGCCAGCAACACCCATGCGACGGTCGCCGTAACGGCCAGGGCGGCAACGACCCACAAGCTCAGTCGCATTCTGGTAGCTATAGACGATCAGTCCCACCGTTCCGTTCTTGCGTAGAAAACGCACCGGAAACGGTGCGTTTTCTACGCAAGAAGGGTTATTCAGCGAAGCGGTGGAGATCCGGCGTTGCCTGAAGCGAGGCGTTGAGAGCGTCCTGGAGATAATCCGAGGGTTGATGGCTGCCGGTCTCAACGGCCACGACCAGGCCAAAGCGGATGTCATCGGTCAGGTCGGGGTTGGCGATCGATTGACGAAGGGCGATTCTCATTCGGGACACGACGGCGGTTGCACCGTGACGATGAAACTCTCTGAGGACCAGCACAAAGGTGGACTGGTCCAGTTTGCCGATGTCGTCCACGGCCCTCCCGGTGTCGGAGAGGGCGTTGGCGACCCGGGTCATCACGTCAGGAATAGCCACAGGATCGATTTCCGCCAGGCGCGGCATGCGGATGGCCATCACGCCAAACGGCTCTCGCCGCCGGTCCCACCACAAAGAGGCCCGCTTGATAGCTTCCAAAAGGCCGTTGCGATTCAGCAGGCCGCTGTCGATATCGACGGACAGAAATGAGTCGACGACGGCCTTGAGACGACGGATTTCTTCGTCGCGTTCGGCCAACTGCCGGCGATAGCTGTCGATCTCGCTCGTATCCACTTCTGCCTTAGTTATGCGCGTTCTCGTCCTGAGGAGTTGCAGGCGCGGATTCAGGAGTCCGAGTGCCCCGGCTCTCAAATCCCCCGTTCTTCCTCGACCCGCTCGACAAGATAACGGCCCAAGCCCTCCAGAACCGGCAATGCCGGGCGCCGCGGGAGCGTCTGCAGACGTTCCTGGGCGCCCTCCGCCCTCCGCAGGGCTGCGTCCAGAGCTCGGTCGACCCAACCTTCGGTGCGAAGAAGATCGATGGCCTCAGCCACCGTCTCCTCCGGGTAGGGACGGGGCTGGGACAGCAAACTTCGAAGACGCTCGGAACCTTGCGTGGCGGCCAGGACCGCCAGGGTGAAGGTCCCTTCCCTTATGTCGGAGCCCGCCGGTTTCCCGAGGCTGTCTTCGGTCGCCACCAGGTCGAGGGCGTCGTCCGCCATTTGAAACACCATGCCGAGCTCATAGGCCCAGTCGGTCAAGGCGTCGACCACATCACTCGGTGCGCCGGCTGCCATCGCTCCGAGGCGAGCCGAAGTGCGGATCAGAGAGGCGGTCTTGCCGGCGATCACTTTCTCGTACTCGCCGATTGAATGATCAAGCGAATCCACAAGTTGCAGTTCCCGGGTTTGGCCCTCGACCAACTCGGCGTAGGTGACCGCCAGCAGCCGGACTGATTCTTGGGAAAGGTAGGTCGCGGCTACCTCCGACGCCCGGGCCATCAGGAAGTCACCAGCGAGGATGGCCACCGTGTTCGACCAGTTGGCATTGACCGAGGGTGCGCCCCGGCGAGTGTCGGCTTCGTCGATGACGTCGTCGTGATAGAGGCTGCCGACGTGTATGAGTTCGACCGCCACCGCCGCCTCGACCGGTCTGCGATCGTTTTCGTCGGTGTCGCCGAACTCGGCCGCCAGCAAGGCGAGCAGGGGTCGAAAACGTTTGCCCCCCGCCACCAGCAGGTGCTGGGCGATCTTGGTCAGGTAGGGATCGTCGGAACCGGCGGCCTCGAGCAACCGCCCTTCGACCACCTCAAGACGATCCCAGATATGGGGAAGTGGGATCAGTTCGTGTAAATCGTTCATCAGGGAATAACGAATCGTACCGATACGAATAGTGCGAGGGGCCGGGACGACAGCACGTGGGTTTATCCGACCCGGCGGTATACTCGTGGTTGCCCTGCCAGGGGCTACAAGGAGACGGTTAGGTGTTTGAGCGGTTTACCGACAGAGCGCGGCGGGTGGTAGTCCTAGCCCAGGAAGAAGCTCGCGGTCTGAATCACAGCTATATCGGCACCGAGCACATCCTCCTCGGCCTCCTCAACGAGGGTGAAGGCATCGCCGCCCGCGCCCTCGAGGGCATGGGCATCAACCTCCAGAACGTTCGCGACCAGGTTGTGGAAATCATCGGTCAGGGAGCGCAGGCGCCCCAGGGGCACATCCCCTTCACCCCCCGCGCCAAGAAGGTTTTGGAACTGTCGCTCCGGGAAGCGTTGCAACTCGGCCACAACTACATAGGGACCGAGCACATCCTTCTCGGCCTGATCCGGGAAGGCGAGGGCGTCGCTGCCCAGGTCCTCCAGAAGCTCGGCGCCGAATTGGTCAAAGTCCGCAACTCCGTCAACCAGCTATTGACCGGTCCTGGTGGAGGAGAGGAACAATCTTCTTCGAGCGGAACCTCATCCCGTGAGTCGGCCCCCTCGGGCTCAACCGTGCTCGACCAGTTCGGGCGCAATCTCACCCAGATGGCCAGGGAGCGCAAACTCGACCCCGTCATCGGCCGTACCCGGGAGATCGAACGGGTCATGCAGATCCTGTCGCGTCGCACCAAGAACAATCCGGTTCTCATCGGCGAACCCGGAGTTGGCAAGACGGCGATCGTCGAAGGCCTCGCCCAGCGGATTGTCGCCAACGAAGTCCCGGAGACCCTCACCAACCGCCAGCTCTACACGCTCGACCTTGGCGCCCTGGTGGCCGGGTCGCGCTATCGGGGGGACTTCGAAGAGCGTTTGAAGAAGGTCCTGAAGGAGATCCGCACTCGCGGCGACATCATCCTTTTCATCGACGAGATCCACACTCTGGTCGGGGCCGGCGCGGCAGAAGGGGCGATCGACGCGGCCTCCATCCTCAAGCCGATGTTGGCCCGGGGCGAGTTGCAGACGATCGGCGCCACGACCCTCGAGGAGTATCGCAAATACCTCGAGAAGGACTCGGCCCTCGAACGCCGATTTCAGCCGATCCAGGTCGACGAACCCTCCGTCGCCGACACCATCCACATCCTGATGGGTCTGAAGGATCGCTACGAGGTCCATCACTCGGTGCGGTTCACCGACCAGGCGATCGTCTCCGCTGCCAACCTTGCCGACCGCTACATCTCCGATCGCCAACTGCCCGACAAGGCCATCGACCTCATCGACGAGGCGGGCTCTCGCATGCGTATCTATCGCTCCTCTCGCGACCCCGATTTGGCCGATCTCGACAAGCGCATGTCCGATGTCCGCCGCCAGAAGGGCGAGGCCGTGTCGGCCCAACAGTTCGAGCGGGCAGCCCAGCTACGGGACCAGGAGCGGGGACTGTTGACGGACCGGATGGACCGGGAACAGGCCATCAAAGCCTCGGGTGGAGAAGGGGGCTGGGTGATCGATGAAGAAGAGATTGCCGAAGTCCTGGCCCAGTGGACCGGCATCCCGGTTCATCGTCTCACCGAGGAAGAGACCGCCCGTCTGGTCCACATGGAGGTCGAGCTTCACCTCCGGATCGTTGGCCAGCACGACGCCATCGTCGCCGTTTCTAAGGCCATCCGGCGCACCCGGGCCGGCCTCAAAGACCCCAAGCGACCCTCGGGTTCCTTCATCTTCCTGGGTCCCTCCGGGGTTGGAAAGACCGAAACCGCCAAGGCCCTGGCTGCTTTCCTGTTTGGAAACGAGGATGCCCTCATCCAACTCGACATGTCTGAGTACATGGAGAAGCACACGGTCAGCCGGCTGGTCGGGTCGCCGCCCGGTTACGTCGGCTATGACGAAGGCGGCCAGCTCACCGAGGCCGTGCGGCGCAAGCCCTTCTCAGTGGTGCTGTTCGACGAGATCGAGAAGGCTCACCCCGATGTCTTCAACACCCTGCTCCAGATCCTCGAGGACGGGCGCCTCACCGATGCCCAGGGGCGGACGGTGGACTTCAAGAACACCGTCATCATCATGACCTCCAACCTGGGCACCCGTGACCTTCGCAAGAAGTCGGTCGGATTCCATTCAGACGGCGACGACGTCACCTACGAGGCGATGAAGGACAAGGTCACCGAGGAGTTGAAGAAGCACTTCCGACCCGAGTTCATCAACCGCCTTGACGAGATCATCGTCTTCCACGAGCTGACCCTCGACGAAATCAAACAGATCGTCGACTTGATGCTCGTGCGGGTTCGGGCCCAGCTCGCTTCTCAGGGCCTCGACCTCGTGCTCACCGACGATGCCACCGCCTTCCTCGGCACCAAGGGCTATGACCGGGAGATGGGCGCTCGACCATTGCGCCGGGCCATTCAGCGCCTCCTCGAGGATCCGCTTTCAGAACAGGTCCTGCTGGGCAACTTCAAGGCCGGCTCGACGATCCTCGTTACAGTGGAAGAGGGCGCCGACGAATTGACCTTCGAGGCCGTCGAAGCCTCCCCGGTCGACACGCCCGTCGCCATGGCCGGCCAGGAGTAGCGCTCCACCCGGGCTCTCTCAAGTCCCTGCTTGACTGACGGACTTGACTCGCACCATCCGGGCCCTTCTTTTCGTTGGGTCCGCCTACGTCGCAGCTCAGATGCTGGCGGACATCGCAAGCCTCCGGATCATCAGTGTCGCCGGTCTGGCCGTCGACGCCGGGACTTTGGTCTATCCGTTCACCTTCACGCTGCGAGACCTTGTTCATAAGATCGCAGGAAAGTCGGCGGCCAGGCTCCTAATCGGGCTAGCCGCGGGAATCAATGTCGCCATGGCCGGCCTCTTCTGGCTGGTGGCCAGGTTGCCAGCTGAAAGCGCAACTGGACCCCAGCTTGAGTTCGGCCAGGTTCTGTCTCCGGTCTGGCGGATTGTTGCGGCTTCGATTCTCGCTGAGGTCCTTTCGGAGCTGGTGGACACCGAGGTGTATCAAAGGTGGGTGGACCGGATGGGCGAGAGGCATCAATGGGCCCGTGTTGCCTTGTCAAATGGGATCGCTATTCCGATTGACTCCGTCATCTTCGTTGTGGTGGCATTTCTCGGGGTGCTCCCGGGTGCGGTCGTCACTGAAATCTTCATTGCCAACGTCGCTGCCAAAGGCCTGATTACGGCGGTCTCGATTCCCTGGATCTACTGGGTTAGAGGCAGGACCGCTGCGGCGGCACCAATTTCGGTTGACTAACGTGCGCCGATCGGCGGATCTAGCTGTCCGCCCTAAAGTTCGGAGGAGAACAGGTGAACAATAAAACGCGCATACTGGCCGCGTTCACAGCGATCGGTCTTGTCGTTGCCGACTGCGGCGGTGGCGGCGGAGCTGCCGGCGAGGGTATTACGGCCTGCTTTGTGACCGACCTTCAAGGGGTCGACGACCGCAGCTTCAACGCGGCCGGTTGGAAAGGCGTCACCGATGCCGCGACTGCGGGGTTTGTGGCGGCCGATCCAGTGCTCCTTGAATCAGCCACTAGGGATGACTACCAGCCGAATATCGACGCTTGCCTGGCAGCAGGGGCGACTCACGTCGTTACCAACGGCTTTGAGCTGGGCGATGCGACCAAGGTCAATGCCGAGGCCAACGCGGATGTGAAGTTCACGATTGTGGACTTCTCTTACGATCCGGACATCGCCAATGTGCGAGAGCTGGTCTATCAGACCGATGAGGCTGCCTTCGCTGCCGGCTATCTCGCGGCTGGGGTCACCGCGTCGGGCAAGGTGGGCACCTATGGCGGGCTCAATATCCCCACCGTGAGCATCTTCATGGATGGGTATGCCCGCGGCGTCGCTCACTACAACGAAGTCAACGGTACGGCGATTGAGGTCCTCGGCTGGGACGTAGCTACCCAGGAAGGTTCCTTCACTGGCAGCTTCGACCCGACCGATCCGGCAGTCGTGAGTACCTGCGAAGGGCTTCTCGACGAGGGCGCCGACATCATCCTGCCGGTTGGTGGCATCATCAATCTGCCTTGTGGCACGGCGATCCAGAGCCGGGGTCTCGATGCCGCCCTGATTGGTGTGGACGTCGATGCATTCGATGCAATGCCCGCCGAGTACCAGGATCTATGGCTTGTGACCATTACCAAGGCCTTGTCTCTGCAGGTAACTCGGTCCCTCGAGGAGGACTCGACCGACTCATGGTCTCCAGGAGGTCAGGTGGGCAGCCTGTCGAACGACGGCGTTGGCTTGTCCGGGTACCACACCTGGGCCGACCGTGTCCCAGCTGAACTGGATGCCGAGGTCCAGCAGATCCTCGCGGATATCAAAGCTGGCACGATCGACGCATCCAACTTCCAGGTCGGTTGATCAGACAGCAAACATACGAACGAGAAAGCCCCCGCACCACGCGGGGGCTTTCCATTTTCCTAGTGTGTGCTCGCCAGTCATCGACGTGATCCGTAGGAGGGCCACGTGGCGCTCGAAATGGTGGGGATAACAAAGCAGTTTCCGGGTGTTGTCGCCAACGATCACGTGGACCTTTCTGTCAACCCGGGCGAAATCGTGGCGCTGCTCGGCGAGAATGGCGCCGGCAAGTCCACTCTGATGAACATCCTCTACGGGCTGTATCACCCGGACGCGGGGTCGATCACGATCGAAGGTCAACCCTTGCAGATGGCTTCTACGGCCGATGCCATTGAGGCGGGGATCGGGATGGTTCATCAGCACTTCATGCTGGTGCCCGTGTTTACCGTGGCTGAAAACGTCATCCTCGGCCTCGAACCGACAGGTGCCTTAGGGCGGATAAACGCCGATGAAGCCCGCGACGCAGTGCTGCGGATCTCGGAGCGGTACCGACTGAAAGTTGATCCCGATGTCTTGGTCGAGGATCTTCCGGTGGGCCTCCAACAGCGGGTCGAGATCATCAAAGTGCTCAACCGTGAGGCTCGCTATGTGGTGTTTGACGAACCTACCGCAGTCTTGACCTTGCAAGAGGTAGAGGAGTTCTACGGAATCGCCCGCGGTCTGCGAGACGACGGCAAGGGAATCATCTTCATCAGCCACAAGCTCAACGAAAGTCTGGAGATAGCCGACCGGATCGTCGTGATGCGGGGCGGAAAGAAAGTCGCAGAAGTTCTCCCTGGTGAGACGACGGAAGAACATTTGGCCGAGTTGATGGTGGGCCGTCCGGTCGAACTGGAGGTCCACAAACAGCCTGCCTCCCCTCGGGACCCGATATTGGTTCTCCAGGAACTTGTGGTCCTCGACGACCGCAATCAGCGGGCTTGTGATCGGGTCTCGTTCCAGGTGAGGGCCGGGGAGATAGTTGGTATTGCCGGGGTTCAAGGGAACGGCCAGTCCGAGCTTGTGGAGGCGCTTACAGGGATGCGATATCCGATCTCTGGCGAGGTCTCAATCTCTGGGCACGACCTCACATTTGCCACCCCCCGTCAGGTTCATCAAATGAAGGTCTCGCACATTCCCGAGAATCGACAGGAGGTTGGACTCGTTCTCGGATTCACGGTTGCCGAGAACCTGATCCTCGACTCGTATTACGACCCACCTTTCTCAAAAGGACTGACGATGGACTGGACGGCAATTCACGACACCGCCCGCCGGCTGGTTCAGGAATACGACATCCGCACACCCGGCATTCACATTCCCGTGTCTGCCCTCTCCGGTGGCAATCAACAAAAGGTGATTGTGGCGAGGGAATTCGAACGCGAGGTGGTGCTGGTAGTTGCCTCTCAACCCACGCGGGGCATAGATGTGGGTTCGATCGAATATATACATGCCCGCATCATCGAGAAACGCGATCAAGGATGTGCCGTCCTGGTCGTCTCTTCAGAACTCGACGAGATCATGGCGCTCGCCGACAGAATCCTGGTGATGTACCAGGGGCGTATCAGTGCCGAGTTCGGTCCCGGCGCCGACATCACTGATATTGGTCTTGCGATGCTGGGGGCGAGCAAATGACACAGGACTCAGATCGGGTGGACAACCAGGGTCCTGCGACACCGCCTTCCGGCTGGATGTCGCGGGTCGCCGGTGTCGGCGCCAGCGCCGGACGGGCCCTGCTACTTCCAACCCTCGCATTCCTGACGGCGCTGGTGATCAGCGGTCTCATAATCGCCCTCACCGATCTTGACGCTCTCGGTCGCTTCCCCACCGACCCAATGGGGGCATTGGGAGAAATGTTCTCTGGCGTCGTCGCTGCTTACCGGTCGCTCTTCGTCGGCGCCGTCGGCTCGGTAAACGCCATCTCGGAGACACTCTTCTCAGCGACCCCGCTGATCTTCGCCGGGCTGGGGATAGCGCTGGGCTTTCGAGCAGGACTGTTCAATATCGGGGCTCAGGGTCAGGTCCTGGTTGGGGCGATGGTCGCGGTGTGGGTCGGGATCTATGTCTCGCTGCCTGCTCTGTTCCACGTTCCCCTGGCTCTCTTGGGGGGAATGCTGGGAGGCATTCTCTGGGGCGGCATCCCGGGACTTCTCAAAGCCAGAACGGGCGCTCACGAGGTCATCACCACGATCATGCTCAATTTCATTGCCCTCTATCTGATCCAGTGGCTGCTCACCATTCCTCTTTTTCAGCAGCCTGGACGCGATAACCCGGTTTCGATGCCCGTCCAAGAGACAGCTGAGCTGCCACTCTTGTTCGGGGCTCCGCGGCGCGTGACCATCGCGTTTTTGGTGGCTGTCGGCGCCGTCTTCTTGGTTCGATGGCTGATATTCCGGTCATCGTTCGGTTTCGAGTTGCGGGCGGTCGGTCTCAACCCCAAAGCCGGGCGCTATGCGGGAATGAGTGTCTCCACGCTGGTGGTTCTGGCGATGGCGTTGTCCGGGGGCTTAGCGGGTGTCGCCGGTGCTAATCAAGTCATGGCTCTGCCGCCTTATGACGCTTCACCGGCTCTGGCCGGCTCGGTTGGGTTCGATGCCATCACGGTCGCACTCCTAGGCCGATCGCATCCGATCGGTGTCCTCTGGTCGGCGGTTCTTTTCGGGGCGTTGAAAGCGGGGAGTCGGACCATGCAGGCCGTGGCCCGGGTCCCCCTCGATCTGGTGGTGGTCCTGCAGGCCCTGATCGTGATGTTCGTGGCTGCACCCGAGTTGGTTAAGGCCATCTTCCGTGTGAAGTCACCCGTACCAGAAGAGATCCGGAGTACCAGCGGGTGGGGCTCATGACCCTAGTTTCGGCCCCGCTTGAGCCCACCAGGACCAGGGCCACGGTTGACGAGCGGCGGGCAGTGATTGTTGGTGTCGTTCTCCTTTGTCTGGCGGGCATCGTGGTGGGAGCTTTCGCCTTGGGCGTCGACTCCGGCGCATTGGCGGCATTCAATTTGGGACTGCCCACCGATTCGAATCCGGACCTCGCTTGGATCGTCAACTCCCGGACCTTGTGCTATGTGGTCGCCGGTGTCCTCGCCTTTTTGGGAGCGCGTCGTTTGCAGAGGGCGAATCTGCGGTGGACCAACGCCGCCCTGGGATTGGGTATGGCCCTATTCATCCTCGCCCTTCTGGCCTGGGCGGCAGCCGGTCAGCAGTTCAGCCTGGTCGGGATGCTGCGATCAACCGTCACTTCATCGGTAGTCATCACCCTGGGCGCCCTCACTGGCCTCATGTGTGAACGGGTCGGGGTGATAGACATCGGCATTGAGGGGCAGTTGCTCACCGCTGCGTTCTTTGCTGCGGTGCTCTCGAGCGCCTTCGGTACTCTGATCGGAGTGATCGGCGCGATGGTATCCGCCGCGTTGCTTGGAGCGCTGCTGGCGTGGCTGGCCATTCGATTTCGGGTGGATCAGATCATCGCAGGCGTGGTCATCAACATTCTGGCGTTGGGGCTCACTTCATATCTAGCCAGCCGGATTCTCACTGTACGACAAGAGCTGAACACGCCAGACAGGGTGCCTTCCATCAGGATTCCCTTTCTGGCCGATATCCCCGTGGCCGGGACGATGTTCTTCGATCACAACTTCTTCGTTTATGGGATGTTCGTCCTAGTTGGCGTACTCCACTTCGGACTGTTCAAGACCAGATGGGGCCTGCGTTCACGCGCTGTCGGCGAGCATCCAAAAGCGGCCGACACCGTGGGAATCAATGTCTACAGGGTTCGCTACCGCAACGTCATCCTGGCCGGCCTGATTGCCGGTTTCGGAGGAGCGTTCCTCTCTCTCACCGTCATCTCCCGATTCGAGGAGAACATGACCGGTGGTATTGGATTCATCGGACTCGCGGCGATGATTTTTGGACGGTGGCTGCCTGTTGGCGCACTGGCTGCGGGACTCGTGTTTGGTTTCTCGGGGGCATTTGCTCAGAAACTTGCGATCCTGGGCACACCGATCCCCTCTGAATTTCTTCTCATGGTCCCATACGTCGCCACCATCGTCGTAGTAGCGGGTGTTGTCGGCCGCGCTCGCGCTCCAGCCGCCGATGGGCAACCCTATGTCAAGGACTAATCAGGCTCAGCCGCCGGCGGTTGTGGTGGTTTGGCTTGGGGTGGTGCTGGTATCGAGGGCCGGATAACCCACGACCGTTATCTCGTTGATGGCTAGTTCGTCAAACGGTTCGAATTCGCCGACGACCTCAGCGGCATACGTGCTGAGAATTGTGATTGTGATTGTGTTGGACCTGATGGCCGCGAAATTGAACTCCTGGTCACCGGGCTCGTTTCGCAGTTCCTGGGGATGTGGAACCGGATTGCCTTCGGCCGCGATGATCAGACTCTTGGCGCGATAGTTCCGCCGGAATCGCTCATCATCGACGACGTTGGTCCAGATGATCTTCTCGACCACCATCGGTTCGGCGAAGGTAAGGGTTATGACCACGGTTTGGTCGATGGTCGGCAGGTCGTTCCAGTTGATCTGAAACTCCTCGGCGCTCTCGTCGATCAGGTTGGCGCACCCGAAGGCACCCTCGAGACCGAGGGGGTCACACGTCGCTCGGAGGATGGCGATCTGTCCGGGGACGACCACCTCGCCGTTGGTGGTCGTGGTTGAGTCGCCGGGTACCGTAGTGCTGGTAGCCGGGTCCTCATCGCTAAATAGATTGATCAAGAACGCGGCCAGGATCACCACTCCCAGCAGACCTGAGAGGGCTACCACAGCCCGAACCCCGGCCGTAGCCTGGACGGCTGGGCGAGGGGCGGCGGGAAGCGGACCTTGCCTGAGACGGGCCCCACATTCCTCACAATGACGATTGTTGGCTGGGTTGGTCGCCCCGCAGGAAGGACATATCAGTGGATCCCCCGCTCTGCTCAGGGTCGAGTTGGGTCGATCTTCCAGGTCAAACTCCTCATAATCGTCACTATTGCGGGCGCGGCGCTCCGCGGTCAAAGGGTCGATCCAACTCCCACAAGTAGGGCAGAACTCCTCGTCAACCACGGTGGCGCCGCAATTAGTGCAAACGTGTCGTGCCATCGGGGAGGTTATTGTGCCACGACGATGCACTATGCGGTGATCAAGACCGCCGAGCCATGGACGGTTGGATCGGTTGCGATGGCTCTGCTGCTGGTCGCGCTTGGCGTCCTCTGGTATCTCCGGGCGACTCGCAAACAGTGATCTTGTGACCCTGGAAGGGATTTGTCCCAACCAACCCTTACATTGGCCGATGTGAGCTACCGCTGTTCGCCTTGTGGTTACCGCTCGGTCAAATGGATGGGTTTTTGCCCGCAATGCCGCTCTGAAAAGGCCCTGATCGAATCGGACGATCGGTACAGCGGACTCGCACCCGAACCTGTGTCGCTCACCAAAGTGGGCGAAGGCGTCGATTTGAGAAGGCTGACGGGCATCGGCGAACTCGACCGCGTTCTGGGGGGAGGTCTGGTGGCCGGATCGACTGTGCTGATCGGAGGAGAACCCGGTGTGGGCAAGTCGACCCTGCTCCTCCAGGTGGCGGGAACCCTGGCCGCCGGCGGGGGGAAGGTCCTTATCGGGACCGCCGAGGAGTCAGCCCAGCAGGTGGGGATGAGGGCCGAGCGCCTCGGAATCCGCCACGATGATGTGCTCATCCTGGCTGACGACGATCTCGATCAGATTCTTGCTGCTGCCGAAAGCCTTCGCCCGGACCTGCTCGTCATCGATTCGATCCAGACCGTGGGAACGTCCACCGCCGAGGGTGCACCCGGCGGTACCTCTCAGGTGCGGGAGTCGGCCGCCCGGCTGATGCGTTTTGCCAAAGAGCATCAGGTCGCCACCGTGATGGTGGGCCACGTGACCAAAGACGGGTCGATCGCCGGCCCCAAACTCGTTGAGCACATGGTCGATGTGGTGCTCTCGTTGGAGGGAGACCCCGATCACGGTCTGCGAGCGTTGCGATCGCTCAAGAATCGGTTTGGCGCCACCCACATGGTGGGGATGTTCGACATGGGTGGGGAGGGGCTGACCGAGGTCACCGACCCCTCCCGCGTGTTCCTGGCCGGCTGGCAGGACCATGTCGCCGGAACTGTGGTGTTTCCGGCAATCGAGGGCCGACGGTCGATTCTGGTGGAAGTCCAAGCACTGGCCGCCCGCACTTCCCTACCTCAGCCGCGGCGTTCGGTGCGTGGTGTAGAACCGAGCCGGGTCCACCAGATGCTGGCCGTGCTCCAACGTCACGCCGGCCTGGAGTCAGCGAACCTCGACATCTACGTCAACGTGGTCGGCGGTTGGCGGATCGAGGAGCCTGCATGTGATCTGGCGGTGGCCCTGGCCCTGGCGTCGTCGATCATCGGGGAGGCGCTCGGATCAACTGCTGCCTGGGGGGAGGTCGGTCTGGCGGGTGAAGTGCGGCCGGTGCCTTTCGATCTGAGGCGTCGGGAGGAGGTCGAAAGGGTCGGGATCGAGCGGCTCGTCACCGCCACCCCCGACGGTCGAAGCGACCTGCGGGCTGCGCTCCTCAGCGTGGGTCTGAGGTGATAGCCTCGGCGCGCCGTGCCGTCTACCGATTCCAGCTTGCTCGATCTGCTTGCCAAGGTGGCTCCCGGAACTCCGCTTCGTAAGGCGATAGAGCGGATTCTCCAACAGGGGAGCGGTGCGCTTCTCGTGCTGGGCAACGATCCGTCTGTCGAGGCGATCAGTTCCGGCGGTTTTCGCCTTGACGGGGTTTCCTTCAGCGCCCCCCGACTGGCCGAACTCGCCAAGATGGATGGTGGCATCGTCATTGACGACGATTGGGATCACATCCTGGCTGCCAACGTCCACTTCCTGCCCGACTCAGAGATCCCTACCGAAGAGACCGGGTCGCGTCACCGCACTGCCGAGCGCCTGGCATTGCAAACCGGCAAGCCCGTGGTGGCGGTTAGTGAAGGGCGACACTTGGCGACCCTGTTTCACGAAGGCCACAAGATCGAGCTGGGTCTTCCCAATGTGCTGGCAGCGAGGGCCAACCAGGATCTGCAGACCCTGGAACGGGTGCGGAGGCGGCTAGATGCCGCTGATGAGCATCTGGCCAATCTCGAAGTGATCGGGTTTGCTACCTATCGATCGGTGGTCACGGTGATCCAACAGGCAGAGTTGGTTCGACGGATCGGGCGCCTGATCGAACATCAGACGGTGACCCTGGGCGGGGAGGCCCGCCTTATTCGGGTCCAGCTCACGGAGCTTGTGAGGGGAGTCGATCAGCTTCTCGGTGCCACCCTGGCGGACTATTCCCGCCGCCGGCGTTCCTCGTCCGAGGCCGAGAGCAAGGAGGCGCTCGCCCTCCTCGACGATCAGGACCTCGATGACGCCGCGATGGTCGGCAAGGTGATCGGCTTCCCCGACCTCGACGACGCCGCTCAACCCCTCGGAGTCCGGGTGCTGGCGAGAGTGGGACGAATCCCTGAGTCGGTCCGGGATCAGATCCTCGACCACTTTCCGACGTTCGAGAGGATGTTGTCAGCCAGCCCGGCCGATCTGGAAAAGGTCGAAGGCATCGGAAGCACCCGGGCCGCCTTGTTGCGACGCCACTTCGACCGGCTCCGGGCCGCGGCCGCAGCGTGGGAGCCCGACCCCGACTGACGGGTACACTGGCCAATCTGGCTCAGAAAACCACTTCGATGAAAAAAGCCGCGGCCAAGCGGGCCGCACCCAAACCAGCTCCCAAGAAGGCGCCGGCCAAGAAGGCGTCGGCAAAGAGGCCTGTCGCCAAGCCAGGTACTAAAGCAACTGCCAAGAAACCGCCAGCGAAGAAGCCGGCAGCGAAGAAACTGCCGGCAAAGAAGCCGCCGGCGAAGAAGCCGCCGGCGAAGAAACCGCCGGCAAAGAAACCGCCCGCAAAGAAATCGCCTGCAAAGACGGCCCCCAAGTCGGCCGCCAAGAAACCAGCACCAAAGCCGCTGCCCAAGAAGACTGGCGCTGTCAAGCAGCCTTCGAAAAAGTCAACGCCGGCTCCTCCGAAGAAGGCCGAGTCGGCTCCCGTTTCCAAGAGCAAACCGGCTCCCTTCACGGCTGACAAGAAGGCCCCGCCCTCCCCACCCAGGAAGCAGACGGCACCGGCCCCAGGACCAAAGCCTGCTCCGCCCGTCAAACGTCCACCGGCCAGCTCCAAATACGCGGTAGGAGACAAGGTTGTCCATCCTCAACATGGCGCCGCCACCGTCGCCAAGAGACTGAAAAGGGAGTTCGCTGGTGAGGTCCGCGACTACTTCGTCCTCGACATCGCCACCGAGTCTCTCACGGTGATGGTTCCGGTCGACAAGATCGACGGAGTTGTGCGCTCGGTCATCTCCAAAACCCAATCCCGCAAGGTTCTCGACTCGTTACGAGAGGAACCTCAGGAGGCGGGTGCCAACTGGAGTCGTTGGTACAAGGTGCTGACGGAAAAGATGTACTCGGGTGACATCTTCCAGGTGGCCGAGGTGGTTCGGGATCTGACGTTTGCACAGCAGACGAAAGGCATCTCCCCTGCCCTCAAGAGAATGCTGTCCAAGGCCCGCATGACTCTCATCTCCGAACTTTCGTTCAGCCTCGAAGTGGATGATGAAGAAGCGACTCGCCGTCTAGACAAGGCACTTCCCAGGATTGACGAACCGGTTCTGCCACCGGTATGAGCCGGTATCGGGTGGGGTTGGGCCTTGATGCCCACCGTTTTGGAGGAGCCCCGCCGGTCAAACTGGGCGGCGTGATCGTCGACGACTCTCGGGGGCTGGAAGCCACTTCAGACGGGGACGTTGCCGCCCATGCCCTGGCCGACGCACTCCTCGGGGCGGCCGGCCTGGGCGACATCGGTGAACACTTTCCCTCGGGAGATCCGCAATGGATCGGGGTCGACAGCATGGTGATCCTCGAGGATGTCGTGCGGATGGTGCAGGCGGCCGGATGGCAGGTCGTGAATGCCGACCTCACCATCGTTGCCCAGGACCTGAGAGTGGCTCCTCATCGTGGCGCCATTGCTGCGTCCCTGACGGAGGTCGTCGGGGCCGATGTTTCGGTCAAGGCAACGACCACGGATCTGATGGGTTTTGTGGGCCGGGCTGAGGGCCTGGCCGCCCTGGCGGTGGCCGCCATTACGATCTGACGAACCCCATGCAGGTCCACTCCACGCTTCACCGAGGTGCGGTCGACCTCGTCCCGGCTAGCCCCGGCAAGATCTCGATTTACGTATGCGGAGCCACCGTCCAATCGGAACCGCATCTCGGTCATGGACGCTACGCGGTCGCCTTCGACATGATTCGCCGGTATCTGTCTTGGAAGGGAAACGAGGTCGAGTTTGTCCGCAATATCACCGACATCGACGACAAGATCATCGCGGCTGCGGCTGCCGCTGGCGAGCCGGTGAGCGACAGAGCCGAGCGCATGACGGCCGTGTTTGCCAGGGCATATGAGCGGCTGGGAGTTCTACCGCCCGACCACGAACCCAAGGCAACCGAACACGTGCCCGACATGCTGGCGCTGATCGAGCGCCTCATAGATCGGGGATTGGCGTATCCGGTTGCGGACGGGGACGTCTATTTCGCAGTCAGGGCTTTTGAGGCCTACGGGAAGCTGTCCGGTCGAAGGATCGACGAACTGCTGGCCGGAGCACGGGTCGAGATTTCCGACCTGAAACACGACCCGCTCGACTTCGCTCTGTGGAAGGCCGCCAAACCGGGCGAGCCCGCCTGGCCCTCGCCCTGGGGGCCGGGTCGACCGGGGTGGCACATCGAATGCTCCGCAATGGCGGCTCGTTACCTGGGAGAGGCATTCGACATCCACGGCGGCGGCGCCGACCTGATCTTTCCCCACCACGAGAACGAGATCGCTCAATCCGAAGGAGCGACCGGCCAGGCCTTCGCCCGGTACTGGTTGCACAACGGCATGGTCAACCTGGGCGGTGAAAAGATGTCGAAATCAACCGGTCGTGTCATCGATCTGGTGGAGGCCATTGATCGGTTCGGGGGCATGACGTTGCGACTGTTCTTTCTGCGCGCTCACTATCGCTCACCGCTTGAGTTCAGCGAGGATCTCGTGGCCGCGGCCGGTGTGGCCTACCAGCGCTTGTACCGGTTCATGCGCCGTGCGTCCGACTCCGCGGCCCTTCCCGATGCCGCGTTGATGCAGCGTTTCGTCAAGGCCATGGACGACGACTTCGCGACACCCGAGGCGTTGGCCGTTCTCTTTGAAGCCGTCACGGATGGCAACCGGGTCCTCGACGGGGAAGGAGACGCTGGTCCGACAGTGGCCGCTGCGCGGGAGATGGCGACGGTCCTGGGAATCCGGACCGACCCCCAGGCCCGCCCTGCCGCCGATGAAGTTGTGGACGACTTGTTGGCTGAACGCGAGCGCGCCCGGGCGGATCGCAACTTCGCCCAAGCCGATCTGATTCGTGAGCAACTGGCCGAGATGGGGGTCGTGGTTGAGGACACCGCAGATGGCGCCCGCTGGTTTCGGCCTTAGGGTCGAGGGTCTCAACGCGGTAAGAGCCGCCGCCGCGAGCGGCCGGGTCATTGATCTATGGGTTGAACGGTCCCGGGGGCGGGCCGTGGCTGACGTGGTGGACATGGTGAAGAGCAACGGAGGCAGGGTCCACGAGGTTGAGTCACTCCGGGATCGGGCCGAGACCGAACATCACCAGGGGATAGCGGCTGATTGCCGGGCTCTGGCGATTGCCACCCTTGATGAACTGGTCGAGACGGAGCGACCGGCCCTGATGGTGCTTGATCATGTCCTCGACCCCCACAACCTTGGAGCAATAGCCCGCTCCTCGCTGGCGGCGGGGATGACCGGGCTGGTGGCTTCGAACCGGCGGGCTGCCCCATTCTCCGCCACCGCCTTCAAGGCGGCTGCCGGAGCCTTCGAGTTGCTCCCGGTGGCGATCGTCTCATCGATTCCCGACGCCCTCAGTCGCCTCAGCAAGCACGGGGTGTGGAGTGTCGGACTTGACACCCGGGGCACCCACGACTTGTTCGGTCTCGACCTGTTGTCCGAGCCGGTGGCGGTCGTGGTGGGAGCCGAAGGAGCGGGTTTGTCGGAACTGGTGCGCCACCGGCTGGAGGTCATGGTCAGGATCGACCTAGCGGCGGGAATTGAAAGCCTCAACGTTTCCGTTGCCGCCGCTCTGGCGGCCTTTGAGATAAAGAGACAGAGAGACCTGGAGATTTAGAGACTTGGAGATCTGGAGACTTGGAGATTTGGAGGAAGTGGTCCCTCTCCCCGCCTTCTTCTTCCCCTGCGGGAGCGGGGGAAGTGGGGACGAAGGGGGCGAACTCATAAAGAGCTCGTCTGGTTGCCCCCCTCACCACGCTTCCGCGGGGGGAGAAAGCAGAAGGGATCCTTCTACGCTTGTCGGCCTGGGGTTGGAGTTGCCCCCCTCTCCCCGCCTTCTTCTTCCCCTGCGGGAGCGGGGGAAGTGGCCCGGCGACGACGGAGCCGGGACGAAGGGGGCGAACTCGGAGACTCAGAGACGGGATCTTGTCTCTCTATCTCCCATTCTCTTAGTCTCTTAGTCTCTTAGCCTCTAGCTGGCGTAGCTC
>CAYYRT010000106.1:0-39763 GCA_964474055.1 uncultured Acidimicrobiaceae bacterium | reverse complement strand
GCACGCTGACGTCCGCCGTGGGCGGATCCTGAAGCACGCTCTCGATCCGGTCTGGGCTCAGACGTTCCGTCTGCGGCGCTTCGACCGCCACGGGTTCGAGCTCGGGTCCCTGCGGGCCGTCGGTCACCCGGTAGCCGAGCTTTGCGATCCGTTCGCGAAGCGCGTCGGCGCCCTCGAAGTCCTTGGCGGTGCGTCGCTCGTCGCGCTCGGCCGCAAGACGGCGGATCTCGTCGGGGATCTCAGGCAACGCGATCGGACCCTCGCGAGAGGAGCGTGATCCCGACGCCGGTCCGGCCGCCGGCCGTCCGGAGGGGACGGACTAGACCGGCTCCTTGGTGACCGCGCGCAGACGTCCCGCGACGGCCTCGAGCGTCTTCAGCGCGATCGACGGATGCTCCATCAGCAGGCCGCGGAAAACCCATCCGGTGATGCCCACCAGACGAACCGGCGTCAGCGCCGTCACCGTGGCCGTGCGGGGTCCACCGTCCAGGAGGGCCACCTCGCCGAAGAAGTCCCCGGGCCCGAGCTTGGCCTTGGTCTTGCCGCCGATCGAAACCTTGCATTGCCCCTCGAGGATCAGGAACAGGCCCACGCCGCGTTCGCCCTCCCGCGCGATGACGGTCCCCTCCCGGTGCGAGACCTCCTTGGCGGCGCGGCCGATGATCGTGAGCTCGCGTTTGGTGCATTCGGAGAAGATCGGCACCTGGGCGAGCCGCGACGTCGCGTCCTGCTGGGCCACCTGAGTCCCCTCCTCTTCCGCGTGGTTCCACCGGCCGGCGGTCTGCTCGGCCCGATGGGGCACCGTATCCTACCCGGGCTCCCGCGAGCGGCGCGAGTAGGATGCGGCGGTGAACGAACGGCGGCGGATCGCGGCGATCGTGCTGCTGTTCCTCATCGGCTTCGGGCTCATCGCGCTCGCGAGCAGCCTCGGAGCGGCCTGGCCTCTCCTGCTGACTCCGCTGCCCTACGCCACGATCGCGTGGATCGTCGTTCACGCGGGCGAGGATGCCGCGACACGCGGAACGGCCGAAGCGAACTAGCCCGGGGAACGAAGAAGGGCGCCGTTACGGCGCCCCTTCTGCTTTCGTCGCGGGGACGGGATTTGAACCCGTGACCTCTGGGTTATGAGCCCGATCCGGACCTCCTGGTCAGGGCGTTTCGTGCCCAACCAGGGGTGCTAGATGGACGCGGATGCGACGTTTGGACGTACCTGATGGTGACCGAGTGGTGACCCGGCGACCCGGTGCAGCTCGCACCACGCGACCACTTCTGAAAGCCGGAAGCGGTAGCCGTTCCGTGGGAGCTTGACGCATGGGAGCCCGTCGCGAACGAGGTTGTAGACCGACGATCGGGAGACAGATAGATGCGCCGCGAGTGCCTCGGCCGTCAGAAACGGCTCATAGGACTGTCCTGCTTCTAGCGGCTCACACTTACGAGGATACCGGCTCTGAGAGCAACGAGGAGCCGTTCTCTAGGGATCGCGTTTCCTGGCCCATCCCCACGCTTTACGGAGAGCGAGGGTTGCAACGCGATGAAACGGAGCGCGACAAACGGACGGAAGGAATCGCACATGACGAAGGCGGGGCTGTAGACGCTCAAGGAGCCGATGACGAAAGCAGCAGCCGTCCCGATGGCATCACGCCTAGTAGCCGCTTGAATCGTCATTCAGGGAACGGCTCCGGACCCGGCCGAGAAACGACAGCACGTTCGCCGTCTTAGACTCGGTTACTTCTTCTGGCCGAGTCGCCGCTGCATCTCCGGAAGGTGCTCCTCGCAGAAGTGCCCGTACAGGAAGTCTCCAGCGTATCCGGCTCCTTTGGCCGGGTCAGGGGCCGTCATGCCGAGCGCGAGCATCTCTGTGGGTGTGCGGCCGCACTTCACCTCCGCCGCCTCGTCTTTCAGGGGGAAGTCACACGGGAAGTTGGACTGCACCACTTGGGAGTCACCGCCGCTTCGTCTTGTCGACGATCGGGATGCCGGGGTTCTCGCGGCGCGCGGCCTTTTCGGCGCCGGCCTTGGTCCTGTATCCCTCGCCACCAGTTGCGGTGATATTTCCGTTCGGCGAGATCCGGCGCCAGCCGTAGTCGCCGTCCCGCCGGTCGTACATCTCGACCCGTCTCCGTCCTGCCATGCGGGCACCACCTCCAATCAGGAGTGTGGGCTGCGCCATGGGGCGGTTCAAGGCCCCCTCCGATTGGCGCCAGCAGGCTCGCGGGGGGGACCTTCTGCGAACTGCCCTGCACAAGGAGTCAAACGAGAGCTCGGCCACGCGCTGCTCCACGGCGATGATGTCTTTCGGACGCGAGGATCCAGCAAAGACACCGCGGAGCGGGTGAATCGGCTGCGCCAAGGAGAGCAGGCGCACTCCTGCAAGACTCTTCGGGTGATCTGGGACCGCCTAGAGGGCATTGAGTCTCTGACGGTCGACTACGAGCACGGTCACGTTGAGGTCAACGCGGTCGACGGTCGGATCGTTCGTGAACCGGGACGGTCATGGGCTTCCTTGTCGCGGAGGGGCCCTCTCGATTTCAAGCGTGTGGTCTTCCGCCCCGGCGAGCTTGTCCTAACAATGGTCACGCCGTGGGACGAGGAGCTTGAGGCCGAGGTTTACGCCCTCGACGATCAACTGATGCGTCGTCGTGGTCGGCCGGTGATTTACCTCGACCAAAACAAGTGGGTCCAAGTCGCACTCGCTGTTCATCGCCCAGATCGTGTACACCCTCCCGAACTGAGTCCAACGCTCCGTCTGATCGATCTAGCTCGCGCGAGACAGGTGATACTCCCCGTGTCGTCGGGACACTGGATCGAGACTGGTCCGATCTACGGTCCCCGCCGCTCGCATCTTGCTGCGTTGATGGTTGGTCTATCGCGCGGGTGGATCATGCGCGATCCAATCCGGGTCGCCTCGTCTGAGATAGAGGCAATGCTGGCCAGGGGCGTGAACGAGGGCATCCTCCCGGCACCAGCCGCCGTGTTCACCGTCGATTCTCGCCAGCTGTACGCGGAATCCACACCCGGGTACGTATCCAATGACGCAAATCTGCCGCCGCAGATTGTCTCTCTCATCAACGCGCTGTCCGGCGTTCAAGCCGTCCTCGCTGTGCTCCTCGAGAACGAGCGCACACAGGACCCTGATGGTGTTGAGGCGGCAAGGAAGTGGGCCGCAGTCCACCAAGACCTCGCGAACCGAATAGCGAGCCAGCCTCGTGTCGGGCCGGCGGCGCTCCGCCGTCTGACTCTCGTCGCCTTCGTGATGGACCTTGGCCACGGTCTGGAGGACGCCGTACGTGCGAGTGGGCTCGGTTCTGCAGACTTTCAGACGTGGCTCGACTTGCACGCTGATAGTGACATCGGACGACTGCCCTACATTGGAAGAAGGCGTGAAGTCACCCATCTGCGGCTGGGGAATGCTGACGACAGTTGGGAGCCAAACGACTTGATCGACATGCTCTTCCTTCCCTGCGCGGCTGGATACGCCGATTTCGTTATCTGCGAGAACCACACGGGAGCGTATCTGCGGCGCGTGGCGCGAGATCTACCTGAAGGCGCCACGGTATGCACCTCAATTCGTGAGCTGCTCGCAGCGCTGGAGGTGTAAGAAGAGTCCCCAGCTGCTGGTTAGGCCTGTCTGTAAGTGTGAGATGAGGCGCTAACGCGCTAAACGTCAGACGGTGGCCCGCACAAGTCAGTCACTTGCTGTGATCCGAACAACACCAGCTACCATCGCCAGGATTGAGGCTGCCTCCTGCCTTTGCCATTGGAACAGCGGATGTCGGGCAGAGCTGGTAAGACGCCACAGCGCCCTTCTCACCAACAGGATCCTCTCCGTCTTGCTCATCTCGTCGCTCTCGGCCGCCCGCTTGCCCCACGCCTCGGTCTCGGCCCCCGAGTCCTGAAGTGCATCCCTCAGGGACTCGAGGACATCCCTACAGAGACCCATGGCTTCTCGGTGCGCGCCCCGGTCGATGGCTCGCCGCGCCTCAATTAGATGCCCCATTGCTTGGCAAGGCCTGGTGCCACCGTGGCGTCTGGAAGGGGCACCTCAAGGAGGAGGATCCGCTGGAAGTTCATCTGATCGAGAAGCTTGATCCACTCGCTCTCGCTGACCTCGTGAGGGCTTTCATCGTTGGTGCGGGACAGCCTGCACAAGAACTCGGGACATTTGGCCTGGTCAGCGAAGCGAAGCGGTCGAGCGTGGTGCATCCCAGGGGATCGGCGAGCGCCGAGCTGACCGGGCCCGATAGCTTGCGATAAGGAAGCTGCTAGAGCGGTCGGTCCCAAGTACCACCCGCGTCGCACGTCCGTCTCTCTCACTGCTGCCTTCGCGCCAAAGCGACATGGTGGCCTGTTGTAGGCGCCGCCGCGTCACCATCTTCACCGACCTCCTAGAAGAGGATTCGGGCGCGGCACCGTCTTATCGCAACCTATTCGAGCTGTTTGAGGGAACACCGTCCAGTGCTACACGTGCTACACGATCTGTGCCCAAATCATCCCGTGCGTGTAGCACCGAGGAGTCGAAAAGGCCCCAGCGCTGGATGCCTACGAGGAACTCAGGGGGAACCCGGGTTCAGGCCGTCGGTATCGAGCCGTACTCTGCTTCAGTGTCCGGGCAACGAGGTCGACGGCAAGAGGTGGGGCCGCTCAAGGGCCACTACAAGCAGGGGCGAGTATTCCGTCCGCCGCTGCTCGCCTACGAGGCGACGCGTGCGTCCGACTGGGTCAGGGATGACCTTCCGGACCTCCTGTGGCCCCTGCTCCTGGCCTCGCGGCTAGGAGACCCCTCGGCTGCCTTATTCCGGCAGGTCCAGGAGGTGGTTATCGAAACCATCGGGGCAGACGACCTCGACAAGCATCAGATCGCCTTCGATGGTCGGCTGACGTCGATCGAGGCCGTACCCAAGGCCTTACGACCGACACTCGTCTCGGGCATCAGGGAGTCAGGACTCGCTGAGTCCGCAATCCCCCCCGAAATCCGCGGAGTCTTAGCGATGTACGAGGGAGTTCCGGGAGCATGGCTGCTCCTTGAGCCGTTCCGAGTTTCTGACCACCGCCTGGATCCAGATGAGCCCACACTGGTACTTCTCCGAGGCATGGTTGATGTGATTCGAGACGCCCACCTGAACGCCCTAGCGAAGTGCCCACAAATGGGCTGGCTGCTTCTTCGAGGGCGACTGAAGATGGATCCGGAGATGGTTGAAGTGCTCCGAGACTATCCGCAAGATCCGGACTCCCGTCCGTTGGCTGACAGCATGATCTTGAGCTCCTTCCTATCAATGAAGGGGGCCATTGAGTCGGAGACCCCGAATCGGATGGCGCGGTGGCGCACATGGGCGGAATCGTTTTGGAGGCAGAACTGGTCCATGTTCGAGTGCCTGCCCGAAGAGCAGGCAGCCAGCTCGCAGGGCCACGAAACCGACACGCAACGCACTGATGGCGGCGCCGGTAGCTCAACCGAGGAGGGCCGTACCGATCCCGGCATCGAAGATGCTGCTGACACCGACTCGCGAGACGATGAAGCCGGCGAGTTCGAGTTGTCCGCGGCTTCCCGTCGAGCGATCGAGGAGGTCCTGAGCTCATTCAACACGTTCCTCGCTGTCGCGCTTGACCATGAACGGCCTGTCGATCTCCACTCCCCCGCTCGACATGAAGTCGTCTGCGGCTTGGTGAGTCGAGCGGCGCGCTCAGTTCTCGCGACGTTGAGAGCCCCCCACCTATGGTCGGGTGAGCACGGCGTGTCAGCTCTCCGAGTCCTGTCGGAGACGACGATCGTGCTTTCCTGGATGTCGAAACAGGACCCATCCGTCTATGAGCGCTTCCAGAGCTACGGACGCGGCAAGGCCAAGCTCATGAAGCAGCACATGAAAGCGGTCGCTGGCTCCTTTCCGGGTGATCCCCCAGAGTTGCTGACCGAGGCCATTCGACATGTTGAGAAAGGTCTCGGCGGGGACTGGGGTCAGGAGTTCCAGGAGGTGAACCTCGAACCGACATTCTCGGGTCTCACGGTTCGCCAGATGGCTGCTGACTCAGACCTGGAGGACGAGTACCGACATATCTATCAGTCGGCGAGTGGCGCCTCGCATGGCGAGTGGTGGGCGATCGAGGACTACGCGATGCAGCGTTGCATGAACCCGCTTCACCTGTTCCATCGAATTCCGTCGTTCGACCCGGAGTTCCCTCCGACGGTGGACTTCGCTCATCTCCTGTCATACCGAGTGCGTGACCTGATCGAGCTGGCCCAGCCGATGCTCTTCCCCGATCCGACTGAACCACTCTAGGAGTGAGCAGCTGCAGGGCCGAAGAGGCGGGGCGTTCGCTTCTGGACGATGCCGGGAACCTAGGTCGTTGTCTTGGTGCGCGCGGGAATCCTCATGCATAGCCAGCGGAGAGACTGCCGGCGTTCCCTTTCGTACTTGCCGTGCAGATCAAGAGGAAGAGGCCACCAACCTCGGTGGCACTTTGCTACCCCCGAGGCCCCTCCTACTGCGATGCGTCGCCCACGGGATGGGACCCGAGGCGGTCGCTGCAGAGTACGGCGTGACGATCGAGATGGCGCGGTTCCGACTGAATACCACTGAGCGTCGCGCGACAGATGAAGCGAGCACGCGCACGCCGCACGCCGCACGCCCTAACCAGATCCCCTCCCACCAGCATGGTCATGAATCTGACCGAGTAAGCTCCTTGCAGACGTGAAGACCACCCTGCTCACGGCCATCTTCGCGATGTTCCTCTTCGCGGCGTGTTCGAGCGGGGCGCCGTCGTTCAACGACGGCGGGGAGTGTCAGGCCGCACACAAAGAGTACGTTGCCATTGTCGATCGGAACCTCGACGACGCCTACTGGGCGTCGTTGACGAAGGAAGGAAGACGCGCCGCTGAAGCCGAGGCGGCGGACGCCTTGGAAGAACAAAACCGTGCCTGCAAGACGGGTCCGTATCAAGAATGACACGCTCATCGCAATGATTCTTCACGCACTGGGAGGCCCCCGCCCTGCAAGGGGAGCGGTGGTTCGCCGTCCTGCGCAGCGGTCTGGATAACTGCTTGCACCCGCCGACCAAGACCGCCCAAGGCTTCTATCAAGACGAGCTGCGGTCGGCCTGAAGGTTCGCCGATCCCGCCACCTCTAAGCGAGCTGAATCATCCCTTCAATTTCACGCAACTCGCCTGGCTTCCCAACCTGACTCAGCCCCCGCCAGGCCAGCGCCATCCGCCGCCTTCCGTCCACAGGGGCCGAGAGTCGGAGTCGGGTGAGCCGAGCCGCTCGGCCCGAGCCAACGAGTGTCTCGGTCATGAGCAGGCGAAGCATGGGCCGGAGAACCTCTTCGGATAGCTTCTCACTGTGCAGCCCCTCAAGCGGATTAGAGACATGACCCCCGAACGACAGCAACATCGTCTCCGAAGCATCACCGAACAGGGCATTGCGGAGTGCCGCCTCGGTAACATCGTCCGCCGAGTAGGACCTAAGCCCGGATGAGATTGCCCCTAAGAATGGCTCTGAGATCGGCTCGATCTTGAGAGCTATTTCGACCTGCGTGACTCGAGCCGTTCTCGCTTCCGTTGCCAACTTATCCACTCGCACGTTGAAATGAACGGTCTGAGTAAGTGAGCTTGGATTGTGACGGTCCGAACCAAGTTCCTGGCCGCATGCGTGGAATTGGGGTATGCGCGGTCTGCAGCGGCTTGCCGACCTCTCAGATGAGGCTCACCTCAGCCCAAGGCTCATCGCTGTTGGGCCGATAGCTGCCTGGAAGCTGAAAGAACTTCGCATGACGTGGCCGCACTCGTTGACACTTGCCAGCCGGGGAGTCTGGCAACTCTCCAAGGGCCACGAGTTGCTCGGCGAGGATGGCAGCCGGTCGCAGCGCCTCGACTTGACCTTCCCGGAACTTCTAGCCGAGAACATCAGCCGCCTGCGGATGTTTCTGCGTTCCGCCAGGCCCTCCAGCAAGACCGCAGAACTTTCTCGGTTGGACGGGACTGAGTGCCGTCCAACCGAGTCGATCGACGAACATCCTGGTGAACCTGGCCGAAGCGCAAAGAAGGCCCTCACGGCCTTCTTGGTCTGTGCTTACCTAATGTTGCCTACCGCGCCGCCTCCGCGTCTCACCACCTGTATGCGTTCTTCCGATGCGCGACCCGAAGCACTGACGGCACGATCGCCGCGAGCGTCGACGATGACGCGGTAGTCGCCGATCCGGAAACGATGCGTGCCCGCACGAGGGTCTCGAGTCAAGCGGACGGCGCTTCAATGGGGCGGCTCTCGAGCTCGCGATGCACTAGGACGCACACCGTCACCCCTCCGGTGGCCTCCCCGACGAGCCATTCGCGGGCCAGGGTCAGCTTCGATCCCTTGCGCGGAGCAACCGGATGCGGCGCCCGAGCCTGACCCACACCCACACCGTTACCGCGAAGAGCGCGAGCAGCATCACGTCGATGAGCAGCAGCCCGGCCTGAATGGTTGGGAACGGTCCGCGAAAGGAGATGGCCTGCACCACCCGCCGTGTGAGCGGTGTGACGACGACGCCTGTCCCGACAGTAAGAAGGAGAACTCCTCCAACGAGGATCCGGTACGTGCGCAGTCGAGAGATCAGCGCTCGGCGGTCGGCTACGACCTCAGGCGCCGGGCGCTCGAGGAGATCCTGCGCCAGCGGGAAGAGTGCCGCGAAGTAGCCGATGACAAAGACGAGCAACAAGCCGAGTAGACCGAAGGCTGTCGAGATCTCCTCGTCGAGTGTCGTCATTTCGGGGGTTTCGCCGAGAGCCCGAACTCCTTCCGGACGGCCTGGTACGTCTCGTCCGGGAATCGCCACAGGGAGCCGGCCGCCCGGCTCGGGTCTGGCACGGGGAGTCGGCCCGCCGCCTCCAGGATCCGTTCCCTGATGAAAGTCGTCGGCAGGCCGATATCCCAACGCTCCCGTTCCTTGTCCCATGTCGCCGCCTCTAGCACCTCGCCGATCGTGCCGCTCAAGCCCTGCTGAAGCTCGATCGCATACCGAGCCACCGCCGAGTTCACCATTCGCTTCGCCGTCGCGGACGGCACTTTGAAGATCGCGGCCACGAGGGTCTCGGCGTCCGAGAGGCTCATCCCCTGCTGGAGGAGGTTGAAGATGCGGAAGGCGCGAGCATCGGCCAACGTCGCCGGCACGGTCCGGCCCGTCGCCAGAGCCAGGATCTCGCTAGCCCCGGCGCGGGCCAGGAGGATCGCGACATCGTCCGCATTCCAGCTCGGCCCAAGCGCCTGGGTCAGGCGCTTGCGGTCTTCAGCGGTGAGCGGGATGTCGATGTCCACGTGGCCTCCGGGCTTGCCATCCTCCCACGGGGGACGGAGTCAGTGTCAGAAGAGGAACTCCATGTCGCCGAGCGGCGGATCGCTCAGCACCCTGGTTACGAGGAGCACCTCGACCCTCGAGTGCTGAAGCGGAGTATCGGCAGCGTGTTCGTCGAACAGGGATGCGCTACTCGCCAGCTGCAAACCGCACATGGAGCTCATAAACCTGGAAAGGTGCAGTAATCCGCTAGGCCCGGTGGACATCCAGTTACGAGTCCCGAGCGAGGGCGCAAGTCCGCTCGGATCGTTGTCAGAGGGCCCATATACCATTCGACACGAATCGGAAGGAGGGAGCAAGAGATGGCTGAAGACGCCAAGAACCGTATTGACGTAGTGGTAGTTGTGTCGGGCGAAGATGTTCATGTCTCGGTCAACAAGAATCAGAAGGTGTCGCAGCTCGTTCGAGAGGCGCTGCGCGAGAGTGGTAACGCAGGTCAGCCGCCTGAGAACTGGGTGCTGAAATCGGATGCCGGAAACATCGATCTCGATCAACGAATCTCGGATGCCGGCATCACGAGCGGGATGAAGCTCTATCTGAACCCAAAGGTCGGTGAGGGTGGCGCCTAGAAGCTCGCGAGTAAGTCTTGTCCACCCCGATGTAAGCCGCGCAAAGCTATCGCGCGAGGTCGAGTCGTGGATGCGTAACGAGGCAGAGTATCGTCGCAAGGGATGGATCATGGTTCACGCCGACTTGAAGGAACTCGCTGTTGAACTCGCCTTTCTCGCCCTCGTACCCCTCGGTGCCACCCAGCTTCCTATCGTAGTCCCGACTATTCGGCTCGAATACGATAACTACGATCTCTGGCCACCGTCCTTGACGTTCATCGACCTTTTCAGCGGACGTCCCGTTCGATCACCGCTGGCCCAGGCATACTTGATCACGGCCCCTGGTGATGTGCGAAATGTCCTCATGACCAACAAAGCGGGCAAGCAATTCCTCTGTCTCCCTGGCACGCGCGAATACCATGAGCACCCGGACCATGATGGGGATATCTGGGCCCTGCATCGACCGACTCGAGCGGGGGCAATCGCAGTTGTTTGCGATCGGGTGTGGACGACAATGACCAGCGGCGTCAGCGGGATCGGTTTTCAAATCCAGCCTGTGCTTGCCGCGGCATCTCCAACAATTCCCGTTCAGCAAGCACAAGAAGCCGCCCGACAGGCCCGAGCTGCATACGAGTTGCAACTTGATGGCTGGGCGAGGGAACTCGATTCGGAGAGCGGCTAGGGATGCCGAGACGTGGCCTACTCGATGTCCGCCGCTTCGTTGTCCCCGCCGACGTGCTGGCGACTACGTTGGCAAGCCTCAGCTCAGCGGGCAGGAAGGGCTTCGAGGCATTCGTTGTTTGGGGTGGAATCCGCGAGGATGGCGGGAAAGCATTCCGATTCCAAACGGTGCTCATGCCCCGACAAGAGAGCTACAGGACGGACCATGGCCTCCTCGTTCATATTGAGGAGGACGCCATTGATGAGACGAACCGCTCATTGAACGAACGCGGGATGATTCTTGGCGGGCAAGCTCACAGTCATCCAACCGGCGCATATCACTCAGACACGGACGACACGCTGCCGCTTGTCACACTCCTCGGCGGTATTAGCGTGGTAGTGCCAGACTTCGCTCTAGGACAGACCGATCCGGGAAGTCTCGCTTGGTTTCGACTTATGGGCTATGGGCGTTGGTTGCCGATCGACGACGATGTCGTCATCACTGTTGAAGGATGAGTCTTCCGCGGTTCTTTAGCAGGATCGCTGATGCAACGCTACCCCTGTTGGGGGACATAGACCGAGAGATTCTTCGTTCGCGCCTCGAGGCCACCACGGTGCGTCTTCATGCCCGAGAAGATGTCGCTGATGAGAAGAGTCTGAGTGAAGGGTTCTTGTTCGCTGCAAATCTACTCTCCCGATTGTATCCGAGGATCGTTATTGACGCGCCATCCACACTCGCGACAGATGCACAGGAGTTGATGCGCTCTATCAATCCCGGAATAGACCTTGACGGAGAGGCGGCTTATAGTCTGGCCTTCTCCCTGGAGCCTCCGGAGGGGGCTGGCGCAAGTGTTAGTGCCGCCGGCTGGAACGTTGTGGTCGACGGTGCAACTAGTGGCCGACCCACGGCGCCTGCTCCAGCCGCCGCGCTGGCTGCCGCAGCAGTTGGCGTTGGTGAACTCTTTAGATCGGTGTTTTCGGACGTGATTGATCGTGGGAAGACGCAGCCTCAACCGGGCAGCTTCAACCTGGTCACGCTCGATGGGTGGAGTGATGTAGGCCTTCCCAAGAAGTTTGACGTCGGGACGGTTCATCTAGCTGGGGCTGGGGCCATTGGTGAGGCTGCGGTTACAGCTCTACGGGCAACCGAAGTTGAGGGGCAACTCTTCGTAGTCGACCCAGAGTCGATTGAGGAATCGAATCTTCAGCGGTATGTCCTCGCCCTTGACACTGATGAGGGCGAATACAAGACAGCCCTAGTAGGCCGCGCCCTTGAGAACACGAAGATTCAGGTGGTTGAGGTGCCGACACCGTGGGGCGCAGACGAAAGATCAGCCCCGGGGCAAGCGGTTGTATTGACGGCGCTCGACACGGCGGACGCGAGGATCGAAGTCCAGGCGGGGCTTCACTCGCACATCTACAATGCATACACTCAGCCGACTGACTTGGGCTGGTCACGCCACGAGAATTTCGGCAGAGAGCCCTGCCTTGCCTGTCTCTACTGGCCAGAAGGCCAACGCCCCCATCAATACCAACTGATGTCATCCACATTCCAGCAGCCAGAGTTGCGGGTGCGCTGGTACCTCGCAACGGGTGCCCCGGTTGGATTCCCACCTCCCCAGAATGTTGAGCTCCCAACTGTTCTGGTTCCACCTACTACTGAAGAACTTCAACGATGGAGCACCACTCCTATCCTTGAAGATATCGGGGCCATCTTTGGAATGAATCCGACCAGTCTCGACGAATGGAAGGGTCGGTCCATCGATGAGCTTTACCGCGATGGGATATGCGGAGGTGCAATCGTACGACTGCGCACGGAGAGCAATGCGCGAGATCTGCTCGTACCTCTTGCCCACCAATCTGCGATGGCTGGAATCATGCTTGCTGTTCAGGTTCTCGTGGCTAGCGACGAGAACCTGCGGATGCTCCGACCGCGGCAGGTGGAAGGCCGCTACAACGTGCTCCGCGGTGTTCCCACGACTGTGGCCATTCCGACCTTTCGAACAGCGATGTGTATCTGCTCAGATGACGATTTCCGAAACGTATTCGAGGCGCACATCGGAGAAGGCCACAGTCACGAATAGGCCCTTCCCGGACGTCGGCCAGGGTGGCGGCCAACACTGCTGCTTCGGCGCGATTGCTGCAGTGACCCGAAGCCCTGAAGTTGGTGGATCCGATGAATGATCCACGACTTCGGGACAGTGGCTGCGGCGACGTTCAACAGGAGCTTCGACCACGACGGGGCGTTATTCGCAAGCTATCGGCCGCGTCGTCTGATGCGACACCTCCATCAATCGTGCACGAGAAGCGTCTTCCTTGGCCTGCCGAGTTACCTCAGCGCCCCAACCAGAAGGGGTGGTGTGACTCCGGGTTCGGTGGCGGGGTCGAGACTGCTGCCTTTTGGCCCGCTGCGCGAATGACGATTCAAGCGGCAACCAGGCATCGGGACGGCTGCTGCTTTCGTCCTCGGCTCCTCGAGCGTCTTCAGCTCCGCCTTCGTCATGTGCGACACATTCCGTCCATTTGTCGCGATCCGCACTTGCGGAGATAGGCGCCCGACCTATCCAGGCAGTTCTTCAAAACCTCCAGCCCCGGCCGCCGTGATCGTCGTTCTCCCTTCTTCGGCCTGGTGGTGTCGAAAGGTGGTGAGGAAGCCGACACGTGGGGCGTCGTTCGCGGTGAGTCGGCTCTTACCTGGAGCTGCGCTCGGCGAGGCGCAGCTCTTCCGCAACATCGTTTAGGGCTCCATCGATCGTGTCGGTAATGTCGCCGAACATGTGATCGTAGAATCGCTTCCATTCAGCATCAGCCGAGGCGTTTCGTTGCCCATCCTCCTCTGCTAGATCAAGCCGCAGGAGTTCGTACAGCGCTTCTGATCGAGCGGGATCAGCGTTTGGTAGTAGAGATTGCGGAGGTTTGGTATGGGTCTCCGTCGACGTCAGCCTTCTTGCCTCGCTGATTTCCGTGCGGAACTTGGCGAACAGATCCCATGCCTTGTCTTCATACGCGGCGAGCGCCGTTTGATACCGCTCGTTGGGTCTCTCGACTCGATGGAAGGCTACTTCCATCATGAGCATTCGGAACTCCCACAATGTCTGGGCAAGACTCTCCAGGAGAGCCGCTTGCGATTCGAGGATTCTGTTCTGCCGGGCGAGCCTTGCCTCGAACAGCTGCTGTTCTCTCAGCTTCCTCGCGTCCATTCTTGCCTTGACGAAAGGAAGAAGAAGTCCAGTCAGTACCGCTGCTATCACGAGCACGAGGACGGCCTCCACGAACGACTCACTTGTGAGTGCGTCGACCAAGACATTCACTTCGTGCTCCTCGTCCTCGTGGGCCGGAAGTGACCGTATGCCTTGCACGCGGAAGCCACAACGGAGATCATGACTCGACGCATGGGGCCTCGCCCGTAGAGAGTTAGATCACTTCGATGGCTGCATCGGCCCGCAAGGGACATGGTAAAGAAGGATCGAATGTGATCTCAACGGCACTTGCCACGAAGAATCCCCCGATCTGCTGCGCGGCAATCTCCGGTGGCGTGCCAGGCTTAGCTTGGTTTACGTCCTGAGCGAACACATATACGCGCCAGATCCCGCGCACGTCTAGTTCGTACTTCAGGAGGACTCTGTACGCTCGTTCGAGATCGAGCGAACCCGCGTAGACCCCGTCGTTGGCCCCAGGGTCGAAGCCAAGTCCGTCGTCCGTCAGTGGAACGACAAAGAACAGCCCGCCGGGTGAGCGGAACAGCGCGAACGCGTAAAGCTCAGACCCAGAGAACAACGCGGCGCCGGACCTGTGGAATTTGGCGCGAACCCATAGTGGGTCGAACGCAGTAACCGGCGGCGGCGTCTCGACTTCCACGCCGTCGGACACGTGCACGTTCTTCTGGGTTTCGCTTACTGAGTGCTCGTACGTGGTGCCAGTGGTGTATCGCTTGTAGGTCCACTCGACGTCTGCGGTATAGGGCACACCGGCGTTGGGCGCATCCGGCAATGACCACTCTGCGACGACCTCTTCGCCGACAGTGAGCTCACCGGACGTTGGGGTGGTGGCCTCTTGCCCGCGCCACCACGGGTCAGCAGTGTCGGAAAGAGCCACGGCCGCAGCAACCGTCGCTATCACTGAAGCTACCCCCGCCACCGTGTAGTCCTTCTCCGGACCGGCGCCGACCTCTGGCGTGCAGCAGGACACGGATGGGTCAGTTTCTTCGAACGTTCCCCCCACACCGAATGACGCCGTCCCCCCTCCAGTGGCTGCGGCAACGATGGCCACAATCGCGGCAATGATAGCGACGATAATAGCGAGAACCTTCCACCAAGGGTCCGAAAGGGGCAGGTCGCCATGTTTGCCACCGTAGGCAGGGTTAGGGCTCCACACCATGGTCATTCCGGTCGGAACATTGGGACCCCAGTCGGGAGGACAGCGGCACTCCTTGTCGCCCCGGGCACCCCAGGTCGGCATCGGAACGATGGCACTCATCCGTGAGACGGTGAGCGTCCCCTCCTCCACCGTGCACGTGTAGCTGTTGGTCGAGGCGTCGTAGCGGGTCTGAGACACATAGATCTGCTGAATGGTGCGCCTAGGGTCAAAGCCATCGGCTCGAGCAACGAAGCTAATTAGCCGCTTGCCCGGGGTCGCGTTCATGAAGTCGGCGTCCCACATCACTAGGACAGACCCGCCCGCCGGGATAGTTGCGAAATGGAACGTCTTTGCCACCGGGACAATACCCGGATCGCCGATGCTCTCCAGGTATACGTCTACATTGGTCAGGGCGGAGCTGGAAACGTTGGTGTAGTGGCAGGCGACCCGGAGCGTGTAGATCGCGTTGTCGAAGATGCCGTCGGGCAACATGACGTTAGTGACAGGCTCCACGGCAAAGGGGCGTGTAAGGACCTGAAGGGGGGCAGAGGTCATCGCTCATCCTCCTTGTCTGCACCGACCACAACCAGCACCATCCCACCGAGGACTCGCTCGTCGTCGCGCTCGACGATATGAACGGTCTCGTACTGCCCCTCGGCAAGGCCGCGGGCACGGACTGTGGCGTAGACGGCCGCCGATGTGCCCTTGGGGAGGCGCATCTTGAGCGTAGTGTCACCGAGGGGCTGGTCTTCACCTACACATTGCTCCTGGCGGGCGATTCCAATTTCCACCACGCCATCATCGGCGTGTCGCAAGTTTCCAAGTCCCAGACTGGCTAGGGACTCTTCGTCCAGACTCCCACTCACCTCAGCAGTGACGACCACTGCTTTGTCAGCCCTCTTTAGGGCGGCGATCGTCAAGGCAATCGTCGTCGCGCTCAAGCTGACGGTAGCAAGCACGGTCAGGTTGCGCTGCGCCACCTGCCGGTAGGTCGGCGGGTCAAACGCGTCGGGTAATGGCGCTGGGAGTGGATCGCCCGGGTGGTTAGCGACCGCGACCAGACACTCATGACCGTTATTCACGATCGTCGGCGACCACGGCACAAGGCATAGAGCTTGCTGTGTGTCCCCTGCCGCCACGTCGGCGAACGCCGAGCCGACGAAGTTGGCGTTGCTGCGAGTTACCTGCAGAGCAGGGTTGGCCCAGTAGAAGTCGATGCGAACGCCATTGGCGTCGGTGCTTCCAGCGTTCTGCACTTGAGCCCACATGTACGCGGTCTGTCCAGCTACCGGACTCCCTGGTGAACCAGTCGGATCCGTTCCGGGCACGACCCAGATGTCAGGGCTCAGGTACCAATAGGGATCTCCGTCTCGGATGGTTAGCTCGATGGCCATTGATGCCTCCCCCTAAATGGACGAAACGATCGAGCCCCGACGAAGCCCTGCGGCTCTTGACTCTGAGACCGCGAGCATGTGGGTGAGCTTGTGACCTTCGCCACGGTCATCCGAGCACGGGGATCGCGGTGAGCGATGTTTGAGGTGCCCACGCCGGCTGCATCAGGGCATAACATTCACCCCCAGAGCGAATGCCCTCCTGCACGCAAAGAGTGGACGCACTAACTTCCTGCCGTCAATCAGCCAAGTGGTCTACGGTTCCCCTCACCGCTGGTGGCGCGACAGTCTGCACAAGAATCCCGCCCGTTTCGCCTGGTCCGCGAAGGGAAGCGGTCGGGTTTGATGCATGTGAGGGAACGGGTGCGACCGAACTCGCCGACCTCGATAGCTTGCGAGAAGGGGTGCGGTCAGCGCGCTTCGCGTGTCCCAGGCAAGGGCTTGGGCCGGGGGCCGCGCTTCTAGTAGCGGACGCCGTTCTCGGAGTGTCCTGCAATCCCCACCGCCCGGGGTGTCGCCCCCGTCGAGTTTGGGCTGCCGAGGAGAGGCGCCTGCCCTTCTGCTGCGGCTCTCAGATAGCGCGGCGATCAAGAAGGGCGACAACCTTTTGCAAGAATGCAGGAGGTTGTCGCATGAACTGCCTAGCCCGAACGTGTCCACGAAGGCGGGTCAAGACGATCCTTCGAATGCGCATCCCTCCACCACGCGCTCCATGGGAGGAGGCATTCACGCAACCCTGTAGCTTTCTTAGATTCCTCGAGACTCGCGATTGCCGGAGGGGTCGCTAAGGCGTTCGCCACGCTCGTATAGCAAACGAGAGTAACTCACTACCGAGAACACAGCGCCGAAACCGATGAGTGCGACCCAGGGCCAAGCGTATTGCCAGAAGGTTGCAAAGACGATCCCGATGGCGAGCAACAGAAACAACCGACCCGCGAGGCGGTTGAGTTGACGGAAGACGCGAGGGCTTTCCTCAGCTAGATCAGCCTCAAGAGCAACCGAGGAGACATCCGTTACATTGAGCAGACGAACGCCGTAGACAATCGTCACCAAGGCTGTCGCGACACCCGCGGCGACGTATGTCTCAAGGGGGAAGACGGGGAACCACCTCAGAACTACGAAGAGCACCACCCATAGGACCGCCAGAAGCCCGAAAGCCAGGACCCTCCGCGTGCGACGTTCCATAGCAATCCCGCCTTAGTCGGCCGCCCTCGTACCCCAGGTTACACCTTCGCCGCTAGATGTGAGGATGGCTACCATTGACGGCTGTCGACGTAATCACGTGGCCATCCAGATACTGCACCTTCTCAATCGCTCGGGAGCGGAGCGTGTATGTGCCCCACTGACAAGACCCTGGACCCGTGTACCACGTCCCGTTGGCCACGAGTACTTCCCAATCATTGTAGGGATCGCCCTTCCATCCCTTAATCTTGGAGGAACAGCCGTTCTGCCAGGTGCCGCTGACGAGCTTGTCTGCATACGTCGCAATGTACTGGTCCTGGGGCTCGCTGGGGGTTACAGCACCCGAGCAGGCAACCGCGAACCAAGCTTCCACGCTGGAAACCCCACGGTGATACGGATAGCTGCCGCCGCCGGGGTGGTCAAGCTGAGTGTCGGCCGACCCTTGAGCATTGTCGTGGTTCTCCTCGTGACAGGCTGAGTTCTTATGGGCTAGGGCGGTGCCCGTTGGGACGACCAGAGCGGTGACAAAGACGGCGGCGCAAGCTGCGGCCTGGATGGTCCGGCTCGTCAGCACCTTCATTTGCCTTGTCCTCTCCTATTGGGCCGCCAGAACGACCGGAACGGCGGCGTCAGCTGGAAGCGGCACGAAACCCGCTTGTCCTTCGGCCCCCAGTGGCTTCCAAGAGCCGTCAGCAGCCCGGTACATGACATTCAGTGTCGGCGGTGCATTGACAAACCCGACGTACGATTCGCCGGAGGGTAGTTCGACCACCTCACCCTGAACGCTCCCATCGGTGTTTGCGAAACCGTCGATCGCCATCATCGGACGCCATTCGCGAGTCAACGGATCCAGGTCGAACGTGGCGAAGTACACCCTTGCTTGACTGAGTCCGTTCGGGCCAGTTGCCGCGAACAGTAGGTACTCTTCTCGAACGAACGCCGCCGCCTTCGGAGTCAGGCGATTCACTGCTGCTTCTATGGCCTTGGCGCCGTCGTCGAAGTCGTACTTGGCGAGCTGCGACATGGCCACACCTGTCAACGAAGGCGCGGGCACCGGCGTAGATGCCAGCGTTTCGGTCTCCGCCGCCCCCTCAGACGCCGTCAGCTGTGCTAGACCGCCAACGAGGGTAAGGCCAACGAGCCCTGCGAGAAGAGGGAATCGCCTATAGGTCCGCACGGAGTCCTCCCTCCCCATTCCACCCCACGACCGACATATCACGGTGAAGATTCGTACACCCCTCCCGTTCTCCTCACCCCGGTCCTAGACCCAACGCATGCCCCTTTCCTACGGGGCCTGAGCTGTGAAGGCCCTGAGCGCCCCCTGCAGTCTTACTGTCCGCAAGGTGCGGCGGATTACACGAGCGTCTCGGCGATCTCAACAACGATCCGCGTCGCTGAAGGCTCCGGCACCGCTCCTTAGTGCCGCCTCCATGCCACGGCTCGGTGAGTCGATCATCCCTGACTGGTAGCGCTAACTCTGCTGCTTCGGCGCGATTGCAGCAGTGACCCGAAGCCCCCTGGACCCTTGCGGATCCGATGAATGATCCACCGACTCGGGACGGGGGCGACGGCGACGTTCATCCACGACGAGGCGTTATTTGCAAGCTATCGGCCCGCGTCGTATGCGACAACCTCGATCAATCGTGCACGAGAACCCATTAGGGCCACGGTCTCCCTGCGAGAAGGCCCTGCGATCTAGGATGAGGGCGATGCTGAGGGGCTTGGCGATTCCGTGGCTTCGGCAACAACCTCCTTAACCTTCGCCTCCAACTCCTCGGGCGTCAGCGCCCCTTCCAGCTCCTGGACCCATGTCATCTCGTCATTGGACGCGACTATGTCATCGCCTGTCGCCAGAAATCGCCCCTGACTTGAGACTAGGCGATAGTAGGGAACGTCGGTGGCTTCCCGTTTGAGATGAAGGAAGTAGATTCCGGTATCGTCCTTGGCCGAACCCTCTTCCGGGGTAGCCCACCACTCCTCAAGGAGGACCTTGTCCCCGGGCGGCGTGCCGAAGAAGACTTCGTCTACTCGAATAGTCACCTGCGTGAACTGTCGCTGGACGTCTTCGCTGCCGACGACCCGCCCCGGCTCAACTGCCACAGCGGTCCTGGCAATGATGAGGTCACTATTTCTGGCAAGATCACCGAGGCCTGTGGCCACAAACACCTCGTCAACGCGAGCGCGCCTTGGGTCTTCATCGGAGCAGCCCGCCAAGAGCAGACTGACCACAACAGCGAGAGCGGCACCACGGTGCGATCGGAATCCCATGACTAAGCCCCCTATCACGTCAAGATATCCTCAATGTGGTTGTAGTCGTGCGTGTTGAGATTCGTGTACGCATGTACATGCTCCACATAGAGACATGATGGGTCGCTGGGATTGTCGTTGGGATGATGCTCAAGACCGGCAGTGTGGCCAAGCTCATGGCATGCCACTCTGTTTCTGTGGCCGCTGCCGTAGTCTGGAGGCCCGGGTGATTCGAGACCGAAGTTGTAGTTGTTGATCTCAATATGCCAGTGACGACAGATGCCCCCACTTGGGTCTTGGCAGTACGTGATGGCGAAGCCGCCGTCATCACCGAAGTTGCCCTGTGCTACGGACACGGTTCACCGTTGGTGCGCGACAGTTTGCACAGGAATCCCGGGCGTTTCGCCTGGTCAGCGGAGTGAAGCGGTAAAGCGCGTCGCATCCCAGCGGGCGATGGCCGGACACAACCGAGCGAGCCCGATAGCTTGCGATAACTGCTTGTTTGGCGCGACTGCGTCCTGCAGGCGAAGAATCCGGCCTGGTCCGCGAGACGTGCATTCTCTCAACAGCAGGAGCTCTCCTCGGCGATCTCCCTGGTGCACATGGTCTACGGGCCGCCGAGACGACCCCGCGCGGGCATCATCGGAAGTGGAGTTGGCGCCTCGGCTGTCCGAGGCTATCGACGTGCTCCAGGGGGCCCTCGACGCCGAACAGAACGCCCACAGGTTGCGAGCCGCCCTGACGCTGCGGCACCTGTGGTCGTGCCTCGAGGTCGCGTCGTCCGCCCCACACCGACGGAACCGCGGCCGCGGCGCTAGAGATTGAACGGCGGTCTGAGCGCGCGGGATTCGAGGGTGCACGGCGACACCGGATCACCGGTGTCACTTCTGTGGCGCTCTGATCGGACGTCGGACATCTTCCCTTCGTTTGTTGCGTCCCGTTGCACTACGTTGCATTCAGGATTCGACTCCGGCCATGTGCAGTCCTCCAAAAGGAGCAGTGCCGGAGCCCTTCAGCGACGCGGATCGGGGCGTTATTCGCAAGCAAATGGCAGTCCACTGTGCATGAGACGACTCCGACGATCGGCGTGGGTGCACCCATACCCCCATAACCCCGTTCCGGGCCCGAACTTCTCCTGCTGCTTGACCGCTCTCCAAGCACGATTCCTTGAGCTACCAGGCTTGATGCATGCGGGTCGGCGGGCCTCAGCGCTGGGGGTAGGAGGGCTGGCGCCTGTGATTGGCGTGGCGGGCTGCGAATGCCGTCGCTGGCCACGAAGAAAAGGTTCGGCCGACCCTCGTTAGAATCTCACGCCGCTAGCAGGTGTATTGAGGGCGGTCACTGCTGCTTTTCGTGGAGCTCCTCGAGGATGCGACATCGGTGCGGCCTCCCGCGCTTTGGGCGCCGAAAGCGATCCTGCTTCCTTTCGTGGAGCTCGCCAAGTCAGCGAGATGCCATACACTGCTGCCAAAGAGGGGAGGAATGGCATGCATGAGTCGCATGCATCCGATGACGCCATGGGCGAAATGGCGAGGCAGGAGGACTGGTGTCGACACACGGACCTCCCCCTCTTCGGGCTTCCAGATTCGTATGTGGGGCTCCGCATGTTGGGAGACCTAGATCGAGCGTACGAATGGGAGGGTCGCGAAACGACGCGAGTCCTGACAGGCGAAAGCTACGGCCTTCTCCACGGCGATCCTTTGTCACCCAGCAGCCCGACCCTCCAGGTCATTACCAGCCGAAAATCGCTTCCAGTCCCTGCTGACCTTCTGAGCGCCGAAGCGCTCCGGCCCGGCTCCCACATCGACATGCGCGAGCCTCGTCCGTTCACGACGACCGTATCGCTCGATGGTGAGGAGGTGGAGTTCGAGGGCCTCCAAGTCTCTGGCGGCTGGGTTCTCCAAGCCTCGTTCGAGAGCCATGGGGTCACTGTGGTTGGAGTCCGATTCCCCTTGGACGATCTCCTGCTGACACGCATCCGCAACGTGGAGCCGTACGTCTCCGGTCGTCGTGCGTACCTCCGGTCGAAGTTCCCGGCCGGCTCGTGAGCGCCCCGAGCTAATCACTTGTCGCCCAGTGACAACGCAATCAGATGCGCCAAAGCCCATCATGGGACAATGGTGAAGGGCTCGGCCGGTGCCCCGGAATGGTGCGTCAGCCCCTCCGCTCCCAGAGAGGAACATCTCGACTTGGATCGTTTCGGGCATGTCGCTCGTTGGAGACAGCAAGTACCGACTTGGGGTGCCCAAGGAACAGGCACCCCAAGTCGGTACTTGTGTCAGTAGGCGCGAATGAACAAGTGTGCGCGCGCCGAGACTTCAGCGGGAGGTAGGCTAGTTGATGTACTGAACCTCGCTTGGGCCGAGTGAGTTGCAAACAGCCCCTGTCCAGAGTTCCGACCAGCTGGCCACGCTCACCTTGACCCTGAAGTAACCGTCATCGGGAGTGGTCCCGGTAGGTCTCCAGTCCCAGTCGTTCCGGAGGGCTAGCGTCCCAATCTTCTGGAAGAACCTTGAGTAGACGGGATCGTTTGACGTCACGTCAACGAACCACGCATAGCTGATCGATGCCTGGTTGGTGTGGAAGCCGGTTCTCACTCTGTATTGGTTGGGTCCGATGTCAGTGAGGTAGGCGTAGGAGTACCCGCAGGAGCCGCCAATCTGATTGAGAGGCTCCTGAATGCCTTGGCGTGTCACGTGAACGAGGGTCTTCACGCCATCCATCATCACGATCGAGAAGCCGTTGGCCTCGGCAACCTCTCGGTCGAATCCAGTAACCACCATCGGCTGCTTCACCGTTGCGAGATCTCGGCCGACAGGGCTGTTTGCGGAAGCTGGAACTGCAAGGCTCAGGAAAGTGGCGACTGTCACAAGCCCTACTAGCCAGCTCGTAGCGACGCGCCTGAGCGACTTGGTCCGGAATCTTGCCATTTCTGATCCTTCCTCCTGAAGCTCTCCTGCTGGCCAAAGCCGGGCCGCAGGTCTTTCCTCGAAGTCATCGCCGTGGGGCCCAGTCGTCCCGATACCGCGGCCGCCCGGAGCAAGGGTCCACATCGACGCGAATCATCAATCGCACCTCCTTGGTCGATGGCTGGGACGGCTACTCTCTGAACCAGGCGACTCGAGGATCGATCCAGGCGTAACCCGCAGCCGAATCCTTCCGCGAGATCCAACTCTCGCGACTCGTTAGAGTTGTTTGGAGGATACGTGTAAGCTGTCACCCCGTCGTCAACAGGGTGTCAATCGCTCGACCCCAAGGGCGAACTGCCGTCGAGCTCTTCGGCATTCGGCGCCACGGCGTGCTCGTGTTCTTGAGTCGGTTGCTGCTGCGGCATCAAGCCTTAGTACTCACGCCGTCCATAGTGGCGCTCGCCGTAGGCGGGGCCGTTACTTCTCGCTGAGACCACCTACTAGTTCCGTGATTCTGTTGGATGGCCTCACGCCGAGCTCATCGCGAGTGAGGCTGCTGTACGAGCGGTACTGCCGGATCGCCTCGATGGCGTTCCCTTCGGCCAGGTAGGCATGGATGAGCGAAATGTTAGCGCTCTCCCGCAGCGGCTCTCCCGCCACAGCCGCAAGGCTCGCCTGGACCGCATCGCCAAAGCGTCCGACCAGGATGCGCTGAAGACTGAGGCATTCCAGCGCATGCAAACGAAGCTGTCGATACCGCTCGCGCTCTGGCAAGACCCACTCCTCATACCAATCGGGAAGAAGGTCTTCGCACAGCATGCTTTCGTCGAGCTCAGACTCACCAAGAGACTGAGGATCGCCCAGCAACCTGTCGGCTAGAGCACCGCTCCGGTGGAAGTCCACGTTCACGAGTGGGTTGAGTGCCAGCTGGCCACCGAGGACTTCGACGAGTGGAGTGCCAAGTCGACTGATCTCCCACAGCGCGGAGCGGAGGTTTCCATCTGCGTGCGGCTCCGTGGCCTCAAGCCAAAGGGATTGAGAGACATAGGAACGCGAAAGCGGGCGGGCATGTAGAGCCAGGAAGACCAGCACGCGCCTCGCCCGCATCGGTAACGAGACGACTCGCTGGCCCAAGCGAAGCTCGAATCCACCAAGAAGCCCCAGGTAGGCATCGGGCCATGATCTCGGGCCACCAGCGTCTGTCCGGCCGCGCGGGGAGGCGGTCCGCTCCAGAACGCTCATCCTCCACCTGCTTCCCAGCCAACCAGCCCCTCCACCAGACTAGGCGCTCCTAGTCGCGGTGACAAAGATTCAGCCTCGGCGTGTGTTGGTGAAGGATGTTGCGGCGGTGAGTGTGACCGACGGCGTGCCGGCAGTCCGTCCCGGCGATCACGTCGCAGACGCCGATCGGCCGCTCGGGGGCGTCAACGACGCATGATCCTCGGAGCCGCTGCGCTCGCTCGTGAGAAGCCGAGCACGATGACCACGAGCGCGATGCCTGCCGACCACACTCTCGATGCTTACGGGCTCAACCGATAGACGCGCACTCCGTCGATGACTCTGACGCTCGCGCCAGCGATTATCGGTACGGAGCATCCCTCGGCTTCACGTCCGGACTCTGGAACGAGAATTACGTTCACGGCTAGACTGCGAAGAACCCGTTCAAACGACAGAGAAAGCTCCACCTTAGGACACTGCTGCCTATACGAAGGCTCCGTCTTGAGAAGCGGGTGAGCATCGATCGGCACCCCGCCCGTGTATGCGACCGGCATCGAGTAGTACATATGGGCGTTGGCCTGCCAAACCATTGCAAGAGCTGAAGTTCGCGCCAAGACAAGAACGTTCTCGTTGGGAGATAGCTCGCTCTCATAGGATCCCTCCGAGAAAAAGCGAGGCACTTCAGGCGTCGTGCTCCACATCCAGTCCCTTGGTGCCGGAAGCAGAAGGAGGAGGCCTACGACAACAAGCGCGGCCCTCCTCGCGTTGGCGTTTGCGTCTGGACTACTCAACCACAAGGCAATCATCACGGCGAGCGCAAGATGCGAAAACAGGAAGAGACGACCCGCTACGGCTTTCCCAAGCAGGGGCAGGCTCTCGAATAGGACCCCTGGCATCGGGATCCCAGTGCTCTCTCCGCCAAATCGCAGCTCGGGTCCGAGAGAAAGCACCAAGGAACCAAGAAAAACAGCCAGCAAGAACTTGCCTTCAAATGATCGCCTTCTTGACCAAGCGAAGAATGCGCCCGCTAGGAGCAGGGGAATTGCCACGTATGCACCTTGTCCGCTTACGGATCCGGTGAAGCTTCCAGATACGCCGCTCGCCGCTTTACCCCCGATCCAGGTGATTGAAGTTGGGACAAAGAGGTTGAGGAGATCAGTGGACCCTGCGGATGTGACGGCCTGTCTGGGAAGCGGCCCGACAAACGCCGCAATCAGGAACGGCGCGACCAGAACGACACTCCAGAGGTAGGCACTTCCCAAGGCGGGCATCATTCGATGAAAGGATTGACGCCCAGCTATGTCAGATAAGGCGTAGGCGAGTGCGAGAGCAAGCATGCCCACCACCGTCATCGTTGCGAAGACTTCAGTGGACACGGCGAACTGCAATGTCAACAGGATGCTCGTCAGGAGAATGAACCTTGAACGCTTCAAGTCTCCCTTGAGCGCGAGCACTACGCCTGCTGCAAGAAGCGGGATTGGAAACACAAGGAGAAGGTTCAGATGGCCGCCTCGCATGTGAGCAAGCATGTACGAGGAGAAACCGAAGCAGTATCCACCCGCGACCGCGGGCCAATACCTCTCCGTGAGGGCCCGACAGAGAAGGAACGCACTCAGCGCCGCAAGGACGGGGGCGAGCAGCATGAGCAGATTGAAGCTCGCGATCGGGCCGAGAGATCTGGTGATCGGAGCCATGAGCACGCCTGGCCCAGGGACTGTTGTCACCCAAGCAAGGTCGTAGCCACTCGGTGCCCAAATAGCGGACGCATGGAGTGGGTTGATTGATCGAAACGCCGGACCGCTCCACCACTCCATCGACCAGATGAAGAGTTTCGGATCGGGGCCGTTCCCGCCAACGTACGAGGATTGAAAGGCATCAAGCACTCGCAGTGCGAAGAGGATGAAGGATGTTGCCGCGAAGGTGGCTGTCGCCGTTAGTACCTGGGCTGCTCGAGTCCGGCGGTGCATCGCCCACACCATCGGATTACCTCGCCCCCAAAGGCCTCCAGTTCGCAACTAGCCATCTCCTCCATCGCCGCGGTTCATGTAGATGGCTCGAGTCACCAACCTCGTTGTTCGGTGCCAGATACGCTATGTGCAACTGGAGCCATCCCTAAGTTCACAAACTACCCGCAACGGTCCGGGATATAAATGGCTTGCGCTTGGCATGGGCGTCCCACCCAGCAGCACCGTCGGGCCCGGAACGGGGTTATGGGGGTATGGGTGCACCCACGCCGATCGTCGGAGTCGTCTCATGCACAGTGGACTGCCGTTTGCTTGCGAATAACGCCCCGATCCGCGTCGCTGAAGGGCTCCGGCACCGCTCCTTAGTGCCGCCTCCATGCCACGGCTCGGTGAGTCGATCATCCCTGACTGGTAGCGCTAACTCTGCTGCTTCGGCGCGGAAGCAGCAACACCCAGGAACGCCAGGAACCCAAATGCACCGACTGAAGGCTCGCTGCCCCCACTTAGCCTTGATGCGGACCGCAGTTAGGAGTGAACGATCTCGATCCCTAACGCCCGCAACTGTCGAGCATGCGAGCTGCACAACGCAAGTCGCCGAATCATCGGATGACCTGGCCGGCGCGCTCGGGTCGACTTGACTTGTACGTGGACGACCGCGGGTCGCGGGTGCGCGTGATCGAGATCGCAATGCGAGTTCCGATTCGACACGCCGGCAAGTGTACAGGGCAAACAATTGTCCCGTGTTTGCCGTTGACGCAACGCGGCTGACCCCGAGGTCGACGGTCGGGGCTGTGTCGTAATGCCCGCCGAGCCCAACATCGTTTGCGCGCAAAGCCCGACCAAGGCGAGTGTTCGGAATGATTCTGTTTCCCAGATCCTCGCTGTCAGTAGCCACGCATTGAGCAGGCCGAGCTGATCTGCGTGACAGCATTCCCCGCGGCGTCCAGGTCCAGGTTCGTCAGCGCGGCGACGAGGCTTCGCAGGGGACCCGCGATGTCCGAGGGTGCGCTGTTCCCGTAGCCATCGAGGAGGTGCTTGAACCGCTCGCGGCCCTCGGCGATCGTGTCGATCCCGCTCGCCCCATCTCCGGCAATGTCGCGGAAGATCTCACAGGTGCGCGCCGTGAGGGCGTCACCCTCAGACCCCGCCGCGGGGCCGCTGGCACCGCTTCCGTAGGCGGCGCCGACGATCCAGATGATCACCACCGAGGAGACCGCGACGATCCCGAGCGCGAGCCAGCCGTTCACCTTCCTGCCCGAACGGTCGCTGGGTTGAACATCAGCCATGAAGGAGCCTCCCTTCGTCGGACCGCCAGCCTCCGGCCGAGGCGGTGCACCGATCCACTGAGCTGCTCCTGCTATCGGCTGGTGAGGACGCCAACTATAGTTGGTGGACCCTCGAGTTCTGCCGCCGCCACGATGCCGTGTGGTGAGGGGCGGTGGGAGAGACGCTAAGGAGCTGGGGCGCGCCTTCGGGCAGGTCGTGCGGGACCGCAGGCTCCAAGCGCGGCTGTCCCAGGAAGCGCTGGCGGAGCGAGCAAGCCTGACCAGGAACTACATCAGCGAGCTCGAGCGCGGACTGAAGTCTCCGACGCTGGCCACCGTGGAAGCGCTCGCTCAGGCCCTGGACTCGCGTCCGTCTCTCCTGGTGCGGGCGGCTGAACGCCGTCGGTCCTAGGTGGTTCGATCCCGCCGACCCGCGCTCCGGCAGCAGCCCTGCCTGGGCGGTTCAACGGCTTGTGCCGCAGAATCGGGCTCACATAGTAATGCGGAGCGCCCTTCGACAAGCCTGCCGCTTTCGCGCCAAACCACTGGGCGACAGTTCGGCTATCGGGAGGGTCTCAGCCGCGCAAGAAGACTCGCGCGGCTAGTGTTGGAACAGCTCGAACGCACGTCGTGCGTCGGCCTCCTGGTCAAAGATGCGGATGATCACGTCAGCGGTATCGCGGATATCGAGAGCCGCCCGGTAGCTGGTCTCGACGAGGACGACGCGATCGAGCCGAGCGAGGACCGTTACGGCCGGAACGTCCGCGACGCGCTCCACAGCAGCGCCAATGGCCAGGACGAACCGCTGTTGATCGTTGAAGGACCTCATCTGCTGTAGTCCGAGTATGGGAGGACGAGCCGCGACTGGCGATAGGCCAAGAGGCTGAGGACCCGAGTCCCCCACGACACGGTCCCGCGCGAGCTGCCGCCTAGGACGTTAGTCCGGGTCCATCTGGCTTGTGCGGTCGGGGAATCCGGTGCTTTCGGCGAGATGCAGCCGGTCAAGAGGGTGCCAGCGTCGGACCTGTCGCTCGCGGTTCGCCAGCGCCAAGACACATGCTTCCTCCGCTCGCGGCGGCGCCGAACCTACGCCTGCGAGGTGAGGTGCCCGCGGCGGAGATCCTCTGGACTCAGCCGCCCGAGGGCTGACTGCGCGGCCCGCTCAGCAACGACGGCCGCGACGGCCTGCCCGCTCATCTGGCGGCGCTCGAGCCTACCGGCCTTTCTCATGGGCAGGAACAGCGGACCGTGGGCACGCCCGCGATATGAGATCCAGGCCCGAAGGAGCGCCCGCTCGCGCTGCCCGAGGCGGATCGTCTCGCTCTTGAGCGTGAGCCTTCCCGACCTCGGCTCATAATCGGCCAGCCGGAGCGCGGCGACCTCGGAGCGCTTGAGGCCCGCTCCGGTGAGCACGCCGAGGATGGCGGCATCGCGGGCGCCTTTGGGGTCACCGCTCCCCTGCGTGGTCCGCATGAGCCGGTCGATCTGCCGCTTGGAGGGGGTCCGCTCGGCGGTGCGCGGAGACGAGGGAACCAGCGGGATCGCCAGGGCCGCCTCGTAGAGGGCAGGGGGCATCAGCTCCATCCTGCGCGCGATGGCGAGGACACCACGAAGCGCGGACAGGGACTGGTTCGCGGTGGCGGGCGCATACCGCGTGGCCAGTTCCTCCCGGATCGACCAGTGGTGGCCGATCGGGATACCCCACCACTTCACGTCGTTGATGGGGAACGGAATGAGCTCGGCGATCCGCTCGAGCGCCCGCGTCATGGCCCGCTGCGAGTTCGGCGAAGAGAACCCGTGAAGGTAGATGTGGGCCGGATGACTCGCGGGCCGCGGGGGATCCTGGAGGAACAGGAACAGGTCCCGACGCAGCTTCGGCAGGAGCCGGGGCTTGGTCGTTGGCGGCGCCACGGCCCGATCCTACGCCAAGCCCGGCGTGTATTATCGCAAGCTATAGAGAGAGGTGAGGTGGCGGTGGGGACGACGTTCACGGTGGAGTTCGGCCCCTCGCGCTCCACGCGGTTCGCACGGGCCGTGGCCGAGGCACGCAAGGGTGACCCTTCCGTCGCCGAGATCGAGCCCGGCAGGTTCCAGGCGAGGTTTGCGCTAGAGCGCGAGGCCGGCGTCTACGCGGGCCTTGCCGCGCTCATCCAGCGCGTCTGGCGCTGGCGGGCGAGCGAGGTCTACGAGGAAGAGGAGACCGTCTCTCCCTACCACGCCAAGGAGATGGCCTGGTGCGCCTCCTCACAGCTGGCCTCGTACGGCACCTGCCGGTTCCGGTTCTCCTATGGCGTGTTCCCCCGGTGCGCGCTCTGTCCGCTGTTCGATGCTGAGCGGGCGATCCGTGACATGCTTGGAGAGAACCCCCTTCCCGCCACTGTCTTTGAGATCCAGCTCGGTCCGAACTTCCAGGCCTTGCTCCGTGGGGAGAGCCCGGTGGGGGTTGACGAGACTCTTCAGCAGGGGGTGGAGGTCCCAGATTTCGTCCCTGAGGAGTGGCCGGAGCCGCCGGCACCGGACCCCGTCGCCTAATGCAGCAAGTCTTGACGACTGCTGCTTTGGGTCAAAAGCAGCAGAGCCCACCGAGGATAGCGAGGCGGACCGGGAAGTCTCCTGGCCGAGCGTTGTCGACAACGTTAGGGGCAAACGGAGCCACGACACCTTCTTCCGCGGACTTGCTGGTGCTTAGATCCCCAGACGATCCGGACGCGCTCACGTTCCCAGCGTGCACCTCGCCTGAATGCCTCCCGGACTTCAGAAATAGGGTTGCTCATGCCAACTCCTCCAGCTCGACCCGGCCCGACCGATCGGGCCGGGTCCGACTAGCGGTCCGGGTTTCTGCTCGGGTGACCGATTGGTGACCCAGCCTGCAGATGCCCTGCTCAGAGGCCTTTTCCCGTGGCCAGCTGGGTGCGTAACCCAGAGGTCATGTGGGTCCGAGCCCGTCCAAGGCGTCGAAACGGCCCGAGCGGGGACCGGTCTGCGTCTCCGTGAAGGGGTGCTGTCCCCCTTTCCCTGGGTCCCTCCAGTCCCTCTGAAGGGACTCATGGGACTGAAGGGACTGAAGGGACTGGAGGGACCCAAGGGACTAGATGGACTAGAGGGACTCCTCAGAATCATCTGAGCATCATGTCGATGAGTTGAGGAGGGTTGCTCGGTGCAGCCATCGCATCTCTGAGGTAGTAGCCGGTGTCTCCGTCGCCAAGCACCTGACCGTCCATCGCCATCCGGGAGAGCATCTTCTTGACCGTGTCGTGCTTCTTCCCGATCGCGGCGGCGATGTCCTTCGGCTTGACCCTGCCGAGCGCGTTGCGAAGGAGGTCGATCACCTCGGCACGCTCCTGCGATACGCGGTACTCCGTCGCGTCGCCGAGCAGCAGCCAGGTCGCCACATCGGGTCCCACCGCAGCGCCAGCTCCGCCTCCGCGACGTCTCGTCCCGTCACGAGCAGCTCGGCGTCGCCTTGGCCGCGCATGCGGCGAAGGACGAGGACGGTGTCGACCGAGCCCGTCACGCCGTGCGATCCGGAAACCGTCTCAACCCAGTCATCCGACACCGCCTTGCGGGTGTGGTGCACGAGCAGAACCGCGAGGCCGGGCAGCCGCATCGTGAGGCCCTGGAAGGCTGAGAGCGCGGCATAGTCGGACGCGTAGACGTCCTCCCCGCGGCCGCGTGGAGACCGCACCTTCGCGAGCGTGTCGACGATGATGAGCCTCGGCGCGTCGACGCTCTCGCACCACGCGCGCAGATCGTCGAGTCCGCCCTGATCGAGACGCCGCCACGTGTTGCGGATGTGGAGCCGCTTCGGCGCCGGAGCCTCGGCGAGCAGCTTTCCGAGCCTGGTCTTCATGCGACGTGGCGAGTCCTCCAACGCCAGCAAAAGGACGTCTCCCTCCAGGGTGTCGATCGACCCGAGCGCCTTTCCGCCGGACGCGGTCGCGATCCCGACTCCGTCGACCAGCCAGGACTTTCCGATCTTCGGCGCTCCGGTGAGCACTCCGATGCCCTCCGGCACGATGCCGGGAACGATCTGCACGGGCTCGGCAAACTCGGTCTCCATCAGCTCGTCGGCGCGAAACGCGGTGCGGAAACGCGCGGGGAAGCGGGAGGTGATCGTCTCTTGGAACAGGGTCCACGTCTCGTAGTCGGCGAAGGCGAGGCTGGCCTCGAGCTCGAAGGCGATGTGATCGTTAGCGGCGTCGGCGGTGATCTCGCGGATGCACCGATTTCCGTCTGCGAGCTTGAACTCGACGGCTCCTCGGCCATCGTCCTTCAGCTCGATCCAGTCGAAGTTGACGATCGCCGCGTCGCTCATCGCGCTCGTCCCTTCCCGCCGTCGAAGAGGTACGCGTGCAATGCCTCGGTGGTTGCGAGCAGCTCGATGAGTCGTCGGAGGTTGGCCTCGGTGGGACGCTTGTTGCCTGCCATCCAGTCCCAAACGACGTGTCTGTTGCGCACGCCGAGCGCTCCCGCGATCTCGTCTAGGGTGAGCCCTCGAGCGACGCGGAGCTGCGAGAGCCTAGTCGTCGAGGTAGTCGGTCTTCCTCTGCTTGCCATGTCGTTCTCCTATCGTCGTTCACGCCCTTGCAGCCCCCTTCCGTGTTCCCGCTGCATCCGACGACAGGCGATCAGTTGCCATGGCGTAGGTGCTGGATCAGATTGTATCGCGTGCTCCGTTGGCGCTGGTCAGCGGCTTGTGTTCTCGTCGGGACTGTGAAGCGCTGCGCCGCAACGCAAAAGACAGGACTGTCCCAAACTGCGCGTCTGTGCCTACTGCTAGCTGGAAATGGTTGGGAAGCCCGCATCTCCTGTCGAGCTCCTGCCTCGTTCGCTTCACCGAGTCTATCGGTGTCCACGATCCGGGCGGGCGACCCGCGTCACGACGGGTGCTGCTTTTCTAGGGAAAGCAGCAGTCCGCCGAGCGAGCATGAATCGTGAATTGCGCCGCCAAGAAACATGATCCTCGTGCAGTGCGCGTCAACGACTCGATCTGCTATTCCAAGACTCTCGCATATTCGTCGTATTCGATTGCCGGCGGACTGGCCATCTGTTGGAGCCGCTTGAGCAGGCGGACGACAAAGAAGATCAGGGCAGCGTCCGGGCCGCTCCGAGCAATGGATCCGTCGTCGTCGTCCTCGACCTCGAAAGCACCTTCGCGTAGGGCACACCCAATGTTCAGGCTGCCGGCGCCTGCGAAGTCGGCCAGCGCCTTCTCGAAGGCCTCACCTAAGTGCGGACTCCACTCGGAGTCCATAGTGAGCAAGCCACCGATTATCTCCTGCAATTCTTTCGCCTTGTACTTTCCTTCGACGTATGGGACCGGCGCGGACGTCCGCCGCAAACGTCGAACGGAAGCGACCTTTCCGGCTGCGTACTCGATCATGGCCCGATCCATGGATTGCTTGACCTCGAGCGCGGCGAAAACCGCCTCCGCCGGCACGAAGAGATAGTCCCCGACGTCTAGGAGCACGGGCGAGAAGTGCCGGTCATAGATCAGAAGGTCGATCTGCTCGCTGCGGTCGCCGTCGGCGTCTATCGCAAAGCCCTTTGACACCCGATACCTGGTCGGCAGGACCGACTCGAGCATTCCCTTCCAGTTCAGCTCGGAGTCGTCGCCGATCGCCAGAGGATGAGACCCGGCGGACCGCCCGACGCCGAGAGTAGCGAGCAGCTGCTCTTGGCGCAGGAGGAATGCTTCCCGCAAGTCGAACCTGTTTTCCGGTTGGACGAGATCAGCAGCCGTCGTCCCGCCAGGCTCAGCCATCAGATGCTCCAAGAGGTGGGGTGGCAACGAACTCCGCAGCCAGCGCTACAAGATGCTCGCCTCGGAGCGGTCCCCGATCCAGCGAGTCCAGGACCGCCTCGACCAGGAACCGCTGCCGCAAGTCCGAGAACGTGCAACCGTACGCGTGACCATCCCGAGCGCCCGTCAGCCGGACCAGTTCGTCCAGCTCCTCGCCGCTCACATCAGTCCCATCAAGACTTCGCTCCAGGAGCTGCCGCCGCTGAGTCTCGTTCGGCCTGGCAAAGTGGAAGATTGCGGCGGCTCGACGCAGGACCGCTGGGTCGAGCGCCGTGTCTCGGTTCGTACACATCAACGTCAGGACCGGGAGCCGCTGTCGTCGGAGGGTGTCGATGCCGCGTATCAGCGCGTTGACGCCGGCACGATCCTCGTGATGCATCTGAGCGAGATCCCGCGATTGCGCCAAGGCATCGGCCTCATCAACGAGCAAGACGACACCCGACCTGACGTTGCCCTTGGAGTCTCTGCCGCCCTTCGCGGCTTCTGTCACCTTCTCGAAAGCCGCGGTAAGGAGGGTGGTCATTTCACCGACCGCTCCCCGGCCGCGAGCAGACAGACTCAGCGGATACAGGGTCATAGGAACCCCGAGATCCCGCGCCACCGCATCAGGAAAGCTCTCGGCCAGCTCAGTCTTCCCTGTCCCCACGTCACCCCCCAGCACGACAAGCGGCGTCCGGCCGGTGACCTCGGCGATGACCGGCAGGATCTTCTTGTAGTGCTCCGTGCTCCAACGCTCGAGAGCCGACGGGTCCAGGAGGGTCTTCGCCTCCCGGATGACGCTGGCCTTGATTGCGTCGATGCCCACCAAGGCCTCGAGGCGACGTTGGGCGTCCGGGTCGGGATATTCGAGGACGCGGCCGAAGAGGCCGTCCGAAGTCACCATGGCTTGAACACCCGGCGAGACATTAGTACGCCCCCGGAGCTGTAGACGTGCTCGACCACCCAGCGCCCGGACCCATCGCCTGGCGCAGCTCCAGACGTCCGGTAGAAGGGCAGCGTTCTCTTAATGGCCTCCCGCGCGGCCGGGGACAAGGCCCACCACTCCCCGCTGTAGGTGAGGAAGTTGAAGTACGTGGCATCGCCGATGTCGACGCCGCGAGTGAGGCTGCCGCTTCGGCTGTCGCCCTCGAGGTCCCCGGCCGACCCCACGGTGTAATGCCACGACAGGACCCGCTTGCCGTTGCGCTTGAACCCGAACTCATAGGTGCCGACGAATCGATCGGCCAGGAGCGTGGTCAGCTCCTCCTCGTACGGCTCGACCGAGTCCGGCGACGGGTGGTCGTATAGCAGAGAGCACTGGTACAGGTCAGCGACGACCTTGGAGGCGAGGTACTTCGCGTGAGTCCGAGAAAACGTACTCGAGTACGTCTGCGACATTGTCAGCCCCCAAATGCCGGTCCGAGGACCGACCGCCAGTCGTCGAGGGCGCGTTCCTTGGTTGTGGCGAACCTCGCGTCACCCAGGGCACTCAGCGCGTCCTGGGCGGCGTCGACGATCCGCGCGCGATCCCGCTCGTCGTACCGGACCGCCACGTTGTTGTCAGGATTCACTGGATCTAGAACTTCGATCGCGTCTGTGCCACGTGCGGGGATGTCCCTGGCGGAGATGTAGTCGGTGAACGCGATCTGCTGTGCAAGATCGGTCTTCACGATGTAGGTGAGGAAGCGCTCCAACGCAGATGGGTAGTCGCCGAGGGCGAGACCGTCGTCCGCCAGTTGCGCCCACAGGAGTTCGATCATGAAGGACTTGAACTGAAAGTCGGCGTCCGCGTTGGCGACCATCCGTTTCCACCACTTCGACAACCTGATGAGCTGGGCGAAGTCGGGTCCATACTTCTTCTTCCGTGACCGGATGAAGTCCAGGTGGAGCGGGATGCTCGTGAGAACCCGTTCCCCAGTCAGCTTCCGGACCAGGTATCCCCTGTCATCGGGGTCGCCTTCGTACAGCACCGGGACCACGTCGACGTTCAGCCCGCTGCCCTTGAAGTTCACGGTGACGCAGTGATCCTTCTCCTCGAACTGATCACGACCCATCGACGGGTTAGCCTCGGCGAGCCGATCGGCCAGCCACAGGACGAGGTCGGGGTCGGTGTCCGGAGCCTCCGACACGTTCACGTACACGGCTACGTCGAGGTCGTTTACCGTCCGGAGCGCCGTGCCCTTGGCCACGCTGCCGGCGTGGAGCATCTTGACCAGCCCGTAGTTCGGGTCCGCGTCGATCTTGGTTTCGAGCCGCTTACGGAGCCCGTTGACCTGGTCGCGGTGCCGCTGAGCGTCGACGACCGGCAGGTTCACCCGATCCTCGGCGAATACTTCAATGTCGTGGTGCTGGATCTCCATACTGCTCATCGGCCTCCTGCGCGGTTCAAAATCGTCTCCTCGCCGCCACTTTACCGGCAGCTTCTGACAGTCCCCTGTCGCGGTGCCGGCGACGTTCCCACGCCCTCTTACTTTCCCTACTTCACCGACATCGCCCTCCGCCCTGTGCAGCTGGCGTTCACCAACTTGTTCGGGCGGCCGGCAAATGTTCGGCGTTTGGCGGCGGTCGAATTCGTCATGCTCGACCACATCGGGATCTCGACGCTGCCGTAGATAGGTTGGGGCGGACACGGGCATTTGAATCACAATCAGTTCGCTAAGAATCGGACCCCGGCCCTAGTGATGGAGTAGATGAATGGCCCCGGGACGTTGTTGGCGATCTCCTCCATGTCGTCCCAACGGGCGACCAGTAGCTTCAGCAGCTCCCACATCGTGTAGCTCCCGGCGTGAGTCGCGCAGAACGAACGAACTCCGGCATCCAGTAGCGCCCTTCGCTCGCCCGGCCGGGTGCGAATCTTCCGGTCCTTCGTGACCACAACCCAATCCTGTTCTCCGGCGATTCGAAGCCATTCGACATCAGGCACGATCGGGGACATGACAGGACAGCCGAGGGCACCTGGATAGAGGATGTCGGGTCGAACCTGCGCGAGCCCCTTGGCGACGTTCAACGGCACGTTCGCGTCCAGGTAGTACGTCGGCAAAACTACGCCGCCTTCAGCCGACGCTCCCACGTACGCGCCGCTTCTACCTCCTGATCGTCCAAGCCCCACATTCGTGCGACGACCTCTCGCGGTTCCCCTGCTTCCAGCAGCTCAACGATGGCCTCGGTTCGAATGCCGCGAACCTGCGGGACACCAAAGGACAGCTGAGGATCGATGGTTACTGGGACATCGCGACCAAGCGGGAACATCCGTCGCGCAACCGCGTCAAATGGGTTGAACTCGACCTTGTGTAGGAAACCCTCCACCGGCTCCGACCACTGAAGTTGCTGGTTCCACCACCGGACGATGAGTAGCGCGTCCGGCGTACTGGTCAGTTCTTGCAGTCGCATGACTGCCTGCCGGGCCGCTCTGTCAACGAGGGGCTGGAACTGCGCGAGTGGGTACTGGACCCGGAACTCTTTCCGCATCCCGTCGACGAGTGGCCGAAGCTGCTGGAGCGCCATCTCAGCTCGGTACTCGTGAAGGAACCCGGCCTCCACGAACTCGCCCCACGTAACAGCCTCGGCGCCCGTAGGCTCCGGCCGGATAATTGGGGGATGAGCCGAGCCGCGCGCGGTGTAGCCCTCCAGCCACCGTCTCAGCGTGATCGGCCGGATGCCTAGGAGACGTCCTGCCTCGGTGATCGAGTACAGGGGTAGGTCGAGTATCTGCGCGTCGTCCACGTCCCTCACTCTGTCGCCTGAGTCTGACATCGGCCGGATGCTACCTCGGCAATCACCGTGGGCACGACAGGTCCGGGGCCTCTGCCCTCTCCAGCTCGGTCAGCACGTGCGACCAGAAGGCCGCGTCAGTCTCCCAATCGTCCGATTCGAGGAGCGCGTCGAGCAGACGTTCTCTCGCTCTATCGATCGCCTTGACGCGATCGCACTCGCGTGAATCGTGCTCCGAGTACCAGCCGAGGTACTCGCCGCATTGAGGACACGTCACTTGGCCTCTCCCATGATGAGGTCGACCTCGGCCTGAGCCTCGTCGATCCGAAGGTGTCCGTACCGCTTCTCGACCATTGCCGTCGACGACCATCCGCCGAACTTGGTGACCTGCCACAGCGAGAGCCGCTCGCCGTTCGGTCCGGTTCGCGTGAGCCAGTTGCTCGCCCAAGTGTGCCGCAGATCGTGAACGCGCGGGACCGGCTTGATCCTTGCCGCCCGAGCTGCTGGTTGGAACTCGCGCGCGCGGAAGTTCGTTTGCCGGATCGGCGCGCCGGACTCGGTGCTGAAGACGAGGCTCTCGGGATCGAATCGGTTCGCGTAGGCGGCATCGTAGTGAGTCTTCAGCGCCGCGCGAAGCTTCGGTGAGACGGGCACGTGGCGCTTGCTGCCTTCCGTCTTCGGCGTGCCGACGATGCGCTCCCCGCCGACCTCAACGGCGTTCTCTTCAACGTAAATGGAGCCGTTCAGGTTCCGGACCCGGAGCGCCACGGCCTCGCCGATCCGGAGCCCGCTCTCCGCGAGCAGGATGACGAGCGCCCGATAGCGCGGGTCGATCTTGTCCGCGATCGCGTCGACCTCGGCGTCAGTGAGCGCCCGAATAGTGGCATCGTTCGCGCGGGGCATCCCGATGTTGTCGGCGGGGTTCCGGAGAAGCCAGCCTTGGCGCACCGAGAGATCGAGCAGCCGGTGCACGATCTGCTGAGCCTTGCGTCGAGCGTCGACTCCGTACTCCTGCTGGACCCTCACGTAAAACGCCTCGATTCCCGCCCGGGTGAGCTTGCTCAGCTCCTTCTTGCCCAGCTCAGGCGCAATGTGGGTCCGCCAACGGACCTCGTAGCTCGCGAACGTCGACGGCTTTATCACCTCACCGGTCTTGGTGATCCGGTTCACCTCGAAATAGCTCCAGACGTCCTGGAATCGCTTCCGCCCGGCAGCGACGTCGGGCAGCACCCCGCGCTGAGCCGCCACCTCGACCTCGCTGCGACGCGCACGGGCCTGGGTAATGTTGGGGAACGTCTCGACGCAGCGCGTGCCGGACGCGTCCTGGTAGCGCAGCCTGAAAACGTCAATGACCTCAGTGCGCGCGCGGCCCTTTACCACCGCTGTGCGCTCTCGGCGCTGCACCATGATCTTTCGCTCGTACGGCTCCCACTTGCCCGCCATGGGTGCCCGCTCCTCCCCTGCTGCCAGGTCCCAGTGATCGGATGGTGACCGGTTGGTGACCCGAGCCAAGTATGAGCGAAGCGGCGGCGGAATGGAAGGGCGTGTGACCTGCAGTTTTCTCGTCGCGGGGACGGGATTTGAACCCGTGACCTCTGGGTTATGAGCCCAGCGAGCTACCGGACTGCTCCACCCCGCACGACGATGCTACCGGAGGCGGCTTCGGTCCGACAAGGCTCAGCCCACTCGGACCACAGCTCGCATCCCGTACGCGTAGTGACCGGGGAGGTGGCAGCCGATGATGAGCTCGCCCGCCTCCGTGAACCTGTAGGTCGTCGTCGCGATCTCCCCTGCGGGAACCGTCATCTCACCCGGCCGCGGCGGGTGGTAGGCCTCCGTGCCGCGCTCGTGCGCGAGCTGCACGCCCTCGTCGCCGAGGATGAACTCGTGGTCGATGGGATCCGCGTTCTCGACGACGAACGTCACCGTCGTCCCGGCTTCGAACTCGAACGCCTCGGGGTGGAAACGCGAGTAGTGGAGACGGACTCGGACGGTCTGCTCGGCCGGCTCCCCGCCTCTCGCGGAGGCGCACGCGGCGAGGGTGACGGCGAGCAGGCCCGCCGCCACCCATCGACGCATGTTCATGATCAGATCGCGGGCCGGTGGAACCGCCGGCGCTCGAGCGCGCCGACGAGTCCGAGCAGCCCCAGCATGGCGGCCGCGACCCACAACGCGGTGCCGAACGGCCCGATGCCCTCGTCGCCTCCGCGTGTCGCCGCGGGCATGCCGGCCGCTCGAGGCGACGGCTGCCCGGCACCGCTCGCGTCGATCGCGAGATCGTACGTGAGGTCTCCGGCACGGGAGTCCAGACGCAGGTAGGTGAGCCACATGCCGCTCCGCGGCAGCCAGTTCATGCCCTTGTCGGACCTCAGATCCGTGAGCAGCGTCGTCGACGCCGGCTCGCTCCGCTCCAGCACGAGCCCCGGCGAGGTTCCCGTGCCCTCCAGGAACGCCGCGGAGGACGGAGCGACGGCGCCGGGCAGGATGGCCGGGACGAGATCGGTCAGCAGGTATACGTCGGCCTCGATGGGCGCGTCGGCGGTGGCGCCGAGCCCCAGGATCCGCAACGGCACCCACGGGTTCGTCGTCGGGATGACGACGTGCACCGGCGTGCCGTCGCCGACGTCGAGCCCCTGCTCCGCGGCGCGACTCGCGTCGAACCGCACGGCCATGAAGATGGGGCTGCGCTCGGCGTAGAAGTCGAGCACCTCGGGAGCGTCGGGCGGAAGGAAGAAGCCGTGCTCGCGCGCCCAGTTGCCGACGGCGGTCCCTCCGCCCTCCAACACCACGATGTCGAGCGCGTCGATCCTGGTCTTGAGGAGAACCACCGCACGGTCCTCTGCGAGGGCTGCACCAGCCGCGGCGAACTCGAGCCCCGTCGGCTGGGGCTGGGTCTCCTGAACGAGCCGCTGGAGTGTCCATTCGCCGCCTCGGACCACCTTGGAGGGGACGCCGGGCAACGGGATGATCGAGCCGAACTCGCCCTTCCCGCCGGCGAACTCGAACGACGTGACGTAGTGCTCGACGCCGCGGTGATAGGCAGCCATCGTGGTGGTGCGAACGAGCGTCACCGTCCCGTTGGAGTTGACCAGGCCACCGCACGCGAGCGCGGAGCCGGTGAACAGGAGCAGTGACGCCAGCGTTGCCGTGAGGACGAGCAGCGTTCGCCGGAGCATCCGGGACCTCCCAGCGGTCGGGGGCGAGCGATG
>CAYYRT010000105.1:0-4938 GCA_964474055.1 uncultured Acidimicrobiaceae bacterium | reverse complement strand
GGGACCGCCATCTGCAAGTCGATCCCGCGCACCGAACCCGGCCCAGGCGCCCGGCCAAGCTGATCGCCCGACAACGGATGCCGACGCTCGAACACCGCCTCCAGCTCGCCGTCACCGACCTCGCCCGACAGGCCGAGCTGCGCAGCGCCCTGACCGGTCCAGGTGCCGGGAGCCTCGCCGTGGCCGGCGTAGTAGTCCTCCGCCCCGCGCGCTACCTGCTCGGTGTAGTACTCAGCCGACCGCCACTGACCGCCGCCGGTACCGCCGATCTTGCCGATGGTGAGCATCCACGGTCGTAGACGCGACCGGGGCGGTTCTGTGTGATCGCACCGCGAGAGTGCATGTGTGTGATGGCTGTTGAGGCGGTCTGGAGGGGAAGGCGTGGGAAGGGGTAGCTGAAGGCGGGAGTGAGGGGGTCGGAGGAAGGCGGGACGGTGGGAAAGCGGGTAGGAGTGGGCGGGCCGGTGGAACCGGGTGGTGAGTGGGTGGAGCGGAGGGAGAGGCGGGTTGGGTGGGCCGCGGGCCCGAGTGCTGGGCTAGCGCTTGGGCTTCTTCGGCAGCCGCCGCGTCACGGCTGCCGCCAGCTCGTCGATCGACACGCCGAGCGCCTTAGCGATCCTGAGCATGACGACGAACGTGACGGCGTTGCGGCCTTGCTCGTAGCGTCCGTATTGGGCGCGGTGGAGGCCGGCGGCGTGGGCGGCGTCCTCTTGGCTGAGGTCGGTGCGGCTGCGGAACTCGCGGAGGACTTCTCCGACGATCTCGTTTTCCCCTTGCGCCATGACTGCCGGCAATCTCGGGGGAAACGGTTGCGATGGCTACTACACATCAGTAGCATCGTCTGGGTATGGGTTCGCTACCCCTGCCCGCCCGTTCGTCGCTATTCGAGGCCCTTGAGCTGGCGCTCGGCTTCCTCGGCGATCTCCGAGGCCGGGACACCGAGGCGGGTGGCGATCTGCACGACGGTCAGAAAGCTCGGCGCGTTCTGGCCAGCCTCGTAGCGGCCGTACTGCGCCCGGTGCAGGCCGGCCTTGTCGGCCGCGTCCTCTTGGCTGAGGCCAAGCCGCTCCCGCGCGGAGCGCAGGACGTGGCCGATGATTCTGTCTTCGGGCTTCGGTGAGTCGTGGGGCACGCCGTGCATCTCACGGGCTGCGCGCCTCCTGCGCCACTACACATCTGTAGCATCGTGAGGGCAGGGCGCCCGTGAACACCCGCCGCCAGGCGCGCGCCGAGCGCGCGCACGACATGTACCAGGCATACCTGCGCGGAATGTCGCTCGCCGATGTCGGCGCGCTCTACGGGCTTGGCCCCGAGCGCGTCCGCCAGCTCTTCTACATGACGCGTCTACCCACGCGCAAGCGCGAGTGGCGACCACCCGGACACCCCCAGAGAGACCTCCAACGTTAGGTCGGTCGCCAGGATTGAACTTAGGCGGGGAGCGACGGCCATTCGCGCCGCCGACCCGAGCTACGAGTCGACGATGATGAGTACTGATGCGCTCGACACGAGCCTAGATCTCAGTCGAGGGGTCGTGTCGAACGGCGCTAGCGGCTGGCGGTCGAAGCACCTCAAGCCCCGCCGAGCGAGCCCAAGCGCGCAGATGCTTACCAAGACCGCGAATTGTGCTGTCACTCCAGCCCGCGCCGGCCGCTTCACGCATCGCCAGTCCGACCGTCATCGCCGTGGAGTCGGGACGCTCAAGCAAGGTGTCTAGCCCAGCCGCCGCACCAGGGGCCTGGCGCATCAGCTCCAGCAACTCGGCGGGAACCACAGACCCATCGGCTATCAACTCCGGGTGTAGAAGCTGAAACGTGTCGGGAGCCAACTCCTCAATTGCGCGGATGGCTATTAGCGGTCCGGCGGCACGCCGGGTAGCGCGCGAATCAACTCGCAATGGACCCTCCGCTTGCGCAATGCTCTCAAGCAGCTTCAAGCTAGGACCGGGTGGATCGTGCGGGAAACCAGTCTTCAGGCGCCGACGACTCGACGCGGCGAGGAGAGCTAGATCGGGTTGGTGGCCGTCCGTAGCTGTAACCCACCGCCCCGCCTCCTCTACAACAAGCCCCGCGTACTCGAACCAGCGCAGGAACGCGCGTGCGTACGCCACCCAGGTGTGGTCAGACACGTCAATCGCAGGGAACACCGCCGGCAGCGATTTCGCAAAGACCATCAGGTCAACGGGACCGCGGTCAGCTACCTGAGTAAAGGTGGTATGGGCCTTGTGGCGCCTCAGGGCGGTGGCGACTTGACGTCGTATCGCCTCCTCACGGTCACCGGAATCCCAAACCGCCTCGACAAGATGCACCGTATTGGGCTCATCCGCAGCGGCCACCCCCAACAACCGAAGCTCGCGACTCAGATTGTAGACGGCGTTATCGCTGACGTCCATGTCGGCACTCACCGCTGATACTGCAACCGGGTTGCCATGCGTTGCGATGTACCGAAGTAGACGGCCCACGGATCGGGGGGACTGCCGAATAATATATGAGTCCTCGACCGGTACGCGCCCTGAGTTCAGGTAATCGCGGAACACATCCCAGTACGTGTCAAGTCGCTCACCAACTTGCACGATTAGTCGCCGATCTACGAGCGATTGAACGATGGCGGCCGGGAAGCGCTCGGTGATCTCGGTTGCTGGGAGCGGGGCGTAGCGAGCTACGACGCGCAACGCCTCTTGCTCGACGGGTCCAAGCTCTGCCAGGTCAGAGTCGAACAAGCTTTGAACATTTAGCGCCTCCGACGCGAGCCGGCCCTGGTCAATCCCCTCATCACGCACCTGGCTCAGCAGGTGTCCTGACAACTTCTTGAGAAGCCAGGGCAAACCTTGGGAATACTCCCGGAGCCGTCGACGCAGCTCCGGTGTGAGGGGCTCGTCGAGGGCCTTCTCCAAACGGCGGAGGATGGTGTTCACCTCTGGTGCCCCCAGCGGGGGCAGTGCGAGCACTGTGGAGTTGGCGCGAATCTCGTCACGCAACCTATAAGGATGCCCCTCGGTCCAATCAACCAAGTCCGTCTTCCAGGCGAATCCCACTATGAGATTGCCGGGTACCTCCTTGGCGCCTAGTGCCAGATCTCGAAACTCCCGAGTGAGCCGCTCGTCGCGAAACACATTCTCGAACTGGTCGAAAAACACGACGAGCGGACCCCGATCAGCTGCCCACTCTGCTGTCGTGAGGCTCCGGAGTGCGGTAGGCAGCGAGCCCCATGCCGCGTTCTCGGGCAGCCGCAAGAGACCGGAGTGTTGCGCTTGGTCGGCGGCCTCTCGCAGTGCCTCTGTGATGTAACGCGGTCCGCCAGCCGTACGGCTGTCTAGTACCAAGGCCTGACCACGCGCGATGCGCACGCGGTCGCCGAGCATCAGGGCAAGTGAACTCTTGCCCCAGCCTGACTGAGCATTCAGGACGACAGAACCGCCACCGCCAGTGAGAACCTCGTCCAGATCCTTAACAAGACGCTTTCGTCCCACAAAGAACTTCGGAGACGCTGGGAGTTGGTACTCGAAGTCAGAAGTGCTTCCCACAACCTCGACGATGACCGGTGTCTCAACTGCAGCCGGTTGGCCTGGGTTGGGGGCGGCGGGATGCTCGTCGCTCCCCACCGCCGTTACCGGGCAGTCGGTCGCGTACTCACTGCTGCCGATCAGGGAAATAACGGTATTCGGGACGCTCCCGGTTGCGCACCACACATGTACTGCCCTGGGGATCCGAGTATCCGTATCAAGCTCAAGCGCGGCCGAAAATGTGCCGTGCTCAGTAATAACGACTGCGGGATCACTCAACAATGCAGCCGGTCCCGGATAGTCAACAATGTCACCGCGATCACGCAAACTCGCGACGACGGCCTCGGCGTTCAGGTAAGTGAAGCCGGGGTCGTTCTGATCGATGTTGCGGGCCTGCTCGTCTCCTGGTCCGTTCAGGCGAGGCAGGGCAACAAAGAACCCATGCGTCCGCTCATCGTCAAAGCGAGCCTGTATCAATTTGCCGTAGAACGCATCGATAGCGTTCGCTGGAACGGGACTGCTGTAGGCCTTGCACTCCGTTACTGACCCTTGCCCGGTAAGTAAGTGACGAGCTACAACGTCCAGCTCGATCCCGTCCGCCGTCACGTTGAGGCGACGCCGGCTGGGCTGCTCGTAGCCATAACGATGCAAGAGATGCGCCACGAACCGCTCGAAGAGGTGGCCGCGGGCGTTGCTTTGGGCTCCGGCATCCTCGGCGTCTGCGAGAACGAGTACGCGGGGCTCTGCGACGGCGAGCTGACTAGGGAGACCGGACTCCACGCGGCGCCACGCTACAAGGCATCGCGGACAAGCGTATTCGTGCGTACGTCAGTCGACCGGCGCCCGCCTCCGGCTTCCTTGAGGCGCTGCGTTTGGCTCGACTGTCCTCAGTGGGGCGTCATTGGCGCCACCTCAATTAGTGGTTCGGCAGGCTAGTACGCCCGGTCATACGCGTCGTGGTCGCCAACGAACTCCCAGATGATGTGGGTCTCACCCGGTCGGACTTCCCCGCCGACCTGGAAGACGGCGCGCATCCCGTCGCCGAACGACAGGGACCAGCGGTTGTGGCCGCTGAGCTTGTGGATGCGCAGGCTGGCCGGGAACGGCGCGACGAAGCCGCCGTGTGCGGTCATGTGGGCGACGAACTTGTTGCGGGCGGCGCGTAGGGCGGCGAGGTCGCGGTCGCTGAGCTTGGCGATCAGCCGCGAGAACGCGGGCGTGAACTCGAACGTCGGCACCGACTACTCGGGCAGCGCGCGCAGCTCGTTGATCGCCCGGTCCATGTCGTCGGTGCTCTCGTAGATGCGACCGGCGTTGGCTGCGATCCACTCTTCGCGCGTCGCCCGGCGAACCTCGACCACGACCGCCTCGCCCGGCTCGACGCCGGCCTCGGCAAGCTGCGCACGGCTAACGTCAACATGCAGGCCGTCCTGGCCCGT
>CAYYRT010000104.1:0-2327 GCA_964474055.1 uncultured Acidimicrobiaceae bacterium | reverse complement strand
GCCGTTGCCGGAGCGCGGCCTAACGACCCTGGAATTCTGCTGGCGCGGACCATCAGGTAGCAAGGCTGGAGCCACCAAGCTTACCCGCCACGGCGTGCCCACTGTTGCTGAAGCGAGCCCCGTCGAGCGCTGCTCACGACCCTGCAAGGTCGGATACTAGCCAAGCGGGTAACCAGCGCAGCAGCAATTCCCTGTTAGGCGGCCTTCGGTGGGGCTGCCCAGCAATCGACCTTCCGTGACGTAGAGCAGAAGGTGAGCCCACAACCGCAGCGGCGGTCATTCCGACTCGCCCTTGAGGATTCCTCGCCAGATGCGCTTCCCCCTCCAGGTACGTGTCGTCGGACCCAGTGAGAGCTGCTCGTCCGCTCCATTTCCGGGCTAGTCGGCCTGCGAATCCGGTAGAGTGCGTCGGCGATGCAACCAGCGAACGTCCACAACATAGGTTGCCAGCAATCCAACGGTGTAGGCCAGCAAATCGAACGGATCGAACCTGCCGTGCGTGATCCCCAGGGGCGTTCCGCCGAGATCGTAGCGCTGTAGCCACTCCCAGAGAAAACAGCCGCCGAGCACCACGGCAAGAGCGGTCAGCGCGCTAAGGCGGAGGGGGCGGCTTCGGAATATCACATACAGGTAGGGTGGCGCGAGTAGATCCGCACCGTAGCTCGTGAGCAATCCGGCGTCGACCCGATACATCTGGAGGCCGCCGATCCCGACGAAGACCACGATAAAGTAGACGGTCAACCCAATGTCCCAGGATCTTCCCATTCTCCTCAACTATAGGCTGCTTAAGCCAAGGCCGCCTAACGGACTCGGAATTCTGCTGGCGCGGACCTTCAGGTGGCAAGGCTGATGGCACAACAGCATACCAGCCAAAACGTCTCACGGGTGCGGAAGCGAGCCCTGTCGAGCGCTGCTCACGGACCTCAGAAGGTCGGAGACGTACCCTGCGGGTAACCCGCGCAGCAGCAATTCCCTGTTAGAGAGCGATCCTCGTCTACGGTCGCCAGTTCGTTCGAAAGTCGAGGCGTCTCGTCAGCTCGAATGTATTGCAGGAATCGATACCGAAGTCGCTCGCTACGTCAGGGAGCCGGCGATTGGCGCGCCGCTTACTGGGCTTAGAGACCTCAGTGGTAACGATGCAATGATCGGCCGGAGCGGTGAGTGCGTGGGCCAACAGAAAGGGATCACGACCGAGTTTCAGGACGTCGTCCTCGGACAGGTCTGGCGCATAGCCCTCAGCTACGGCCCGCGAAACGAGCTCGACATCGACCTCCGCCTCGAGCCGCAGGGCGGCAGTTACCTCCGGCTCCTTGATCCACTTGGCCAGAGCGTCAGTGCCGTCCTTAACCTCTTCGTAGATCTCGATCGGAGTCTTTACGGTTCCCGCCGCCCCATGGTGCTTTAACCAGTCCCAGAACTCTGGTACTCGGTCAATTGGGTAGTAGTCTCGATTGGCGTCGATTAGGACGTTCGCGTCCAGGAGGTAGATCACCTCAAGACGCTCGCAGTCGATACTCGGAAATGAGGCCCTGGACGTTTCTCGGCTTGACGCCGAGCACGGTACCAGCCTTAGACGTGGTGAGGGATCCGGTCGCCATCAAGCGAGCTGTCGCTTCCACCAAAGCACCAAGGCGGTGTCGACGCACCACGTAGTAGCTCGGCCCTCCCTCCGACTCACGCGCACGCTCCCGGCGCTGATCACGTTCCGCCAGCCACCTATCGCGAAAGAAGCGGCTGAGTGTCGACCACGTCCCCGAGTTGATTAGGCCATTGGTGTACAGCTTGTAGGCCACCATGGAGTGGCTCACCTTGCGCGACGCGGCGAACTCCCCAATCCGCGCGGCAGCGCGCACCGTGTCTGCGCTACGGAGGTCCGCCAACTCGGCTAGCTCGGCGGAAGGGAGGAGAAACTCCGAGGCGACTTCATTGCAGAAGCGCTCGACAGCCAGTTCTGGCTGGCCCCCGCTTACACCTGTCTGCCCTAGCCAAACGTGCGCGAGCTCATGCAAGAGCGTGAAGGACCACGCGGCATGGTGATCCTGATCGTTGATCACCACGAAGGGAGCGACGTCGTCGGCTATGGCGAAGCCTCGAAACGTGTCGAGGTCGATGTTGGTGTGATGGCTCCCGAGGTTGCCTAGCAGTAGCACAAAGACACCGGCTTCTTCGGTACGCTGTCGGAGTAGTCCGAAAGCCTCATCGACGTTTCGACACGCACGGTACTCGTCGAGCGATAGGCCGAGCACAGACCGGATCGAGGCCACGAGCGACGCGACGCCTGCATCGGGGGCCGCGGACCCCACGAAGCCGACGCGTTCCACGTCGTC
>CAYYRT010000103.1:0-4158 GCA_964474055.1 uncultured Acidimicrobiaceae bacterium | reverse complement strand
CGACTCAGCTGGGAGCGTTAGGCACAGAACTCGAGGTGGATGGTTCGTGTACCGATTGGTCGGATACTTTTGTCGGCTTCGACCGGGGTCCGTTCGACGCCATTCTGACCGAGATGGGGTTTCAGACCAATGGCGATGAGTTCCAGACCCCCCTCAAAGCCAGCTACTACGTGCCTTCTCATCGGTGGATCGAAGCCTCTGCAGCTCTGCAATCGGTTGGTGCGGCACAGGTCGTTACCAGCGGGCAGTTTGACTTTGATGTGATTCCGGTCGGGGCTGGAAAGGCCGCCCCCATCACCTTTCTCGCCGATGTATTTCAGGTGTCGCCAGCACAGGTGATCGCGGCCGGGAACTCGATGAACGACCTGACCATGTTGATGGCTGCGTCCAGCCGAATCGTGGTCGGGAATGCTGACCAGGAGTTGATCGACGCTACCAACGGGCAGGCCTATCGCAGTCGGGCCAAATTCGCGGCCGGGGTGGCGGAAGGACTGCACGCGTTGGGGGTGCTCTAGTGCCCGCCACGAGCGACCTGCTGATCTTGTCCCTGCATGGGTATGTCGGCTCCAGTCCGGAGCTAGGAAGACCCGACACAGGCGGGCAGGTGGTGTTCGTCCTTGAACTGGCGAAACAGTTGACCGAACTCGGCTACCGGATCGACCTCGTCACCCGACGATTCGAAGGACAATCCGAGTTCGACGAGGTTTCCGGTCAGTTCCGAGTCAGAAGGATTCCTTTCGGCGGACCAGATTTCATCCGCAAAGAGGACATGCATCACCACCTCGATGAGTTCGTCTCGACTTTCCTGAAGGGCAAGCGCCGAGACTACACGGCGGTCCTGTCTCACTATTGGGATGCTGGCTGGGCTGGCCAGCGCCTCGCCGAAGAGCTGCGTATCCCTCATGTCCACACACCTCATTCACTCGGGACCTGGAAGCGTCGGGGTATGGGAGGTGATGCTGAGCAGGCCGAGCGCACGTATAGATTTGACGAACGCATTCGCAAAGAGTTCTTGATTTACCGGCGCTGCGACCATTTGATCGCTACCACCCAACAGCAAGCGGAGGTGCTGAGCGAGGACTATGACCTCCCGGAGTGGCAGATGACGATGATCCCGCCCGGCATCGACGAGTCCGTCTACACACCGATTTCAGCCCGGCAGGTGACCGGGGTGCGGAGAAGACTCCATTTCGGACCACATGACGTCTATGCGGTGGGACGTGCAGCCAACAACAAGGGCTACGACCTGCTCATAAGGGCACTGCCACCTCTGCGACAAGCTGTTAAGAACGCCCGCCTGCAGCTTGCGGTCGGTGCAGGCACCCAGCGGGACAACAGACTGATTGAAAGTTGGCAAGCCCTGTCTCGTGAGCTTGGGGTCGAGAACGAGGTACGTTGGAGGGGCCACATTTCCGCCGATGCAATGGCCGACAATTACCGAGCGGCTGCTGTGTTTGCCTTACCGTCGCGATACGAGCCGTTTGGAATGACCGCGATAGAAGCCATGGCCTGTGGTACCCCAACTGTGGTTACCGTCCAGGGTGGGTTGCACGAAATGATCGACTTCGGAGTGCACGCCCTTTATGCCAATCCCAAAAGCCCCGCCGAGCTAGCCACCATCCTCAGCCTTCCGCTGCGCTACCCCCGGCTACGAGAGGTGCTGATGGTCGAGGGAGCACGGCTCGCGCGGCGTGAGTTCGGATGGAGGGGGGTGGCGCGTCGAACCGTTGCTGTGATCGAGAACGCCAGAGAGAGTTTTCGCAAATCGCGTCAGCGCCAGCTCAGCTCAGGCGAGCAACATCCAACGGGATGACGTCGGGGCTGGGTGTCGTTTTGTGAACCTCCTGATATGCCTGAATGTAAGAAGCAGCCGTCCAGGCTTGATGGCATTTGCCCATCGGTCGACCGGTTTCGCCGTGGAGCCACTCGTTGAATTCCCACTCACCTCGGAGCCCTTGGCGACACGTTTCCGCGAGCGCTTCCAATTCTCTATGGGCCAATTCCTGACGGCCGAGTCGATGCAGGAACCTGACCCAAAGCCCGCCTATAAACGGCCAAATCCCGCCGTTGTGATAATGGTGAGGGAGATTCATGAAATTGACGAGGAAATAGTCTTTCCAGTCGTCGGCTCCCGACGATACCGCTGGGTAGAGACAGGACACCGGATAGGGCCGGTTGATCCCCACTCCCCACAAGAAGTCGAAGAGCCTCTGCTGTTTGGCATCGTCGAGAAGACCGTGATGGGCTGCGAGCAGGTTGCCAAGCACGTCGCACCTCCAGGAGAAGTCAAAGGGCGTGACCTGAGACAGGAGATATCGTGCTTCGCCCACCGAATACCGTCCACTGGTCGAACCAGCGAGGTCCATGAGTTGACGGGCCGTGGGCCAGAAGAGTTCGAGAATACGTGCCCCGATCAGCTTTCCCTGGGCCTCCCAACCCCCGCCATCGCCCCCTAACGCAGTGACGAGGCTGGCCATATCCAATGAGGCGCGGTACCACAGCACCTCGTCGTAGAGGACGTTGTAGCTGCGAGGGAAGAGGTCCATCCAATCCGATGACTCCGGGATTTCTATTAGGCCATCGTTATTGGAATCGTGAGCCGAAAGCCAGGCCATTGCTTTCTCGATTGCCGGCAGCAACTCGACGGCGAAGGTCTTGTCGCCAACGAAGAACGGAAAGCGAATGGCTCCGATCACAAACCATAGGACCGAGTCGATGGATGCGATTCCGCCGATACCCGAGTAGTCGGGTCTTTCTCCATCGATCAAAACGGATGCCGGGATCTGTCCGGAAGGGGTCTGATGACGAGCCAACAGCCGAAGAGTGGCGGCGAAAGCCTCGATGAATTCGCCATCGTTGAGTGTCATGCTCCACAAGCCGGCGATGGTGCCGTCTCGCGCCCAGACCGACGCGTAGTTGGCATCCTCCAAACCGAGTTGGTTGTCGCTGAGCGAGGCAGCGGTGAAGCCGAGAGGTGTGACGTTGCGCCGGAGGGAGTCGATTGCCTGGACCAACCCCTCATCGCACATATCGGCGCTGGCGGCCGCTGGGGGAAGATTGAGAAAACGGTCGATAGCAGCGATGAGACCCTCGCCATCCTCGCGCCGCAATCTCTCGATTGACCACGCCGGGTCCGGCGCTTTGCTGGAGAGATGGGTCTCTAGAAACAGTCCTACCGAGGACGGCATGATGAGGAACTCGTCGGCCAAATGGCGAATAACCCCCAGTAACGAACCGAGGGGAGCGTTGGTGACCTCTTCCTGGGCGGGCAGGCGCAAGATCCACTCACCTGCCCGACCCACCAGGTAATCGCCATCGATCGGGTCGGTAAGTTGCGAGGACTCGGCAATCCAGGCGATGAGCAATTCGGAACGGTGGTTGCCAATCCTGTCCCTAAGTCGCCAACGATCTTCCTCGAGCAAAGATTGCCAAAGGGTGCCGTCAACTGCCAACACCTTTACTGGGAGCTGGGGTCCCCCAGGATTTGTCATGTGCCTACCGTAGTGAATCGGGGTGCTTCGACCACTCCACCACCTCTGTTACGCTGATCGCCCGTGACCAAGTACGTGTTCGTCACGGGCGGCGTCGTTTCATCGCTCGGCAAGGGGATAACAGCCGCTTCGCTTGGTCGCCTCCTTCGGTCCCGGAACCTTCGGGTCGTAAATCAGAAGCTCGACCCATACATCAATGTCGACCCTGGAACGATGAACCCGTTCCAGCATGGCGAGGTGTTCGTCACAGATGACGGTGGCGAAACCGATCTCGACCTGGGCCACTACGAGCGCTTCACAGGGGAAAACCTGCGCCGAACTTCCAACGTGACGGCCGGCTCGGTCTACCTGTCCGTAATCCAGAAGGAGCGCAGAGGCGACTATCTGGGCGACACCGTTCAAGTGATTCCGCATATCACCAACGAGATCAAATCCCGCATTCGCAAGGTGGGAGGGGACGACGTCGACGTTGTCATCACCGAGGTAGGTGGCACGGTCGGTGACATCGAGAGCCTCCCGTTTCTCGAGGCGATCCGTCAGTTCGGCAACGACGTCGGCCGTCAATCGGTCATGTACCTTCACGTGACCCTTGTGCCCTATATCTCCTCCTCGGAGGAGCTCAAGACCAAGCCGACCCAACACTCGGTTGCCGAGTTGCGCAGCCATG
>CAYYRT010000102.1:0-1698 GCA_964474055.1 uncultured Acidimicrobiaceae bacterium | reverse complement strand
CCTCCAGGGGCTGCGCGTGACTCCTCATACGATCCGGCACACGACGGCAATGCACTTGCTCCAGTCCGGAGTCGAACTCAACGTGATCCGTAGTTGGCTGGGGCATGTGAGCATCTCGACGACGAATCGGTACATCGAGATCGATCTGGCGATGAAAGCGAAGGCGTTGGCGGCATGCGAAGTGACCTCGCCAGGATCGGGCGCGGATACCGCCAATCGCAGCCCCGACATTCTCGCGTGGTTGGAGTCACTCTGACGTTATGCGGAGGCCAGCGACCCTGACAAACGCTGCCGACGAGAGCGCCGTAACCGAAACGCACTACTATTCGCGCAACGACCCGCCGTAGCTGGCTTCACCTAGGGAGCCCATTCCTCTTTGAAAGCGAGCCGGGGGTGTGAAAGCCATCAACCGTGTTCTCGGAGGCCCCGATTGTGATGAAACATAAGATCAGCTCGGAACTCATTGAGGCGTTCTCTCTCTGCCCCAGGAAGGCGTTCCTGCTGATGACGGAGGCAACAGCAAGGCCCGGCCCGCATGACTATGAAGCGGTCATCCGGGAACAGGCGGAGGCCAACCGCCAAGCCCATCGTTCCTGCTTGGTGGAGGGCGGTGAGGTCGTTCCCTTCGGTGGCCTGGCCGAAATGGCTGCTGGCCGGGAGGTCGTCGCCGACGCGGATCTTACGGCAGATGGACTCCATGCACGATGTGACTTCCTGACGAAGGTGACCGAACCTTCGCGGTTTGGGAGGTCCAGCTACGAGCCGGTGAAGGTCGTCGGCACTTGCCGGGCGTCGAAAGTCGATACCCTTGGACTGGCCTACCAGGGCTTCGTCCTGGGTGAAGTGCAGGGACGGTTGCCGGTGTCTGGCACACTGGTCCTGTTTGATAACCGGTCCTCAAAGGTGAAACTCGCCGGCAAGTACAAGGAGGTGCGGCGGATCGTCGAGGTACTCCGGACATGGACGAGCCCGCCGGCCGGCGACGCCCCGCCGGTCGTCCTGAACAAATACTGCCCGAGCTGTCCGTTTCGAGACGCTTGCCTCCAACAGGCGGAGAAGGAGGACAACCTCAGCCTCCTCGACCGGATGACACCCAAACTGATGCGGAAGTACCAGGACAAGGGCATCTTCACGGTCAAGCAACTATCGCACATCTACAAGCCCAGGCGGAGCAGGAAGAAGGCCAAGAGGCAGGTGCGGCACAGCTTGGAACTGCAAGCCCTGGCGATCAGAACGGGAAAGACCCACATTGAGCATCTGCCTGAGTTGCCCCAAAGTCCGGTGAAGTTGTTCTTGGACATTGAAGGTGTCCCCGATCGGGATTCCCACTACCTGGCCGGGCTCCTCGTGTGCAGCGGCGGCGAGGCCGAGTACGAGCCTTTCTGGGCGGACGACGCCGCTGGCGAGGCCACGATGTGGACGGCCCTAATCGAGCGGCTGGCGGTGTACCCCGACTCTCCCGTCTACCACTACGGCAGCTACGAGAAGAAGGCGTTTGCCATGCTCGCGAAGCGACACGCCATTGGCGGCGGGCTCAACGATCGCCTCGTCAATGTGGCGTCGTCCGTATACGGCAAGATCTATTTTCCAGTCCGCTCAAATGGGCTGAAGTCGCTGGGCCGATTCCTGGGGGCGGCCTGGACCGACTCCCAGGCGTCCGGCCTGCAAAGCTTGGTTTGGCGGCACCGGTGGGAGATG
>CAYYRT010000101.1:0-4375 GCA_964474055.1 uncultured Acidimicrobiaceae bacterium | reverse complement strand
GGCCAGGGCGGCGAGCCCAATCAGCCGGCGGTTGGTCGGGTTATCCACCCTCGACAGGGTAGGTGAGCGTGGTCATCGACTCGGCAATGGGAAGCACCTCTTCCAGGGGCAGCGCCGACTCGATCCGGATCGTTACACCGTTCTCCTCCCACAAGAGGACGTTGCCAGCCAGACGAATCGTCTCGAACTGGATTACTCCTTCGGCGTCCTCGAAAAGGAACACGTGAGGTTCCCCTTCGATCCAGAAGCCGGGCAAGCCTCGCACCGAAACGTCGAGCAGGCGATGACGGGATGGGTCCAATTCCTTGGAGTAGGTGCCCCGATCAAGGCCTCCCCGGAAGCTGGCGATCAACATGCCGACGCCCGAATTTCCGGTCTGGGGGAGACCGGGTTGAGGAGCCCAAAGCAAGCTCACCTGGCCATCGAAGCGATCGTCGAAGAAGATGGCATCAGGAGGGCCGAGGAGGCTGGCAGTCAAGACCGGGAAGTCGACCAATTCCTCCAAATCGGAGGCATCGACTTCCAGCCCCAGATCAAGCTTGCCGAGGTCGAGGCCGCTGATCGGAGCCACGGTCGTGTCAACTCTCATCTCGATCTTGATTCCAGCTACCCCGAGCAGCCTGGCGATGGCCTGACGAGCGCCCGGCGACAGGCTCAGACCTACCACCAGGACGGCGACCCCTATCAGGGCAATGGCCCGCCATGGAATCCGATGGGGCCGGGTGCGCCGCTGCCCGAGGCGGTTGCTGATCCGGGAGGTCAGGTCGACCTCTGCCGGCCAGTCAACTCGCTGCCCGAGCAGCCGCAAGCCCTGCTCGAGTTCATCCATTGCGGTCCCAGCTTTCTGATTCCAGCCGGATGGCTTTCAGGGCGCGGGCGGTCCGCGACTTCACAGTGCCTGGGGCGATACCCAAAGCGTGACGCGTCTCTTCTTCGGAGAGTTCGAGAAAGTAGCGGCACACGATCACGTCGCGTTGCGAGCTCGGCAAGGAGTTCACTGCCCGCAGGAGGCGTGCTTGCTGCTCACTTGCGACTGCGACCGCTTCGGGGGATGGGGCCGCATCCCCCGAAACGGGATCCGTTGCCATCTGCAAGGCGAGGCGAGCTTGGCGACCGCTGCGCCGCCGCCGGTTGAGAGCCTCATTGCGCACGATGCGCAGCAACCACGGGCTCCACGGACGGCCCTGGTCAAAGCGATCCATCGACGCATAGGCCTTCACAAAGGCATCCTGCGCGATGTCCTCGGCGTCGGCCTCGCTGCCGGAGACCAGATAGGCAACGCGGACCGCGACCTTCTGATATCGCCGCACCAACTCGGCGTAAGCATTCTTATCTCCGTTTAATGCCCCGGCCACCAGGGTGTCTTCGTCCAGTGGACGGCCCTCCACCGACATATCTCCCCTTTTACACCGTCGCTCGAGGTTTGGTTCCTTTTGAACTTATGGAACCCGGGAAGCGTTAGCGGTGTAGAGGTATCAAAACGCCAAGGAGGTGTATTGGTGAGACGGCTCTCGATTTTTGGGCTGTTGGTATTCGGTCTGGTCGGATTGGCGGCGCCGGCCGCGGTCGCCGGTGGTTGGGCGATAACGAGCTTCGATGAACTTCCCGGAGAGTTTCAGGCAGGAGAGCCCTATCTCCTCGGCTACTCCATTCTGCAACACGGGAAGACGCCGTTTGACGGGGCAGAGACCTACATCACCGCTCGTAACACCGAGACCGGTGAGACCATCAGGTTCACCGGCGAACCGGATGGAGAACCTGGCCACTATGTGGCCGAGGTGACTTTTTCCGAGAGCGGGGCCTGGTCGTGGTCGGTGTCGCAAGGCGCCTTTGGTGAGCACGAATTGGGAGAGTTGACGGTCGCCGCGGCACCTGCTCAGGTTGTGACGGCCGGCCTCCCCGGGTGGGCTCTGGTTTTGGGTGCGGCTACCGCCGTTGGCCTGGGGATGTTCATGGCGCAACTGATGGCCCTGATCCGCCGTCGCTCCGTCCAAACAGGCCTTGCAGACTGACCTCCGCTGGCTGTTGATAACCGGATTGGTGACTCTGGGGCTGGCCGGGGCAACCTGGTCAGCCTTCCAGGGTCGCCTCGAACCAACCACGGCGGCTTCTACGGCCAGCCTCCTCGACGGGGAGGTCGTGTTTCTCACCAAAGGCTGCACGGGGTGTCACAGCCGGCTGGGGGTGCCGGGCAATGCCAACGTAGGGCCCAACCTGACCGCTCTGGCTAACCGGGCCGGCACCAGGGTCGACGGTCTGGCCGCAGAGGAATATGTGCGCCAGGCGTTGCTCGAACCTCAATCCTTCCTTGTCGACGGCTACTCCGGGGAAATGCCCGCGCTGTCCTTGTCTGAACGCGAAGTCGATGCGTTGATCGAGTTCCTGCTGTCCGCCTGAGGGCCCCCGGAGCGATCGGCGGCTCCACCTACACTCCCCGGCCTTATGCCGATCGACATCGACATCGACCATGTGGCCCGTTTGGCCCGCCTGGCGTTGACCGCGGAGGAACTCGAGCGCTATCGCACCCAACTCGCAGTGATTCTCGAGCATGCGGCCAAGGTGCAGGCATCCGACACAGGCGGATTCGCGCCTACCTCCCATCCCTTGGGATTGACCAACACCTTCCGTCCCGATGTGGTTCGCCCGCCTCTCGACCGCGAAGAGGTCCTGGGTCAGGGTCCTGCTGTGCGTGACGGATATTTCGAAGTTCCGCCGGCTCTCGAAGTCACATGACCCTGGCCGATCTGACAATCGCCGAGGCAGGCGCCCGGCTCCGGTCCGGCGATTGTTCGGCAGTTGATCTGCTCGACGCTGTGATCGAGCGGGCCTCTTTCACGGAAGCACAGCTGCACTGTTATCTGACGATTGACCATGAGGGCGCCCGGCGGGCCGCCGAAACCGCTGACCGCGACCTGGCGGCCGGCATGGCGGGAGAGCCGCTTCTTGGCATCCCATTGGCCCTGAAGGACAACTTCTGCACCCGGGGTCTGGCCACGACGTGCTCGAGTCAGATCCTCGCCGGTTATGTGCCTCCATATGACGCCACAGTCGTGACCCGCCTACGGTCAGCCGGAGCCGTCATCGTCGGCAAGACCAACCTCGACGAGTTCGCGATGGGCTCTTCAACGGAGAACTCGGCTTTTGGACCCACCCGCAATCCCTGGGATCCGGACAGGGTGCCGGGGGGAAGCTCGGGGGGTTCGGCGGCCGCGGTTGCCGTTGGCTCTGCCCTGGGCGGTTTCGGCTCCGACACCGGTGGTTCGATCCGTCAGCCCGCGTCCTTGTGCGGGGTGGTTGGCTTCAAACCAACCTACGGGCTGGTAAGCCGGTACGGCCTTGTTGCGTTTGCTTCCTCCCTCGATCAGATCGGGCCGCTGGCTCGCACTGTCGATGATGTTTTGACCCTTTTCGAGGCAGTGGCAGGTCATGACCCGCTGGATGCCACTTCCTACCGCGGTCCGGTCCCTGAGTTGCGCCCGGATCTCGACGCCGGGCCGCGAGGCATCAGGGTGGGGGTGGTGCAGGAGTTGTCCGGCGAGGGTTACGAGCCTGCCGTGGCCGCCGCCATGTCCCGAATGCTGGACCAACTTGCCGACGACGGAGCCGAGATCGTCGAGGTCTCGCTGCCCACGTTTGAGCTCGCCCTGTCCTGTTACTACCTGATTGCTCCGGCCGAAGCCTCAGCCAACCTCGCCCGTTTCGACGGAGTGCGCTACGGCCTTCGAGTCGAAGGCGAAACCGTAGAGGAGATGATGGCGCGGACCCGCGCCGAAGGGTTTGGTCCCGAGGTAATCAGGCGGATCCTGTTGGGTACTTACTCCTTGTCGGCGGGTTACTACGACGCCTTTTACGGCCAGGCCAACCGCCTGCGCAGCAAGCTCATTGACGAACTGGCCACGGTGCACGAGCGCGTGGACGTGCTGGTTTCGCCCACCAGCCCGACCGTGGCGTTCGAACTGGGGGCCAAGAGCCAGGAACCGCTGGCGATGTATCTGTCGGATGTATGCACCATTCCCGCCAACCTGGCCGGTACCCCTGCGATCTCGGTCCCGCTAGGTCTTGATGAGCGCGGGCTTCCGATCGGTTTTCAGGTAATGGCACCAGCGTTGGGGGAGTCGGTGATGTTCAGGATGGCCAAGGCCATCGAAGAACGCGCCGGATCATTCGTCCGCCCGCCGCTGGCGAGGTCGTCGCGATGACTTCCTGGGAACCGGTGATCGGCATCGAGGTCCATGTGGAGTTGAGGACCGCTAGCAAGATGTTCTGCGGATGTCCTGTGACCTTTGGTGGCGCACCCAACACGGCTGTCTGTCCGACCTGTCTAGGGCTGCCCGGAGCGCTGCCGGTCACCAACAGCACTGCCATCGAGTGGTTG
>CAYYRT010000100.1:0-4678 GCA_964474055.1 uncultured Acidimicrobiaceae bacterium | reverse complement strand
GCTCGCCGCCCTGGCCGCGATGGCCGGAGGTGGCGTCGTCTATTGGAACGGCGCAATTGCCAACGGTGGAATCCTGCTCCGGACCGGCGTGATCCTGGGCGCGATCTGGTTCGCCTGGCCGGCGCTGGCCCGTATCGACCGTCGTTGGCTGCTGCCGGCGGTGCTAACGCTCATAGTCCTGGTGACCCGGCCGGCGCTGCTGCTCTGGGTCGTGCCGGCGCTGGTTGTTTTTGGTTTGCTGCGCAGGAGACCCTCGTCCAACCGGAGACCGGAGTGACGTCGCTGCCGGTTTGGCAACCGGAGACGGTGTTTGCGGTCGAAACCGGGCTCGCCGAACGATCGGCAGAAGCCCTGGCCGTCCGACTTCCCGGCTATCTGCTGATTGGCCTGTCCGACTCGGCCAGGGCGGCCCTTCCTCACACCGCCTGGACGTTCCTCGTAGGTGGATGGACCGACCCGATCCTCGCCTCCCTCCCCCACTCTTCCCGGGCACTCCAGGTTGGGCGAGAAATCGAGGAACTGACGGCCCTCGGACTCACCGAACTGGTCGGCTATGTGCCCTTTGGCTGGGAACCCCAACTGGCAGCGCTTTTCGCTGCCAACGGCATCGGGCAAGTGGCGGTAGGGTCGGTGCCAGCCCTGGCCAGATGTGCGGTGACCGATCACCTCGGTCAGGTTGTGACCGTTCTCCCGCTGCGTGACCAACCGCCCACCGTGGATACCACCGAAGATCGCCCCGAACGCATCCAGTTGCCGGTAGACCGAGCCTGGGCGCGTCAGATCGATGCCAATCCCGAGGCAGCGCTGTTGTACCGCAAGATGTTGAGGTTGGCGACGCGCTGGCCGGATCGCCCGCCGGCCGAGGCGGTTGATCTGCTTCTCGAAGCACAGGCCGCCAGCTGGTATCTGTCTGAGACGAACCGCACCCGGGCCCACACCGCTCTCACGCTGGCCCGCCGTCGTCTTGATCAGGAGCGGCGGTTGGGCGCTGATTGGACCAAGATCTCCCAACTCGATTGGGATGCCGATGGCGTCGGCGAGGTTCATCTTGAGAACCGTGACCTCTCTCTGGTGATCGACCCCGTGGAGGGTTTGGTCAAGACCGTGGATCTCAAGACCACGGGGCGCCCGGTCTCGTATCTTCCGGGTGAGCCGCCGTGGCGCATCGGCCGCGTCTTGAGCCAGGGTGAGCCGCAGCGTTTGCCCTTCGAGCTCGAAGCTGTGGAAGAGGCGAAGGATCAGATAACAGTCAGGATGAGCCACCCTCGTCTTGCCGTCGATCTACTCGTCAAAGGCACCAACCTCACCTTTGACTACCGGCCGGAAGCCGACCTTCCCTACGACCGGCTCGGGCCAGAGCTGGTGCTGGCATTTGACCACCCGGTCCGGATGCGAGTTGATGGAGGTGCCTGGCTCAACATCGGGGAACCCGACGCACACCCCGGCCACCGGTTTCGCTTTGACGATGGGCGCAGCCAGGTCCTTATCAGCCTCGCCCAACCTGGTGACCTTTTCGTCACCGGGGCCGAACACGGGGTGGTCGTGTGGGTCAACTGGCCGGTCAACCCGGGCGAGTACCGGGCCACGGTCTCGTTGACTGGCTGAGAACCAAAGTGAAGCCTCCGGCGTCTTCGAGCCATGAGGAGGATCCGGAATTGACCGGTGTCGACACCGGCGAGCAGCAGATCGTCCGTCCACAACACGCTTCTTTCGAGGCTTTCTACCGATCTCAGCGCGGGCAGGTCATGAGGGCACTGGCCCTGACTTTGGGAGACCGGGATCTGGCCGCCGATGCCACCGACGAGGCCATGGCCCGGGCGTTCCAACACTGGCGATCGGTGCAGACGTTCGAAAACCAGCCCGGTTGGGCATACAGGGTTGGACTGAATTGGGCCCGGTCTCGCATGCGGAAACGGCGACGCGAGATCCTCACCGATGTGTTCCCACAGGCTTCGATCGAGGTGAAGTTGAGTGATCCCGACCTCGATCGAGCGGTCAAAGCGTTGCCGATGGACACCAGGGCGGTGGTGATCCTCCGCCACTACCTCGACTGGAGTACCGACGAGGTCGCCCGGGCCCTTGGTATTCGGCCGGGAACGGTCAAGAGCCGGCTGCATCGGGCAATGAACGATTTACGCGACGAGTTGGAGACAAGGCAATGAAGATCGAAGATCGTCTCAGGCGACAACTTCACGACACCGCCGAACAACTGGCCATTCGGCCCGAGGACTACGAGCGCGTCCTGCGCCGTGGTCGGCGCCGCCGGGCCACGGGGATCGTTGCTGGTGGCGCCCTTTCGGCGGTGAGCATCGTGGCGGTGATCGCCGTCTGGTCTTTCAACAACCCTTCTCCCGGCCCCGTAGCCGGCGACCCGACCAGCACAACGGCATCGCCAGCCCCTACGACCCTGGTCCCTCAACCCAACTTCGCTCCCGTCACCAATGTGGTCACGGCCGGGTCGGACGGGATCACGATCCGGGACCTGAGCACAGATGACGAGACGACGCTGGTCAGCGACCTCTACTACGAGACCATCTCCTGGGTGGTGAGTGACGACGCCGGAGGCCTGGTATTCACCCACTACGTCACCCCCCTCCCCTGGGCGCAAGGCTCGATCATGTGGTTGCCGGCTGGTGAAAAACTCCCCCGTCCGCTTCTTGCACCGGGACCCGGCGAGTTGATGGTGCCGATCGACATGGTCGATGGTGAGAAGACCCTCGTCCTTAAGTACGACACACTCAACGGCTCAGAAGTCCGGGCCCTCGACCTGAACACCTCCGCCTCTTTCCCGGTGGTACCAGCAACCGACGTTCTGATCGATGCGGCCATCGATGGCAACGTGGTCGTGATCGTCACCGGTGGCGACTGCAACTCCGTCGAGTTCCACTACATCACCGGGGGCAGGTACGAGGACTTCTCACCCCTAGAAGATGACTGCTTACCCTCGATAAACGCGGTGGGCATGGCGGGTGGGTTCCTTTACACGATCGAGGACTCCGCCGAGGGCCGGCAACTCATCGTGAGACATCTGGCCACGGGGAACACAGCCGCCGCCATCGACATCGGGGACGCCTGGGATCTCCAGGTATCGGCCGACGGCACCGCAGCCTATGGCGGCGGCAACATCACGGTGGGGATGTTCTCCGAGGGCCTATTTGAGCCGCTCCACGAGATCACCAATCAGGACACCTTCGCGCTTGCTAGCGACCTGGAAGTGCAGGGGGCATCCCTTGGGTCCGGTGAGGACCCGTTGCCATGCGTGACTTCGGATGCCTCGGTCGAAACTCCAACGGAGGGTTTGCCAGACCTGGTGGCGGCCACCCGCTACCAGATCAAGTCCCTGGCTGAACGATGTCTTTGGGCGGCGCTGGCTGAAAAGGCCCTCGCCGACGGAACCATCCTCGCCTTCGAGGAGGTTCCCGATCCGCTCCGATATTGGATTGCCAACGCCCGCCGCGGCTATGACGTACCCCGGTCGCTCGTTAGTGCCTTTCTGACAACTCCCGCGGTGGATAGCAACGGGAGCTATATCTGGCCGGCTGAGGCACTCGACGACGGCTACGCCGCTTTCCGCGTCGTCATCGACCCTGACGGTCGCTGGGCGGTCGCCATCGCCGGCGACTAGCCGACCAGGAGCGATCGCAGGCTGTCGAAGGCTCGATCGAGATCTGAGAGCGCCACGCTTTCATCCGCCTGGTGGGCTTGGGCGGTCTCACCTGGACCGAAGTTGACTGCCTGAATGCCGCGGGTGCCCAAACGAGCGACGTCGGTCCAGCCTTGTTTGGCGGTGCGTGCCGCTCCGGCAGCTGCCGCCAGCCTGTCGATGAGGACGTGGTCAGTGTCGACCGGACCTGCCGGAGCGGCGTCGACCACCTCAAGATTGTCGGCCGCCGCGCAGATCTCTCGGAGAACGGCCTCGGCCTCTGACACCGTCCTGGTGGGAGCAAATCGATAGTTGACGTTGATTTCGAAATCCGGGGGAATGATGTTGTTGGCGATGCCACCCTGGGCACGCGTGGCCGAAACCACTTCCCGGTAGACCAACCCCCCGATGTCCACGACCTCGGGCTGGCGCTTGTGCAATTCCGCCAGAAACTCACCGGCCTTGGAGATGGCGTTCTCGCCCAACCATGGCCTCGCCGAGTGGGCCGACTTGCCGGCGAAACTCACCCTGGCGTTGATGATCCCGTTGCAGCCAACCTGGATCTCGCCATCGGAGGGCTCCATCACCACCGCTATCTCGGCCTCCTGGAGCCACACCGCCGCATTCAACACGTGCTCCAGTTCGTTTCCTTCAGACGGTCCCTCCTCTCCCGCGTAGAAGATCCCCACGAGATCGAAGGGCCCCATCACTACCGCCGGATCTTCGAGCAGGTGGAGCATGACCGCCAAACCCGACTTCATGTCAGCCGCGCCGAGGCCGTGCAGCCTTCCTTCCTCCACACGGGCGGCGCCCTGACCTTGGGAGGGAACCGTATCCAGGTGACCAGCCAGAACGAAGAGAGGCCGGCCGGTGCGCCGTCCGGCGATCAGGGAGTTCCCGAACCGGTCCACGCCGTCCAGACCCAACGCCGGGTAGAGACGGGCAGCGATCTCGGTGGCGATTCTTCCTTCGTCGGAGGTCGCCGACGGAATGTCGACCAGCCAGGCCAGGGTCTCGGCGAGAGTGGTCACATCT